>CAZVAR010000009.1:25583-57463 GCA_964625225.1 uncultured Alphaproteobacteria bacterium | reverse complement strand
GATCTGCCAGCGGCTCGCGCCGTCGATCAGGGCGCATTCCTCGAGCTCGTAAGGGATCGAGCGGAAATAGCCCATCAGCAGCCAGGTGCAGAACGGCACCAGGAAGGTCGGATAGGTCAGGATCAGCGCGAGCGGGCTGTCGTACAGACCGAAATTGAAGATCATCGTCGCCAGCGGAATGAACAGGATGCTGGGCGGCACGAGATAGGCCAGGAAGATCGCGAGGCCGACCGTTTCGCCGCCCCGGAAGCGCAGGCGCTGGATCGCATAGGCCGCGAGGACGCTGGCGAGGAGCGAGATGAAGGTCGAGACGATCGCCACCGTCATCGTGGTGACCAGCCACTGCGGATAGTCTGTCTCGAACAGCAGCTTGCGGACATTGTCGAGGGTCGGCGAGTAGATCCAGAACGGGCTGTAGTCGGTGTGGTTGTACAGCTCCTCGTTGGATTTGAAGGTGGTCACGACCATCCAGTAGAACGGGAACAGCAGGATGATCAGGAAGCCGACCAGCGGCGTGTAGACCGTGAGCAGCCGGCGCGGCAGCGTGGCGAGATAGCCCATGCCGCCGGCATCGGCGGCGGCGCGTCGGCGGAAGAGGCCGGCGGGGCGTTCGGCGACGGCCTCAGTCATCCTTTCCTCCGTGCTGCCACTTGCGGCGGGCGAGGGCGAAGTAGCTGAACATGGTCGCGAAGACGAGGAAGGGGATCATCGCGACGGCGATGGCGGCACCCTCGCCGAGCTGGCCGCCGGGGATAGCGCGCTGGAAGGCGAGCGTGGCCATCAGGTGCGTGGTGTTGGCCGGGCCGCCCCGGGTGATCGCGTAGATGAGCTGGAAGTCGGTGAAGGTGAACAGGACCGAGAAGGTCAGCACCACCGACAGGATCGGCATCAGCATTGGGAAGGTGACGTAGCGGAAGCGCTGCCAGGGCGTCGTGCCGTCGAGCGCGGCCGCCTCGTAGAGGCTCGGCGAGATGGTCTGCAGTCCGGCCAGCAGACAGATCGCGACGAACGGGATGCCGCGCCAGATATTCGCCGCGATCAGCGAGAAGCGCGCGTTCCAGGGCTCGCCGAGGAAATTGATGTACTGGTCGATCAGGCCCAGCCGCGTCAGCACGTAGCTGATGACCGAGAATTGCGGGTCGTAGATCCACCAGAACGCAATCGCCGAGAGCACCGTCGGGACAATCCACGGCACCAGCACGATGGCGCGGATCAGCGACTTGAACGGCATGTGGTTGTTGAGGATCAGCGCCAGCCACAGGCCGAGCGCGAACTTGCCGATCGTCGCCACCACCGTGTAGAGGAGCGTGTTGCCGACCGCCATCCAGAAGATACTGTCCTCGAACAGGGAACGGTAGTTCTCGAGGCCGATGAACGTGCCGGACCGGCCGATCCGCGTATCGGTGAAGCCGAGCCAGACGCCGAGCCCGAGCGGGTAGGTCAGGAAGATCAGCAGCAGTCCCGCCGCCGGCAGCATGCAGAGCACGACCAGGACGTTGTGATTGTCCATGATCCGGGCGAGCCAGCTTTCCTCCGGCAGCGCGCCGACTTCCTTGGCTAGAGTGGCCATGGTTCCGCCTCGGGGAGGTCCAGGGTGCATGTCCCGGTCCCGCCCCGCCGTACCGCTTCACGATACGGCGCCCCCGCATGCGGGGTATGGGGCCGGACCGGCATCGAGCGAGCCCGAGGCTCAGACCTTGTAGTACCGCTCCGCGCGGCGCTGGGCCTCGGCGGCCGCCTCCTTCGGGGTCTTCTGCCCGAGGCAGGCCTGGGCAACCATGTTGTTGACGATGAAATCGGCCAGCGCCGCCGCTGAGGCATAGCCGGGCGAGCCCTTGTAGCTGTAAGGCAGCATCTTCTTGATGACTTCCTTGAACGGCTCGTGCTTCGGGTCGGCCGACCAGATCGCATTGCCTTCGTAGGCGGCGAGCGGATGGCTCCAGTAGCCGATGCAGGCCTCCTGCCACGGCGCGTACTGCTCCTTCTCGAACATGAAGCGCAGATATTCCTTCGCCGCGTTCGGGTACTTGGTGTGCTTGAAGATCATCGTGTTGACGAGCAGGCCGCCCTCGGTCGGCACGCCGACCGGACCGATCGGGTAGTTGACGTGGTAGATGTCCTCCGCCATCGCGCGGATGGCCTCATCCTTCGAGTTCTTGGCGGCGTAGTAGATTGAGATGCCATTGGAGGTGAGGCCGATTTCGCCGGCGAGGAATGCCTTGTTGTTGGAGGGATCGAGCCAGGACGAGGTTCCGGGGATGAAGGTCTCGTAGAGCTTCTTGCCGTATTCCAGCGCCTTGATGGTGTTCTCGTTGTCGATGACGACCCGGTTGTTCTCGTCCACCAGCGACGAGCCGTGCGACCAGATCAGCCAGTGGGTCCAGCCATTGCCGTCACCGACCGCGTTTCCGAGGGCGAAGCCGGCGGGATGGCCGATCTTCTGCAGGCCCTGGCAGAGCGCCAGGAAACCGTCGAGGTCGCGCGGAAACTCCTTGAAGCCGGCTTCCTCCATCCAGGACTTGCGGTAGACCATGGCGCCGCCGGAAGCGCCGATCGGCATGGCGATCCACCGGCCCTGATGCTTGCCGAGGAGTTCGGCGGCGGAATACCAGCCGCCGTATTTGTTGCCGAGATATTCGGCGAGGTCGGTCAGGTCCAACAGCTTGTCGGGATACTGGTGCGGATCGTCGTTCCAGCCGAGCACGACATCGGGTCCGCTGCCGATATTGGCCGCCACCGCCGTCTTCGGCCGCAGATCCTCCCAGCTCTCATTGTCGACGCGAACCTCGACACCGGTTGCCTCGGAGAATTTCTTGGTGTTCTCCATCCACAGGGTCTCGTCGCCCTGGACAAACTTGCTCGGACGGAGGACGCGCAAGGACGCGCCCTTTTCCACCTCGTATTTCGGCGCGGGCACATCCGCGACCTTGATCTCGGCCCGCAGCGGCCAGGAGCCCATCAGGGCAGCGCCGGCGGCAGCGCCGGCGCCGACTTTGAGCACGTCGCGTCGCGTGAAATCAGCCATGGTCGTCTCTCTCCCCGGTTATGACCCGGCGCCGTTCGCAGCGCTCGGGCTTTGGTTGTGGCCCGGCCGGCGTCAGAGGCGCCGGCCGCTGGCCTCGTCGAACAGATGCACCGCGTCGGGACGAGGCTGGAGCTGGATCGTCTGGCCCGGTGCGAAGGCATGGCGCTCGGTGAATTCGGCGCAGACCCCGGCAGACCCGATGCGGCAGAAGACGAGCGTGTCGGCCCCGGTCGGCTCCACGACCTCGACCCGCGCCGGCAGGCCATCGCCATTACGGGAAAGCGCCAGGTGCTCCGGGCGGACGCCGTAGATCACCCTGGCACCCTCGCGGAGCGTGGCGTCGGGCCGCACCGGCAGGAGAATGCCGTCCGCGGTTGCGACCGCCGGGCCGCCGCCGTTGCGGACGACGGTGCCCTCGACGAAATTCATGGCCGGCGAGCCGATGAAACCGGCAACGAAGATGTTGGCTGGGTTGTCGTAGAGCTCGAGCGGGGCGCCGATCTGCTCGATGATCCCGTCATGCATGACGACGATCCGGTCGGCCATGGTCATCGCCTCGACCTGATCGTGGGTGACGTAGATCGAGGTGGCCTTGAGCTGCTGGTGCAGCGCCTTGATCTCGGTGCGCATCTGCACGCGCAGCTTGGCGTCGAGGTTGGAGAGCGGCTCGTCGAACAGGAAGACCTGCGGGTCGCGCACGATGGCGCGTCCCTTGGCGACACGTTGACGCTGACCGCCGGACAGTTGGCGCGGGTAGCGCTGAAGATAGGGCTCGAGGCCCAGGATCGCTGCCGCGCGCTGGACTCGGCGGGCGATGTCGGTCTTCTCGAGTCGGCGCAGCTTCAGGCTGAACGCCATATTCTCGAAGACCGACATGTGCGGGTACAGCGCGTAGTTCTGGAAGACCATCGCGACATCGCGCTGCTTGGGCGGGACGTTGTTGACGACCCGGCCGTTGATTGCGATCTCGCCCTCGGAGATGCTCTCCAGGCCTGCGATCATCCGCAGCAGGGTGGATTTGCCGCACCCCGAGGGACCCACGAGAACCACGAACTCGCCATTGCTGATGGCGATGTCGACACCGTGAATCACTTCGGTCTCGCCGAAGCGCTTTTTCACGCGGCGGACATCGACGGATGCCATGCTCCGTCCTTTCCTCCCGGGGCCGCACGCTGGCGGCCGTTGTTGTGGTTAGCGACAGCCTAATCCGGCGGCGGGGCGGTTGTCACGATGGTTGAGAAGGGGCGGTGCAAGATCCCCCGAAACGCCAGGACGGCGTTGGCAGGTTCGGCGGGACATTGCCGGTCCCGCGTGCGCTCGCCGCGTCGGTTGCGCGGCTGCGCGGAAACGGGCTAGCTTCGATCCGCTAGGGGAAACGCGCTGCGACCTGCGGCGCGGCAGGAAGGGCAGAACCCGCGCGTGAGCGAGAAAGTACCGGTCGGCGACGCACTCACGGTCGAGATTTGGCGCGGGAGCGCCGACGGCCGATTCGAGACCTACCGCGTGCCACACCGCGAGAGCCAGACAGTGCTCGACGTGGTGACCTGGGTGCAGCGTCGACTCGACCCGACACTTGCCTACCGTTTCGCCTGTCGAGTCGGCATGTGCGGCTCCTGCGCGATGACCGTGAACGGGACGCCGCGCTGGACCTGCCGGACCCATGTGAGCCGCGTCGCGAAGGACGGTCGGTTGCGGCTGGCGCCGCTGCGGAACCTGCCGGTGATCCGCGATCTGGCAACGGACATGACACCGTTCTTCGAGAAGTGGCAGTCGGCCAAGGGGCGGTTCGTGCCGAGCCGGACACGGCGCGACGAGACCGCCCGCATCCGGCCGGACGAGCCCGAACGGCAGGCGGCCAACGCCGGGATCGAGTGCATCAATTGCGGCATCTGCTACGCCGCGTGCGATACGGTTGCCTGGAACCCGGACTATCTCGGTCCGGCGCAACTCAACCGGGCCTGGACGCTGCTCAACGACCGGCGCGACGCCGACCGGCCCGGGCACCTCGCCGCCGTGGCGGGCGATGCCGGCTGCCATGCCTGCCACTCGATGGGAAACTGCGCCGTGACCTGCCCGAAGGGGTTGAACCCGACCGCGGCGATCGCGGGGCTCAAACGTGCCGGCTTCTGGGCGGCGCTGAAGGGGGAGCTGTGAGGACCGGCCGAGCCGAGCTGCACTTGTTCATCGCGCAGCGTGTGAGCGCGGCGGTGCTGGCGCCGCTCGTCCTGATTCACCTCGTGACGATCGTCCTCGCCGTGCGGAACGGCCTCACGGCGCAGGAGATCCTGGCACGCACCGAGGGCAGTCTGTTCTGGATGCTGTTCTACGGTCTGTTCGTCATTGCCGCTGCGGTACATGCCCCGATCGGCATGCGCACCATCCTGCGCGAGATGACGGCCTGGCGTGGGCGCAGTCTCGACGTGGCGGCGCTGCTGTTCGGCCTGCTGCTGCTGGCACTCGGATTCCGGGCGGTGGGAGCGGTGACATGAGGGCGCTGGTCGCCAGCCATGGCCATCCGGCCTATTGGGCGTTCCTGCTGCACCGGGTTTCCGGCTTCGGCCTGGCGCTGTTCCTGCCAGCGCATTTCTACGTGCTCGCGATGGCGATCGAACAGGCCCGGCTCGACGGATTCCTGCGCTGGACCGACATGCCGCTGGTCAAGCTGGCGGAGACGGTTCTGGTCTTCCTGCTGGCGGCACACATGACCGGCGGCCTGCGGCTGCTGGCCGGCGAGTTCCTGACTTGGCGCGACCGCCAGCAGGACCGGATCGCCATCGCGACCGGCATCGCCCTGTTCGCGGCCCTGATCTTCCTGTTGAGCGCCTGGTGATGCAGGTCGAGCGCGAACGGACCGACATCCTGATCCTCGGCAGCGGCGGCGCCGGGCTGTTCGCGGCGCTGCATGCGCATCAGACCAATCCGGACCTGTCGATCACGGTCGCGGTCAAGGGGCTGCTCGGGAAGTGCGGCTGCACCCGCATGGTGCAGGGCGGCTACAATGTCGCCCTCGCGCCGACGGACTCGGTCGAGCGCCACTTCATGGACACCATCGAGGGCGGCAAGTGGTTGAACAATCAGGAGCTGGCCTGGACATTGGTCAATGTCGCGGTCGAGCGCATCCACGAGCTGGAGAACGAGCTCGGCTGCTTCTTCGACCGTAATCCCGACGGCTCGATCCACCAGAAGGCGTTCGCGGGCCAGAGCTTCGACCGCACCGTCCACAAGGGCGACCTGACCGGCATTGAGATCATCAACCGGCTCATGGAGCAGGTCTGGGCGCGCGGTATTCACCGCCTCGAGGAGCACCGCGCGATCGAGCTGGTTCCGGCCGCGGACGGCAGCCGGATCGCCGGCGTACTGCTGACCGACATGCGGACCGGCGTGTTCCGCTTCGTGCAGGCCAAGGCCGTGCTGCTGGCGACCGGCGGCGGCCCGACCAGGTACCGCTACCACACGCCTTCCGGCGACAAGACCTGCGACGGCATGGCGATGGCGCTGCGCCTCGGCCTGTCGTTGCGCGACATGGAGATGGTGCAGTTCCATCCGACCGGGCTGCTGGCCGGGCCGGAGACGCGCATGACCGGCACCGTTCTGGAGGAAGGGCTGCGCGGCGCCGGCGGGTATCTCCTGAACGGCGCGCAGGAGCGGTTCATGTCGCGCTACGACCCTCGCGGTGAGCGGGCCACCCGCGACATCGTCAGCCGCGCCATGTACGAGGAGATGCGCCGCGGCAACGTCACGCCGAACGGCGGGCTGTACATCGCCATGGCCCATCTCGGACCCGACAAGGTGGCGAAGCAGTTCAAGGGCATGGTCGAGCGCTGCGCCGACTGCGGCTTCGACCTGGCCGGCGGCCTGGTCGAGGTGGTGCCGACCGCGCACTATATGATGGGCGGGGTAGAGTTCGCCGTGGACACGACGACGGCGGTCCCCGGACTGTTCGCCGCCGGCGAGGATACCGGCGGCGTCCACGGCGCCAATCGACTGGGCGGCAACGGCGTCGCCAACTCCACGGTGTACGGCGGCATTGCGGGCGAGGTGATGGCAGCCTGGGTTGTGCGCGAGGGCGCGTTCGCGGAGCCGGATCCGAATGTGATCGACGCGGCACTGGCACGCAGCCTGCGGCCGTTCGGAAAGCCGGCTGGCGACATCAACGGCCTGCGGGACCGGCTGATGGACCTGATGTGGGACGAGGTCGGCATTCTGCGCACGGCCGAAGGCATCCGGCGCGGCATGGCCGGGCTGGAGGCGCTGGAGGCGGAGCTCGGCGCGGTCGGCATTCCGGACGGCGATCGCGCCTTCAATCTTACCTGGCACGACTGGATGAACCTTCACAGCCTCATCCAGGTCAGCAAGGCGATAGCCGCCGCGGCGCTGGCACGCGAGGACTCGCGTGGAGCCCATTTCCGCGAGGACTTCCCGGAGACGAGCGATCTCGCGGGGTCGACCTACACCGCGGTGCGCCTTTTCGGAGACCGGATCGAGGTCGGAATGAAGCCGGTTGCCTTCACCCACGTCCGCCCCGGCGAATCGCTGGTCGAAGGGGCCGGCGTGCCGATGGCGACGGCCGGGGAGTAGAGTTGGAGTGCGGATCCTCGGATCCGCGGCTTTCGCGCCGAACCGTATTGCGGGTCTGTCGACCCGCGCTCCAGGGGACCAGCGGAGCGGACCATGATTTCGATCGCCAGCCTCGAGGATGCGGCCTACGAACTCATGTTCAAGGCCGCCATCGAGATCCCCGAGGATTACAAGGCCGGCATCAAGCAGATGGCGGAGCGGGAGGAACAGGAACTCTCGAAATTCGTCCTGCTCTCGATGATCGAGAACTGGGAGGCGGCCGAGCAGGACCGCCGTGCCATGTGCGCCGATACCGGCGTGCCGCGCTATTACGTCAAGGTCGGCAACGAAGCGGCCGTGCAGGGCGGGTTCGTGGCCCTGGAGCGGGCGCTGCGGCGTGCGACCGCGCGGGCGACCCATGACGTTCCGCTGCGTCCGAATCGCGTGCACCCGCTCTCGCGCCGGGATAACGACAACAATGTCGGCATCAACGCGCCGGAGATCGACTGGTCTTTCGAACCGGACGCCGATTGGATCGACATCACCACCGTCCACAAGGGCGGGTTGTTCGGAACCGACTACCGCATGCTGTTCCCGGGTGACGGGGTCGACGGGATCAAGCGGTTCTTCCTCGACGTGATGGTGCAGTTCGGGCGACGTGGCCTCGCCTGCCAGCCGGCGATCGTCGGCATCGGCCTGGGGGGCTCGAAGGACACCTGTATGGTACTCGGCAAGCAGGCCGCTTGCCTGCGGACCGTGGGGGATCGCAATCCGGATCCGGCGATTGCGGAGCTGGAGCTCGAGCTGCAGGCGATCGGCAACGACATCGGGATGGGGCCGATGGGGTTCGTCGGCAGGTCGATGGTGGTCGATTGCCATATCGAGGTGGGCTACACGCACACGGGCGGAATGCCGATGAGCGTGCACGCCTTCTGTCTGTCCTCCCGCCGCGCGACCGCGCGCATCCACGCCGATGGCCGGATCGAGTACCGCACCGACCCGCAATGGTTCACGCCCTATCTGCGGCGCGACAGCGTGGAATACGGCATGCCGGCGCATGCCGACGCGGCGGATTGAGGGTTCGGTAGGAGCCGGCCGGCCCGTGCCGCGCTTCGGACGGGCGGACCGGCCGGAGCCCGAAGCTGCGGACCCCGTTCCGGAGTGCAAGAGTCGAACGCCAATTTACGGATTACCGCCATGACCCTCCAGACCGTCCGCCTCCGCACCCCGGTCCAGCCGGCGGATCTCGCCGAACTTGCCATCGGGACGGTCGTCTACCTCGACGGAATCGTCTACACCGGCCGCGAGGGGCTCTACCGCAAGATGATCGACGAGGGGCTGCCGCCCCCGACCGACCTTGCGGCGCTGACCAATGTCAGCTTCCACTGCTCGCCGGCGGCGAGCGTCAACGAGGACGGCAGCTTCAACATCGGCGCGGTGACGGCCACGGCGAGCTTCCGCTTCGGCCGGTCGATCGGCGAGTTCCTGAAGCGCTCGCAGTGCAAGGTGATCATCGGCAAGGGGGGCATGTCGGAGGCCGACTATCGCGAGCATTTCGTTCCGAACGGTGCCGTCTACTGGACGACCGTCGGCTACGGTACCGGCGCGCTGCTCGGGCGCGGCATTCGGCGGGTGCGGGACGCCTATTGGCTGAAGGAGCTCGGCATCGCCCAGGCGGTGTGGGTGCTGGAGGTCGAGAATTTCGGGCCATTCCTGGTCGAAAGCGATCTCGCCGGCAACAGCCTGTTCGAACGGTCGAATCGGGAGACGGTGGCCGGTATCGAGCGACTCTATGCCGGCCTCAAGAAGCCGGCGCTCAGCCGCTACGGCGAGACGACGACGCGGCAGGACGAGGTGATCTGACCCGCAACGCCCGCGGCGCGCAGCCTCGGGCCGCAGGAAGATTTCGCGGCGGCGTACCCGGCACGGGTGGCGATGGCCGCGGTCTTCGACGGTCTCGGCCGCCGGGCGGTTGTCGCGCCGCGTGCCGGCCGCTACGGTGATCCGGACCTGGTCCTCCGGCCGTGTAGGGCGGTCCGTCCGCGCCTGCGGTTCGGGACAGGGCGGCGGTTGCAGGCCTGCGGTCAAGCCGGCGGAGCAGCAGGACGATCGGTGGTGCGGACAGGCGAACGGGGGCGGATCCGATGACAGATGACCCTTGGCGGTGGGACGCCGCCGATCTCGCCCGCGCCATCCGGACGCGCCGGATCTCGAGCCGGGAGGCGGTCGAGGCCGCGTTGTCGCGGATGGAGGCGGTTAACCCGAAGATCAATGCGGTGACTGCGCCGCTGGCCGAGCAGGCGTTGCAGGCCGCCGAGGCGGCCGACGCGGCAATCCGGCGCGGCGAAGCATCCGGGCCGCTGCAAGGGGTCCCGGTGACAGTCAAGGAGAACGTCGATCAGGAGGGATGCGCGACGACCAACGGGGTCGTCGCCTTTCGCGAGATGATCGCGGCGAGCGACAGCCCGCCGGTCGCCAACTGGAAGGCAGCCGGAGCCGTTATCGTGGGGCGCACCAACACCCCGGCCTTCTCGCTGCGCTGGGATACCGACAATGCTTTGCGCGGCCGGACATACAATCCCTGGTCGAGGGAACACACCCCGGGCGGCTCCCCGGGAGGCGCCGCATCGGCGCTGGCGGCCGGGATCGGGGCACTTGCCCACGGCAACGATTACGGGGGCTCGATCCGCTATCCCGCCTATTGCTGCGGCGTGGCCGGGATCCGACCGACCGTCGGGCGGGTGCCGGCCTACAATGCGAGCCTCGCCGCCGAGCGGCCGCTGACGCTGCAGATGATGTCCGTTCAGGGACCGCTCGCACGACGCGTGCGCGACCTGCGGCTCGGGCTCGCGGCGATGGCGGCGCGCGACCCGCGCGACCCCTGGTGGGTGCCGGCACCGCTGGAAGGTCCGCCGCCGGCTCGGCCGATTCGCGTCGCGGTCTGCGCCGACCCTTCCGGGCAGGGCGTGCACCCGGCGGTGGCCGATGCCGTCGACCGGGCGGCGCGGGCACTCGAGAATGCGGGCTATGGGGTGGAGGCGGTCGAGCCGCCTTCCGTCGCTGCGGCGGCCGAGCTGTGGCGTACGCTGGTCGGTACCGAGCTGCGCCGCCTCCAGCTCTCGCAGATCGATGAGCTGTGCGACGAGGACGGGCGACGGGCCGTCCGCTTCCTTGCGGAGAGCGCTCCCGACCTCGATCTGGAGGGTTATGCGCGCGGGCTAGCCGAACGTGCGCGGCATGTCCGTGCCTGGATGCTGTTCCTCGAGCGCTATCCGCTCGTGCTGACCCAGGTGAGCGCCGAGCCGGCCTTTGCGATCGGCTTCGATACCGCAAGCCGCGAGCAGATGGAGCGGGTGCTGACGGCGCAGCGCACGCAGGTTGCCGTTCCGCTGCTCGGGCTGCCCGCAGCATCGGTGCCGGTGGGCATGGCGGGTGCCCTGCCGCTCGGCGTTCAGCTCATCGGCTCCCGTTTCCGCGAGGATCTGATCCTGGATGCGGCGGAGGTGATCGAAGCGCAGTGCGGGCTGTCGACGCCGATCGACCCGGCCTGGTAGCGCTCACGCGAACCCGGAAGCGCCTCCGCGGTTCTTCGTTGGGGACCGTCCAACGGAGGCATTCGATGCTCAATGCCATTTCGGCCGATACGGTTCGCGAGATTGCGAGGCTCGCCGACGCGGCCAGGCAGGCGCAGGATCGGCTGTTCGACAAGATGAACAATCGCGGCCACCGGAAGGGTGACGGCATCGGTGCGATGCCGCCCGAGACCGACTATCTCGACACGTTGGATGCCTCTCTGGACAATCCGGCACTGACCCGGCTGCGCGAGCGCGTGGCGGAGCTGACGCCGGCGGCGCGCGACGAACTCCGGGCGGTGATGCTGATCGGCCGCGGCGAATTCGCCAGGAACGAATGGGATGCCGCGATCGCCCAGGCGCAGAGCCTGCCGAATGGCGGTGCGGTGGAGCGGATCACTGACCGCGTCCGCCTGCACGACTATCTGATGAAGGGGCTCTACGAGCTGCGTCTGACCTGACCGCAACACCTGACCGCGGCGATCCCGGGGTGAGCTTTTCCCGGGCGGTGGACCGGGACGCGGCCTACATTATAGTGCTGCTATGCAGAGGTTTGACCCGGGGGAGGGGAGTATGTACGGCCGCACGGCCAAGTTCCGAATCGGCCAAGTGGTGAAGCACCGTATCCATCCGTTTCGCGGTGTCATCTTCGACGTGGATCCGGTATTCAGCAACACCGAGGAGTGGTGGCTGTCGATCCCGGAGGCGATGCGGCCGCGCAAGGACCAGCCCTTCTACCATCTCCTCGCCGAGAACGCGGAGACGGTCTACGTCGCCTACGTCTCGGAGCAGAACCTGTTGCCGGACGATAGCGGCAAGCCGATCCGCCACCCGGATGTGCCACGGTTCTTCGGCGGGTTGCGCGGAGGGCAGTACGAACTGAAGCGGCGTCACGCCAACTGAGCCGCGGCCCCGGGAGCCGTGCGGCGTCAGGCGATCGCAGCGGAGTCGAGGATCCTCACGCCGGCCGCCAGCATCGACTCCCTGGCGCGGGCCAGCGAGCCGTCGAGATCGATGGCACGGCAGGCATCGTCGACGACCACGGCCTCGAAACCCTCGGCACGCGCATCGAGCGCCGACCAGGCGACGCAGAAATCCGTCGCGAGACCCGCCAGCACGATGCGACGGAAGCCCCGCTCGCGCAGATAGCCGGCGAGACCGGTCCGGGTACGCTTGTCGTTCTCCCGGAACGCGGAATAGGAGTCGATCTCGCGGCGGAAACCCTTGCGGATCACCAATTGCGCGTGCGGGACATCGAGGCCCGGGTGGAACGCGGCCCCGGGTGTGCCCTGCACGCAGTGGTCGGGCCACAGCACCTGCTCGCCATAGTCGGAGCGGACCGTCTCGAACGGCTGCCGGCCGGGGTGGGATGACGCGAAGGAGCGGTGGTCCGGCGGATGCCAGTCCTGGGTCAGCAGGACGTGGGCGAACCGGCGGGCGATCCGGTTCACGACCGGCACCACGGCGTCGCCGTCGGGTACTGCGAGCGCACCGCCGGGGCAGAAATCGTTCTGCAGATCGACGATCAGCAGCACATCGTCCGGCTGCGGCGTCATCGGTTCGGGCATCGGCGCCTCCGCTCTAAGGACTGCTGATGAAAGGTGAATGATAGGCGACGGCGGGCGCAGGGGAACCCGGCACGGCGGACAGCCGTAAATGCCGCGCGATGCCACACGACCTTTCCGCCTTGCCGGCGGCCGCCGAAGCGCTGCTCGACCGGGCGCTGGCCCGCTATGCCGAACGGCGAATCGCCGAAGCCGTGGCGCTTTTCGATCAGAGCCTGCGGCTCGGCCTCGATCCGGAGCGCGGCGCCGCCGAGAGATGGATGAGCTACATGCTCGCGGGCCGGTTCGAAGCGGCGTGGCGCGAGAGCGACCGGGTCATGGCACGCCGCCGCGCCGCCGGCGAGCGCTGCGACGACCGGCCGCTGCACCTTCGATGGGTCTGGGACGGGAGGCCGCTCGACGGCCGGCACGTTCTGGTTCGCTGCTATCACGGGCTCGGCGACACGATCCAGTTCCTGCGCTACGCAAGGCCGTTGCGCGCGCGGGCCCGCGCCGTCGCGGTGCAGGCGCCTCGGGTCCTGCTGCCGCTCCTGCGCACCCTCGACGGCGTGGACCGGCTGGTGCCGCTGGAGGATGGGCCGGACCCGGACGGCTACGACGCCGAGATCGAGTCGCTCGAACTGCCGCATGCGTTTCGGACGCAGCCCGATACCATTCCCGCGGAGGTGCCGTATCTGGCCGCGGATCCGGAGCGCGCCGGCGCTCGGCGGCGGGCGATGGAGGGGGACTGCCTCAATGTCGGCCTGGTCTGGGCGAGCGGCCTGTGGCGCCCCGAGCGCAATGTGCCGCTTTCGCTGCTCGCCGCACTGGACCGCTGCGAGGGGGTCGCGCTGCATTGTCTCCAGCGGGGGCCGGGCCGGGACGACCTGCACCGGGGAGGGCCGGTGCCGCGATTCCGCAATCCGAACGAAGATTCCGGCTCGATCGAGGAGACGGCGGCGCTCGTCGCTGCGCTGGACCTCGTGATCTCGACCGACACGATGGTGGGGCATCTCGCCGGGGCGCTCGGCAAGCCGGTCTGGACGCTGCTGCACTTCCATGCCGATTGGCGCTGGCTCGCCGAGGGCGCAACGAGCCCATGGTATCCGACCATGCGCCTGTTTCGGCAGCCGCGGCCCGGTGACTGGGAGCCGGTGATCGCCCGGGTGGCGGCCGAACTGGACCGGGCCGCCCGCGCAAGGCGCCGTTTCCGCCGCCGGTCCGGCTAGCGCCGGTTCAGGCCCGGGCCTCGGCCCTGCGCAGCATATCGCGGGCGATCTGGATCTGCTGGATCTGCGAGGCGCCCTCGAAGATCCGGAACAGGCGGACGTCGCGGTAGAGCCGCGCCACCGCGCTCGACTCCATGTAGCCGGCGCCGCCATGGATCTGCACGGCCCGATCGGCGACCCGGCAGACCATCTCCGAGGCGAAATATTTGGCGCAGGCAATGTCGGCAAAGGGGATCGGCGGTCCGCGGTCGAAGGCACGGGCGCATTCGAGCACCAGTGCCCGCGCCGCCGCCGCTTCGGCACGGCTGTCGGCCAGCATGGCCTGGATCAACTGGAACTCCGCGAGCGGCTGGCCGAATTGCCGGCGGCCGGTCGCATAGGTGACCGATTCCTCGATCAGGCGCAGCGCCTGGCCGACGCAGGTGGCGGCCACGTGGGTGCGGGCATGATTGATCCCGCGCAGCGCCGCCCTGAGGCCGTTGCCTTCGTGGCCGCCGAGCAGGGCGGAGGCGGGAACGCGGCAGCCCTCGAAGAACACCTCGGTGGCGGTGCTGCCGGTTTGGCCCAGCATGCGCGGCACCGGGCCGACCCGGATGCCGGGCGTGTCGGCGTCGACCGCGAACGCGGAGACGCCCGCCGCCCCCGGCGAATCGGGATCGGTGCGTGCCATCACCAGGAACATCTGGGCATCGGGGGCATTGGTGATGTACCGCTTGCGGCCGTCGAGGACGTAAAAGTCCCCGTCGCGCACGGCGCGGGTCCGCACCGCGCCGGCGTCCGACCCCGCCTCCGGCTCGGTCAGGGCGAAGGCGCCGGTGACCTCGCCGGTCGCCATGCGGGGCAGGTATTTGCGCTTCTGCGCCTCGGTGCCGAAGTCGAGGATCGCCTGGGAGCAAAGGCCGATCGTGGTCGAGAAGCGCGAACGATAGACGGCGGATGCCTGGGTGAACTCCAGTGTCAGCAGGACCTGCTGCTCCATGGTGAAGCCGAGACCGCCGTAAGCCTCCGGAATCGAGATGCCGAACAGCCCGATCTCGCGGATCGCCTGCACGATCTCCTCGGGGATGCGGCCCTCCGCTTCGAGCCGGTGCTCGTTCGGAATCAGCCGCTCGCGGGTGAAGCGACGGATCCGGTGGAGATAGTCCTCGAAGTTCGGGCGGGCGGTCATGGGGTCATCCTGCAAAGCCTCGTGGAGCGGTCCGTGCCATTGTGTCATGCTCGCGCCGGACATGGCAGTCGAGGTGGGCATGACAGGGTCGGGCGCGATCGCGGTGACGGGAGCTAGCCGGGGGATCGGTGCGGGGATCGCTTGCGAGCTGGCGCGGCGGGGGCGACGGGTCGCCTGCCTGACCCGGAGCGGCGAGCCGCCGGCGGTGGACGGGCTCGACCCGGCCGCGGCGGAGCGATTGCGGGGCTATCGCTGCGACGTGACGGACGCGGCCGGCCTGCGGACCGTGCTGGACCGGGTGGCCCGGGACGCCGGCGGCCTCGCGGGGCTGGTCAACAATGCCGGCATCCTGGAGATGGGGCCGAGCGAGAGCTTCCCGCTCGACGATATGCGGCGGATCCTGGAGACGAATACGGTGGCGGTGCTGGCCGCGGCGCAGGCCGCCCATCCCCACTTCGTCGCAGCGGGCGGCGGGGTGATCGTGAACATCGGGTCGTTCTGGGACCGCGTCGGGGCGAAGCATGGCACGGCCTACGCCGCCTCCAAGGCGGCGGTGGGCGCGATCACGCGCTGCCTCGCGGTCGAGTGGGCGCCAAAGCGGATCTGGGTCTATAACGTCGCCCCCGGCTTCATCGCGACCGACATGAACAAGGATGCGCGGGACGCCGGCAAGTTCCTGGCCTGGCTCGAAAAGCGCGTCCCGGTCGGCCGGCCGGGTTCGGTAGACGAGGTGGCGCGGCTGGTAGCCGCCCTGTTCGACGAGAATCTGCCGTTCCTCACTGGCGAGACCATCGTCATCGACGGTGCGCAGAGCATCAATCAGTAGCGGGACGGGGGCGACCGTGCGGATCTTCGAAAGGCTGGACGGGGCGATTGCGCTGTCGGAGGACGAGCGGATCCTGCTCGACAGCGTGCGGGCGCTGGCGCGCGACAAGATCGCGCCGCGCGCGGCCGAGCTGGACCGGACGGCGAGCTTTCCTTGGGAGAACATCGCCGCGATCAACGCGCTCGGGCTGAACCGCATCTTCATTCCCGAAGCCTATGGCGGCGCAGGCCTGTCCTTCGCCGTCTACATCGAATGCGTACGGGAGATCGCGAAGGCCTGCGCCTCGACCGGAATCGTCTGGGCGACCAACTTTCATGGCATCAAACCGCTGATCGATTTCGGCAACGAAGAGCAGAAGCGCCGGTTCCTGCCGGTGATCGCCGACGGCGGGCTTGCGGCGCTCGCCATTACCGAACCGACGGCCGGGTCCGATGCGACCGGCATGCGCACGCGCTTCACGCCGGAGGGCGATTCGATCCGGATCGACGGCGGCAAGACCTTCATCACCAGCGGCGACGTGGCCGATCTCTATCTCCTGTTCGGCAAGTGGTCGGAGATCGGCGACGACAAGGCCGCACTCTCGGTGCTCGTGCTCGAGAAGGGAACGCCGGGCCTCAAGATCCTCCGGAAGGAGGACAAGATGGGACATCGCGGCTCCAGCACCGCCGCGATCGCTTTCGAGGGATGCCGCGTGCCGCGCGCCAATCTGATCGGCGAGCCCGGGGACGGGCTGCGGGTGCTGTTCGGCGCGCTAAACAAGTCGCGGCCGAGCGTGGCGGCGCACGCACTCGGCATCGCCCGCGCGGCCTTCGAGGACTCGGTCGCCTACATCAACGAGCGGCGGCAGAGCGGCCGACGGATCATCGACTTCCAGGGCATTCAGTTCATGCTGGCCGACATGGCGGCCGAGCTGGCGCTGTGCGAGGCTTGGCTCCACCACGTCGTCCGTCTGCTGGACTCCGGTGTCCAGGATATCGGGCCGGAGGCGTCGCTGCTGAAGATGCGCGCCTCCGACGCCGCGGTGCGGATCACGACCGATGCGGTGCAGCTCCACGGCGGCTACGGGTATATCAAGGACTACCGGGTCGAGCGGCTGATGCGGGACGCCAAGATCACGCAGATCTGGGAAGGCACCAATCAGATCCACCGGCAGCTGATCGGCCGCGGCTTCATCGCGAAATAGGCGCAATGTGCGGCCCCGAGGCGGGCCGCGGCGCCGGGAGCCGGGCGCGGCCCATGATCCAGGCAGGCAGCACGGCCGCGAAGGCGATCGCCGCCGCCGCAAGGAAGGTGTCCTGGAAACCCAGCATGCTGGCCTGGGCGTAGACGACCTGCCCGAGATAGTGGAGCGCTCCGGACGTCTGGTGCGCCTCCGACACGCCGGAGGCGGCAAGGATCTCCTCGACGGAGCGCAGCAGCTCGCGGCTGGCCTCGTTCCCGAACGTTTGAGTGGCGGTCAGCGCGTCGCTGTAGAGCCGCGTTCGCATCTCGAGCCAGACGACCAGCAGGTTGACGCCGCAGGCGCCGCCCAGCATGCGGCAGAAATTGATCGCGCCCGACCCCTGACTCACCTGATCCGGGCGGAGCGCCCGCAGCGCCCCGGTATTGAGCGGCGTCATCGTCAGCGCCAGCCCGAGCCGGTTGACGAGCGTGTAGCCGACAAAGGTCCAGAAGGGAGTGTTGGCGTCCGCGGACGCCATCATCAGGAAGCCGATCCCGAAGATCGCGAGGCCGACCATGACCGGAAAGTGCACCGGGATCGCGTCGGCCAACCGGCCGGACAACGGGAACACCATGGCCATCATCATGCCGCCCGGGATCAGGAGCATGCCGGCGCGCGTCGCCGTGTAGCCCTGCACCGTCTGCAGGAAGACCGCGGTGATGTAGATCGAGCCGAACATCCCGAAGCCGAAAATGAAGCCGACCACGGCAGCCGAGGCGAACTGCGGGTTCGCGAACAGCCCGATGTCGAGCAGGGGCGCGCGGGCGGTGAGCTGCCAGGCGGCGAAGCCGATCGCGGCGGCGACGCCGATCGCGAGCTGGCCGACGATGAAATCGGAATGCCATCCTTCCCGCTGGCCGCTGGCGAGGCCGTTCAGCGTGCAGGTGAGGGCGGTGCAGAGCAGCAGGATGCCGACCCAGTCGAACGAGCGCCGCGGCTGCGCCGGGTTGCGGGTCGGCATGAAGATGGAGCCGAGCAGCAGCGCCACCGCGCAGAGCGGCAACGGCAGGAAGAAGACCGCACGCCAGCTGAAGGTATCGACGGCCCAGCCGCCGAGCGCCGGGCCGAAGGCGGGGGCGAGCACGACGCCGAGACCGAAAATGCCCATCGCCGAGCCCCGCCGCTCCGGCGGGAACACGGTGAAGATGGTCATCATCGAGAGAGGCTGCACGATCCCGGCGGCCGCGCCCTGCATCACCCGCGCAAGAATCACGCTCTCCATGTTCGGCGCGAAGCCGCCGACCATCGCCCCGAGCCCGAACAGCAGGAGCGTGATGACGAAAACCATCCGCTGCCCGACCATCGAGACGAGCCAAGCGTTGGCCAGCATGGTCGCGGTCATCGTCGCGAAGAAAGCGGTGGCAAGCCACTGCGCCTCGTCCTGGCCGACCCCGAAGGCGCCCATGACGTCGGGAACCGCGACGCTGACGCTGGTCGAGGACAGCACCATCGCGATCATCCCGAGGATTGCCGCCCCGGTGACGAGCCACCGGTACGCCGGACCGTAACGGGCCTCGAGAGCCTCAACGGTCTCGGACGTCAATATTGACCTCCACCATCATTCCCGGAGACAGGACCGCATCCGTTTGCTCGATGGCAATTCGGACGGGCACCCGCTGGGTAATCTTGGTGAAGTTGCCGCTCGGGTTGGGGGTGGGCAAGAGGGCGAAATTGCTGGTCGTGCTGCTGCCGATGCGCTCGACGCGTCCGATGAAGGTGCGGCCGGGGTAGGCGTCGACGGTCACTTCGACCGGCTGGCCGGGTTTCAGCCGGCGGATCTGGGTTTCCTTGACATTCGCCTCGACCCAGAGCCGCTCGGGGTCGTGAACGAGCGCGATCCGCTGACCGGCGCTCACATATTCGCCCGCCTCGACGAAGGTGCGGTCGACGATCCCGTTGATCGGGCTGCGGATGGTGCGGTCCTCGAGATCGATCTTCTGCTGACCCAGTTCCGCCGCGACCCGCTCCGCCTGAGAGGCGAGCATGTCGATCTCGCTGTCGATCACGTCCAGGCGGACCACCTCCACCCGGACCTCCTCGACCTCGCTGCGGGCACCCTGAATCTCGGCGTCGGCCTTCTTCAGATCGCTCTGGAGCTTGCGCAGCTCGGCCCGGGCGCGGTCCACTTCCCGGTTGGAGATCACGCGCCGCTGGTAGAGCGCTTCGGCCCGCTCGAGCTCCGAGCGCGCGAGCGCGAGTTCGGCCTCGAGTGCGGCCTTGGCCGCCGTCGATGCGGACACGGCGGACTGGCGCGATTGCGCACGCGCGGCGATCTGATCCTCGATCAGTCGACGCTGCGCCAGAAGCCGCGTGCGCTCCGCCTCGAGGCCGCGCAGCTGCGCTTCGAGCGCCTGGACGCGCAACGCCGAGGCCCGGCTGTCGATGACAGCCAGAGTATCGCCGGCGGCAATGCGGTCGCCTTCCATTATCGGCAGTGCGGTGAGCCAGCCGTTCACGCGGCTGCTGACCGTCACGAGATCGGCGGTGATCCGTGCATCGTACTCGTAGACGTGGGTGAGGCGCTGATGGAGCTCGATGCCGCCCAGCACGAGAACGGCGCCGGCAACCGCGGCGATCAGCAGATTACGGGGGCGCAGTAGAGAACGGCGTGGGCGGGCCGTGGACGGCGGGGCCGCTTCGCTCGAAGGTGCCTCACCGATCTGCTTGGCGATCGCTGGTCTGGGCATATGTCGAGACAGGGAGGCAGGTCAGCAGTTTCGGGCCAAGCGCACTACCGTCGCGACCGGCGAGGCACTGGGCGACACGGTCCGCGATAACTGATTCGGTCGATCCATCTGCCGGCGTAACCGCCCGATAGCCGTTGCGGAATTCACGACCGCAGGTTAGGCGCCGAAACCGTGCACAGCCAAGCACTTTCGCGCGACGACGCCAATTGCAATTCGCAAAAATTTTAGCAAAACGCGACGCGGCTTCCCGTTCCGATGCCGCTCGAGCCGGTCGTTCCGTCCCGAATCACGCATTTGCGCCGGCCATCGCGCATCGCGCGGGTGGCATGTGGCTTGCTGTTGGCCCGGCAGCAGGACGCCAAGCAGGGCAGAGAGAGACAGGTTATGTCGGCTTCGTTTGCATCCACGGCGATACGCCCGACCGTCGAGGCACGCCGGAACCGACCGGCGCTCAACGGGAAGCGTGCGCTCGATCTGACACTCGCGGTGGCGATGCTCATACTGCTCGCGCCGGTGTTGGTGGCGATCTTCGTCGCCGTCCGGCTAGCCTCGCCGGGGCCGGCGCTGTTCGCGCAGCCGCGGGTCGGCCGCGAGGGCCGCGTATTCCGCGCCTACAAGTTCCGGACGATGGTCGTGGACGCGGAGGCGCGGCTTGCCGCCTATCTGCGGGACAACCCTGCGGCGCGCACCGAATACGCGGTCTACAAGAAGCTCCGGCACGACCCGCGGGTGACGCCGCTCGGCCGCATCCTGCGCCGCTACAGCCTGGACGAGCTGCCGCAGCTCCTCAACGTCATCAAGGGCGAGATGAGCCTGGTCGGCCCCCGGTGCTACCTGCCGCAGGAGCTGCCGGAAATGGGGCGCGCCCGCGCGGCGACGATCCTGTCCGTGCTGCCCGGGATCACCGGCTTATGGCAGGTCTCCGGCCGGAACGGGACGACCTTCGCCGAACGGCTGGAATTCGATCTGCAGTATGTCCGCAGTCGGTCGCTACGCCTCGATCTTGCGATCCTGCTGCGCACCGTCGGCGTGGTGCTCAGGGCGCGAGGTGCCTATTGAGGTCCTTGCCGCATCCGAGCCGGTCCCGGGACATCCTCGGACGGTCGATGCCGTAAGCCGCAGGCGGCGGCTGATGTCCCGGGCGGAGCGTGATCGGCATCGCAGGCGACGGGGGCTTCGGCGTCTCTCACCGTTCGCTCCGGGTGCCCCGACGAACGGCGCGTTGGCCCGGCCGCAGATCCCCGCCGCAGCCGCCCGATCCCGGCGTCGATTCGAGGGGGCGCTTGCCCCGTCCGGGTCGCTCGGGGTTTCATGGCGGTTCCGGGCAATCCGCTCGAGAGGGAGAGGCACATCATGGACACCTCCAAATACGATCAGACGGAAGGCTTCAAGAAGGGTCTCCAGGTACGGCGCGAGGTCCTCGGCGACCATTATGTCGAGCCCGCGATCCGACAGGGTGCCGACGACCCGTTCAGCCACGACCTGCAGCAGTTCGTGACGGAGTATTGCTGGGGCACGGTCTGGTGTCGGGACGGGCTCGACCGCAAGACGCGCAGCATCATCAACCTGGCGCTGCTGAGCGCGCTCGGCCGCACGCACGAACTCAAGCTGCATCTCCGCGGCGCGCTCAACAACGGGCTGACCCGCGACGAGATCAAGGAGGTGTTCCTGCAGGTCGGGGTCTATGCCGGCGTGCCGGCCGCGGTCGAGGCGTTCCGAACCGGCCGCGAGGTCTTCGCCGAAATCGACAAGAAATAGCGGGAAATAGCGGGGCGGGGCGCGGCAGCAGCCGTGCCCCTAAACCTCACCGGCGGGCGGTCTCTGCCGGCTCCCCGTCGTGGCAGAGCGGGCCCCTCTTCCAAAGCAGGCCGGAGAGCCACACGGCGAGCGTCACCACGAGGAATATCCGGGCCGTGTGGTGGGTCGCGACGAACGCGACCTCGATCCCGAGCGAGAGCGCGATCAGGTTCATCTCGGCGAATCCGCCCGGCGAGTAGGCCAGCAGGATCGCCTTGAAATCGAGGCCGGTCAGCCAGGAGAACACCAGGGCGAACAACGCGGCCAGGCCCACCAGGCCGACCGTCGAGATCATCGACAGAATCAGCGGGCGTGCGAGCGTAACCCAGCTCACGCCCGCGAAGCGCGCGCCGGCGCCGCAGCCGATGATGACCTGGGCGATCGCCAGCAGCTCGTAGGGCGGCTTCGCGGTCGTCAGGCCGCCGACGTGAATCGCGGCGCTCAGCAGCATCGGCCCCGTCATCTGCGGCGCCGGCAGCCGGAGGCGTCGGCCGACCAGCAGTCCGAGCACGCCGGCGACGACCAGGAGAACGAGATCGTAGGCGGCCATGGCGAAGATCGTCCCGCCCGAGCCGAGATCCGTCGGCGGTTCATAGCCGGCCGCATACCGGAAGGCGGGCGGCAGGATCAGGATGACGAGGACGATGCGGGTGGCGTGGACCAGGGTGATCTGGCGTTCGTCGCCACCCATCGCCGGCCCGAGCAGCATCATTTCGCTCAGACCGCCCGGAGCCGCGGCGAAGAACGCGGTCGGGCCGTTGAATCGGCCGACGCGCTGGAAGAAGAGCATGGCCAGGCCGCCGCCCGCCACGACGTAGAGCAGCATCCCGGCCAGCGTGACGGGCCAGGTGCCGATCTGGTCCATCAGGTTCGGCGAAAAGGTGCTCCCGAGCAGGACGCCGAGCACGGCCATCATCACGCGCCGAAACTCGGGCGGGGTGTAGAGATCCATGCCGGCGATAGCCAAGCCGGACGTGAAGATCAGCGCCCCGAGCATCCAGGGCAGGGGCGTGCCCAGCCAGGTGAACAGGGCACCGCCGGCCGCGCCGATGGCGACTGTCTTCAGGAGGAGAGGGAACTTCCGTACCCAGGCGGGCCGCCGACGCGTCACGACAGGAACTGCTCCTTGAGCACCCGTTCCTCGAGGTCGTGCTCGGGATCGAACAGGAGCGTCAGGGCCGTATTCCTGTCCTCGCGGACATGCACCAGGGCGACGTCGCGAACCTCGGTGTAGTCCGCCACGGCGCTGACCGGGCGCTTGTCCGCCTCGAGGACCTCGAAGACGACGGTCGCCGAGCGCGGCAGCAGCGCGCCGCGCCAGCGTCGCGGCCGGAAGGCGCTGATCGGCGTCAGGCAGAGCACCTGCGCCGTGAGCGGGACGATCGGGCCGTGCGCGGAAAGATTGTAGGCCGTGCTGCCGGCCGGGGTCGCTACCATGACACCGTCGCAGATCAGCTCGTCCAGGCGGACGACCCCGTCGACCTTGATCCGGATCTTGGCGGTCTGCCGGGTCTCGCGCAGCAGGGATACCTCGTTGATCGCACGGGCGTGCCGGACCTCGCCGCGGATGGTCTCCGCGCGCATCTCCAGCGGGTTGAGCTCGACCGGCTTCGCCCGCGCGATCCGGTCCGGCAGGCCGTCCAGGCGGTAGCTGTTCATCAAGAACCCGACACTGCCCCGATGCATGCCGAAGATCGGCTTGCCGTCGCCCATGAAGCGATGCAGCGTCTCCAGCATCAGTCCGTCGCCGCCGAGTGCGACCACGACGTCGGCTTCGGCCGGGTCCACCGGCCGATAGCGTGCGGTCAGCTCCGCGAGCGCTTTCTGCGCCGCCTCGGAGTCAGCGGCGACGAACGCCATTTTGAGATCGGGCATCGCTCCCCGCGGTTGGGCCGGGCTCCGGCGGCGGCGCGAGTATAGTCAAGGCGTCGCCCGACGCCAGCCGCTCGGACCGTTTTGCACCGCTGCCGCAGAGCGCCGGAGCGGCACCGGCACGGGACGCCGCACTCAGGGCCGATGGTGCTGCCGCTCGTGATCGCCGGCCCCTGCGGACGTGTAGCCGCGCAGGCGGCGATAGGCGGTAATCTGCTCGGCGGTGAGGTGGTCGCGCATGCTCAGATGCCGGACCAGGTGCGCGAGACGGAGCGCGGCCCGGATGCGGCCGATCGCCTCGACCTGCTCCGCCAGGGTCGCCGAATCGATCGTGCCGGACGCGAACAGCGCCTCGAGCCGGGCCTCGTGCCGGACGAGCTCCTCACCGAGCGGACGGGCTTCGGCCAGCATCGCCTCGTGCAGAGCGCGGGCGTGCGCGAGCTGATCGGACGTGAGGTCGAGAGCATCGGCCAGCTCCAGCACGTGGGCGGGGCCGGGATAGCCGTTCAGCTCGGCCGCAAGGGCAAGGCCCATCCCGCGGCCGGCGCGGAGATCGGCGATCTCCCGGTCGCTCAGCGACTTGAGCGGTCGCGGCTCCATGCCGGCATAGGGCGAGCGGTGCGCCGTCTCCGCCCCGGCGGTCAGCGGCCCCATTGCGGCGAGCAATGCGATGAGCAGGCGCATCCTGCCCTCAGCCGCCGGTGACGCTCATGTGGCGCGGCACCGAGACGCGGCCGCGTCGGCGGTCGATGACGAAGTCGTGGCCTTTCGGCTTGCGGGCGATGGCGTCCCGGATCGCCTGCTCCAGTGACGCGTCGGACTCGCTTGTGCGCAGAACCGTCCGGAGATCGGCCGAATCCTCCTGGCCGAGACACAGATAGAGCGTTCCGGTGCAGGTGAGGCGGACGCGATTGCAGGACTCGCAGAAATTGTGCGTGAGCGGCGTGATGAAGCCGAGCCGCCGACCGGTCTCCCGGACCACGGCATAGCGGGCCGGGCCGCCGGTGCGGTAATCCGTCTCGTCCAGTGTCCAGCGCCGGGCGATCCGGCTCCGCACCATCGACAGCGGCAGATATTGATCGAGCCGTTCCTCGCCGATGTCGCCCATCGGCATGACCTCGATGATGACCAGATCGAAGCCCTGCTCGCCGCACCAGGCGATCATCGCATCGAACTCGTCCTCGTTGACGCCACGCAGCGCGACCATGTTGATCTTGACCGCGAGCCCGGCACGCTTGGCCGCAGCGAGCCCGTCCATCACCCGCTCGAACTTGCCCCAGCGGGTGATCGCGGCGAACCGATCGGGATCCAAGGTGTCCAGCGACACGTTCACTCGGCGCACGCCGCACGCACGCAGCTCGTCCGCGAACCGAACGAGCTGGCTGCCGTTGGTCGTGACCGTCAGTTCGTCGAGCGCGCCCGCGTCGAGATGCCGGCTCAGACTGCGGAACAGCGTCATGACATTGCGCCGGACCAGGGGCTCGCCCCCGGTCAGGCGCAGCTTCCGGACGCCGAGGCGGACGAACGCGCTGCAGACCCGGTCGAGCTCCTCCAGCGTGAGCAGATCGGCCTTCGGCAGGAAGCTCATATGCTCCGACATGCAGTAGACGCAGCGGAAGTCGCACCGGTCCGTGACAGACACCCGCAGGTAGGTGATGCCGCGGCCGAACGGATCGACGACCGGCGCCGGTCGGCTGCCCCTGACGGATTCGGCTTCCATGCCCCTCGTCTCGCACAAAGCATTCGCTCCCGTCCGCCGGAATATAAGCAATGCCGCGGCCGATTTCGCCCCCGGGATCGGAACGGATCGCGGCCTCAGGACCGGGAGTCCGCTCCTCCGATCGTCTCCAGCTCGACAATGTCCACGTTTATCAGCAGCTTGCCGGCGTTCTCGAAGTTCACCGTCACCCGGGAGCCGATCACCGACTGGACCTGGCCGAGGCCCCAATCGGGACGTTCGGGGTTGCGGACCATCGCCCCCGGAACCAGCATGCCCTGCATCGGCTGTCTCCTCCTGTCGTACGGCAGCATAGCGCGGTCTGTGCCGGCGGCGCGAGGCGAGAGAAACGGCAGCCCAGCATGCCCGAAGCCATGGGGGACCGAATGTCGTTCCAACTGGACCTGCGACTCGTGGAGTTGCTCTGTTCGCGCCTCTGCCACGACCTGGTGGGACCGATCGGTGCCGTCAACAACGGGATCGAGCTTCTGGAGGACTTCGATCCGGCCATAGCCGACGAGGTGCTGCCCCTCGTCACGGGCAGCGCACGTCAGGCTTGGCGACGCCTCGACTTTTTCCGCGTCGCATTCGGTTTCGGCGGTGGCCGCAGCGGCTGGTCCGTCTCCGAACTGCGCCGCTATGCCGGGGGGTTGCTCGAGCAGGGCAAGGTCGCACTGGAATGGCCGGACGACCCGGCCAGGGATGCGATCGAGATCGAGGCTCGGGCCTCCAAACTGCTGTTGAATCTCGTTCTGCTCGGCTCCGAGGCGCTGCCGCGGGGCGGCAGCGTCGCCGTCGCTCAGGCTTCGACGCCGTCGGAATTGCACCTCACCGTCACGGCGGCCGGATCGGTCGCGGCCCTGCACGAGCAGGTCCAGGCGGTCCTGGATCGCGCGCTCGGCCCCGACGAGATCGAGGCGCGCACCGTGCAGGCCTATTTTACCGTCTGTCTCGCCGACGATCTCGGCGCGGCGCTCCGGGTCCAGCGGAGTGACGGGCGCCTCGCACTCACGGCGACGATCTCCGCCTGAACCGGCCCCGGACGCTTTCACGCGTCCTTAAGGACGATCCCCTAGGGTGCGCACCGACTTCGGCCGGCACGCCGCGATCGCGCCGTCGCGCAGGCGCTGCCGGAACGGCTGGGAGCGTGCGCATGGACGAGCTACTTGGGGAATTCCTGACCGAGACGGCGGAGGCCTTGGCCGCGCTGGATCTCGAGCTGGTGCGCCTCGAGCGCAACCCCGACGACCCCGACCTGATCGCCGGGATCTTCCGGATCGTCCACACCATCAAGGGAACCTGCGGGTTCCTCAATCTGCCGCGGCTCGAGACGCTGGCACACGCGGCCGAGAACGTGCTCGGCCGGTTTCGCGATCGCGAGTTGGACGTGACGCCCGCGGCCGTCACGCTGATCCTGCGGACCCTCGACCAGATCAAGGCCATCCTCGCCACCCTGGAGCGGACGGGGGCGGAGCCCGAAGGGAACGATGCGGCCCTGATCGCCCAGCTCGATGCGGTTGCCGCGGGCGGCGGAGCCCCCGAATCGCCGGCATCGGCAGCGACCGCGGGTTCGGTCTACGAGCGTCTCGGCGGCATGGCCGCGATCGAGGCGTTCCTCGACCCCTTCTACCGTCGCGTCCTCGATGACCCCGGTCTCGCGCCCTTCTTCGCGCACACCTCGATGGACGTGCAGAAGGCGATGATGCGCGATTTCCTCGCCGCGGCGCTCGGCGGGCCGAACGAGTATGTCGGCGCCGACCTGCGGCGCGCCCATGCGCATCTCCGTGCCCAGGGACTGGGGCAGGAGCATTTCGACGCCTTTCTCGGGCATCTCGACGCGACGCTGCGGGAACTGCACGGGAGCGATGCCGTCGTCGACGAGGTGCTGCGCATCGCCGGCGCGTTCCGCCCGGACGTGGTCGGGGCCGCGGCGCCGGAGCCGGAGCCCGAAAGCAACCGGCCGGCAGAGGCGGCCGCGGCAGGCGAACAGGCGACCGCAGCCGAGGCCGGACGCGAGATCTCGGCCGCGGCGCAGAGCATCCGGGTCGGGGTCAACGTGCTCGAAGGGCTGATGACGATGGTCAGCGAGCTCGTGCTGGTCCGGAATCAGCTCCTGCAGATGGTCCGGAACGAGGAGGACAGCGCCTTCGCCGCGCCGCTGCAGCGGCTGAACCACATCACCTCCGAGCTGCAGGAGGGCGTCATGAAGACGCGCATGCAGCCGATCGGCAATGCCTGGACGAAGCTGCCCCGGCTCGTGCGCGACATCGCGCACGAGCTCGGCAAGAAGGTCGAGCTCGAAATGACCGGCGCCGACACCGAGCTCGACCGGCAGGTGCTGGAGCTGATCAAGGATCCGCTGACGCACATGGTGCGCAATGCGGTGGATCACGGGCTGGAGCGGCCCGCCGACCGACGCGCGGCGGGCAAGCCGGAGACCGGCCGGATCCGGCTCCAGGCCTTTCACGAAGGCGGGCATATCATCATCCGGATCGCCGACGACGGACGGGGCCTTTCGACCGCGAAGATCCGGGAGAAGATCGTCCGCAGCGGCCTCGCCAGCGCCGCCGAGGTCGAGGCGATGCCGGATGCGGTGGTGCAGCAGCACATCTTCAAGGCGGGCTTCTCGACCGCCGAACAGGTCACCAACGTCTCCGGCCGCGGCGTCGGCATGGATGTGGTGCGCTCGAACATCGAACGGATCGGGGGCACCATCGAGATGTCCTCGGTCGCGGGCCGGGGGACCACGTTCACGATCAAGATCCCGCTGACGCTGGCGATCGTATCCGCGCTGATCGTGGAATGCGCGGGGCAGCGCTTCGCGATCCCCCAGATCGGCGTTCGTGAGCTCGTCCGCGCCTCGCGCACGGCCGAGCATCGGATCGAGACGATCGACCGCGCGCCGGTGCTGCGGCTGCGCAACCGCCTGCTTCCGCTCGTCTCGCTGCGCGAGCTGCTCGAGCTGGGCCCGATGGAGGACGGCACGACCGACGTCTTCGTGGTCGTGAGCCAGGTGGGCGCCTACAGCTTCGGCATCATGGTCGACCGCGTTTTCGATTCGGAGGAGATCGTGGTGAAGCCGGTCGCGCCGATCCTGCGCGACAATCCCGTGTTCTCCGGCAATACCATTCTCGGCGACGGCAGCATCGTCATGATCCTGGACCCGAACGGGATCGCGAGCCGGCGCGGGGAGATCGTGGGGGACGATCCGGCGGGGGTCGAAGCAGCGCGCGGCGCGGCCGACGCCGATGGCCGGATGCCGCTTCTGCTGTTCCGCGCCGGCGACGGGACGCCGAAAGCCGTACCGCTCGCCTTGGTCGCGCGGCTCGAAGAGATCGACGCGGCTACGATCGAGGTCGCGAACGGCCGGCCGGTCGTGCAGTATCGCGGCGGCCTGATGCCGCTCGCCACGCTGACCGAGGGCCAGAGCCTCGCCACCGAGGGCCGGCAGCCGGTCATGGTATTCGCCGAGCAGGATCGTGCGATGGGGCTCGTCGTCGACGAGATCCTCGACATCGTCGAGGATCGGCTCGACTACAAGCTCACGGCCGCGGCCGGCCGCGGCATTCTCGGAACCGCGGTGATCTGCGGCAAGGCGACCGAGATCGTCGACACCGGCTGGTACTTGACGCAGGCCTTCCCCGACTGGTTCGGCGCGCAAGGCGTTCAGGGGAGGGGATCGGGGCGGCGCGTCCTGGTCGTCGACGACAGCGCCTTCTTCCGCAATCTGCTCGGGCCGCTGCTGGGCACGGCGGGGTACCGGGTGACCGCGGTAGAGAGCCCCAGGGAGGCACTGGCCCTGCGGGATGCAGGCGAGGAGTTCGATGTCATCGTCAGCGATATCGAGATGCCGGGAATGGACGGCCTCGACTTCGCCGAAGCCGTGCGGGCCGACGCACGGTGGAGCGGCATCCCGCTGATCGCGCTGTCGGCGAAGGCCGAGCCCGAGGACATGAGCCGCGGCCGTGCCGCCGGTTACACCGACTACGTACCGAAATTCGACCGCGCGGGCCTCCTCGAGACGCTCGCGCAAACCCTGTCGATGACGCGAGGCGTGGCATGAGCATTGCGACCACAAGCCCTGTAACCGCGGCATCGGCGGCGGGCTTCTCCGGCGGCGCTCCGCAAGGCACCGGCGAGTTCATCACGATCACCGTCGGCGATCAGCTCTTCGGAATCCCGGTGCTCAGCGCCCAAGACGTGCTGCATCCGCAGCGCATCTACCGGATTCCGCTCGCACCGCCCGAGGTGGCGGGTTCGCTGAACCTGAGGGGGCGGATCGTCACCGCGATCGACCTGCGCGTCTGTCTCGGGCTACCGCCGGTCGAAGACCCGAGCCAGAGCATGAGTGTCGTCGTCGAGCACGACCGGGAGCTGTACAGCCTGCTGGTCGACTCGGTGGGCGAGGTGCTGCGTCTCCCGGCCGAGAGTTTCGAGCGCAGCCCGGCGACGCTGCGTCCGCAGTGGCGCGACTTGTGCGACGGCATCTACCGCCTCGAGGGGCAGCTGCTGCTGGTCCTGAACGTCGTTCGCCTGCTCGGCGGCAGCCGCGCGGCCGAGGCGGCCTGAGCCGGAGCGCGCGATGAAGACCTGCCTCGTCGTCGACGATTCGAAGGTCGTCCGGGTCGTGGCCCGCCGTATGCTGGAGGAGCTCAATTTCCGGGTGGATGAGGCCGAAGATGGCCGGGCCGCCCTCGACGCCTGCGCCCGCCATATGCCGGACGCCATCCTCTTGGACTGGAACATGCCGGTCATGAACGGCATCGACTTCCTGCGGAGGCTGCGTCGTATCGCCGGCGGGACAGCGCCTGTCGTCGTCTTCTGCACGACCGAGCGCGACGTGAAGAACATCGAAGAAGCCCTGGCGGCAGGCGCGGCAGAATACATCATGAAGCCGTTCGACGGTGAAATCCTCACTGCCAAGTTCGAACAGGCGGGCCTCCTTCCATGACGCTCGCGCCCGCACTCCCGGCGCAGCAGCGCGTCGCGGAGCCCTACCGGGTGATGGTCGTGGAGGACTCTCTGGTCATCCGCGGCCTGATCGCCCGGATGCTGGAGACCGATCCGCGCATCTCCGTGGTCACGACCGTCGGCAACGGGCAGCAGGCGGTGGCAGCGCTCGAGCGCTTCGACGTCGAGATCGTCGTGCTGGATATCGAGATGCCCGTGATGGACGGGCTTACCGCGCTGCCGCTGATGCTGAAGGCCGACCGGCATCTTCAGATCATCATGGCGTCGACCCTGACCCGCAAGAATGCGGAGATCAGCCTGCGGGCACTGGCGGCGGGGGCGGCCGACTATGTCACCAAGCCCTCCAGCTCACGGGAGGTAAGCGGGGCCGAGGCGTTTCGCCGCGAGCTGCTGGAGAAGGTGCTGGCACTGGGGGGGCGGCGTCGGCGCGCGGCACCGCGGCCGGCGCCGCAAGCGGTCGCGGCATCGCCGGTCGCGCCGCAGACCGGTCCGCTCGCTTTTCGTCCGGTTCCGACCCGGGCGCCCGAAGCGATCGCGATCGGCAGCTCGACCGGAGGACCGCAGGCCCTGATCCGGATCTTCGGTGCACTCGGCGCGGTGCCGCAGCCAATCCTGGTGACACAGCATATGCCGGCCACCTTCACCGCAATTCTGGCGGAGCATATCAGCCGGGCCAGCGCGATGCCGTGCGCCGAGGCCGTAGACGGTGAGCCGGTGCGCGGCGGTCGCATCTACCTGGCGCCTGGCGACTGGCACATGGGGGTGGCAAAGCGGGACGGCGGCGCAGTCATACGGCTTGACCAGGGGCCACGGGAGAACTTCTGCCGGCCTTCGGTGGACCCGATGCTGCGCAGCATGGCGCAGGTTTACGGCGCCGGCACACTCGCCGTGATCCTGACCGGGATGGGGCATGACGGCCTCGCCGGCGGTCGCACCGTGGTGGAGGCGGGCGGCGCCGTGTTCGCGCAGGACGAGGCCAGCAGCGTGGTGTGGGGCATGCCGGGCGCGGTAGCGCGGGCGGGACTGTGCAGCGGGGTTCTGCCGCTCGCGGAGATCGCGCCCCGGCTCGCCGCGCTGGCCCGGAGGCGGAGCCGATGACGCCGCAGGGATTGGAGGCGGTCGCCAGACTGGTCCGGCGCGAGTGCGGCCTCGCCCTGTCGCCGGACAAGGCGTATCTCGTGGAGAGCCGCCTGGCGCCGCTGGCGCGCCGCCGCGGCTTCGCCGACCCGGAAGCGCTGGCTCGCGCGCTGACCGGTCCTGTGCCCTGCGAACTCGTGCGCGAGGTCGTGGAGGCGATGGTCACCAACGAGACCTTCTTCTTCCGCGACAAGAAGCCGTTCGAGCAGTTCCGGGACGTCGTTCTGCCGCGGCTCCTGCGCACCCGTGCCGGGCGGCGGACCGTCCGCATCTGGTGCGCGGCCTGCTCGACCGGGCAGGAGCCCTATTCGCTGGCGATGCTCCTGCGGGAGAGCGCCGCACTGCTTGCCGGGTGGCGGATCGATATCGTTGCGACCGACATATCGGAGGCGGTGCTGCGGCAGGCGAGGGCAGGCGTCTACACGCAATTCGAGGTGCAGCGTGGTCTGCCGATCCAATACCTCGTGAAGTACTTCACGCAGATCGGCGACCGTTGGCAATTGCGGCCGGAGATCCGGAGCTTGGTGGATTTCCACCGGTTCAATCTGCTGGAGTC
>CAZVAR010000009.1:0-25573 GCA_964625225.1 uncultured Alphaproteobacteria bacterium | reverse complement strand
GGCGCTCGGCATTTTCGACGTGGTGTTCTGCCGCAACGTGCTGATCTATTTCGACCAGGAGACCAAGGCGACGGTGCTCGACCATATCGCCACCGTCATGCCGCCGGACGGTGTTCTCTATCTCGGCGGGGCGGAGACAGTGCTCGGGATCACCTCGCGATTCCAGCCGATGCCCGGACAGCGGGGCCTGTACGAGGTCATACCGCAGCAGCCGGTTCGGCTGGCGGCCGGTTGAGGCGGGAGATCACAACCGGGCCGGCCGTCGGCGAACGGCCGACGGACCTGCCTCGGCATGCGATCCGGAACGGCCGAACGGCCCGCGGCGCAGGCCGCGGGCTCTTCGGCAGCAGATCGGTCCGGACTGAATCGCGCGTCAGGCCGCGGTGGCCCTGCGGGCGGGCATCTCGTCGCCCTCCTCGTCCTGCGGCGGATCGCGCAGCACATAGCCGCGGCCCCAGACGGTCTCGATGTAGTTGTCGCCACCGGTTGCGGCGGCCAGCTTCTTACGCAGCTTGCAGATGAAGACGTCGATGATCTTCACCTCGGGCTCGTCCATGCCACCGTAGAGATGATTGAGGAACATCTCCTTGGTCAAGGTCGTGCCCTTGCGCAGCGAAAGCAGCTCAAGAATCGCGTATTCCTTGCCGGTCAGGTGAAGCGGCTGATCGTCCACCTGTGCGGTCCTGCTGTCGAGATTGACCGTCAGGCGACCGGTCCGGATCACCGACTCCGAATGCCCGCGCGCCCGGCGGACGATCGCATGCAGGCGGGCAACCAGCTCGCGCCGGTCGAACGGCTTCGTGAGATAGTCGTCGGCGCCGATGCCGAAGCCCTTGATCTTGTTGTCCGGCTCCGACAGTCCGGACAGGATCAGAATGGGCGTGTTGACCCGGCCGGAGCGCAGCCTCCGGAGCACCTCGTAGCCGTCGATGTCCGGCAGCATGAGGTCGAGAATGATGATGTCGTAATCGTACAACTTGCCGATTTCGAGGCCGTCCTCTCCGAGGTCCGTCGTGTCGCAGATGAAGCCTTCGGCCTTGAGGATGGTCTCGACGCTCTTGGCCGTTGCCGTGTCGTCCTCAACGATCAGAACGCGCATCGTGAGTGCCCCCTGCTGCCGTCCGATTAAGCTACGTTAACGATAATGTGCCGTTCCCCTTAAGAACAGATTAATGCCCAAAAATGGGGGGATGCATCGTTCGATGCGGCCGTTTACGGGCCGTTAGCCGACTTTCGGCATAGTCCGCGCGAACGAAACAAGTGCGAGCGGGGGTGCCTTGAGACGGAGCGCGGCGGTCCTGGACGCGATGCTGTCGGAGATCACGACGCTTCCGAACCGGTACCTGTACGGCCGGGTCACCGGGGTCCGCGGCATGATGATCGAGGTCGGCGGCCTGCGCCACGGTATTTCGGTCGGCGGCCGCTGCAATCTGACAGCACGCGACGGTCGGGCGATCCCCTGCGAGGCCGTGGGGTTCCGCGACGGTCGGGCGCTGCTGTTGCCGTTCGGAGCTCTCGACGGGGTCGGTCTGGGCTGCAAGGCGGAGCTGGTACGCAGCGAGCCGGCAGTCGCGCCGGACATGAGCTGGTTGGGCCGTGTCGTCAATGCGATGGGGGAACCGGTCGACGATCGGGGGCCGCTGCTCGCCGGGCCGATCGCATACCCGCTCCGCAACTGCCCGCCCCCGGCCCACGGCCGGCAGCGCGTCGGCGGTAAGCTGGATCTCGGCGTGCGGGCGCTCAACGCCTTCCTCACCTGCTGCCGCGGCCAGCGGATGGGCATCTTTGCCGGCTCTGGCGTCGGCAAGTCGATGCTGCTCTCGATGCTCGCGCGCTACACGGCCTCGGACGTGAGCGTGATTGGGCTGATCGGGGAACGCGGGCGCGAGGTGCAGGAGTTCATTACCGAGAATCTCGGCCCGGAGGGACTCGCCCGCAGCGTCGTGGTCGTCGCGACCGGGGACGAGGCACCGCTGGCGCGCCGCCAAGCCGCCTATCTGACCCTGTCGATCGCGGAGTATGTCCGGGACCAGGGACTCGATGTGCTGTGCATGATCGACAGCGTCACCCGGTTCGCGATGGCGCAGCGGGAAATCGGCCTCTCGGCCGGCGAGCCGCCGGCCACCAAAGGCTATACGCCGAGTGTCTTCGCCGAATTGCCGCGGCTGCTGGAGCGGGCAGGCCCCGGCACTGTCGGCCAGGGCAGCATCACCGGGCTGTTCACGGTGCTGGTGGAAGGTGACGATCACAACGAGCCGATCGCCGATGCCGTGCGGGGGATCCTGGACGGCCATATCGTGCTCGATCGCGCTATCGCCGAGCGGGGCCGCTATCCCGCGATCGACATCCTGCGGAGTGTTTCGCGCACGATGCCGGGCTGCAACGCCGAGGCGGAGAACGCCATCGTGTCGCGGGCCCGGCAGCTTTTGGCCACCTATGAGAACATGGCGGAAATGATCCGGCTCGGCGCCTACAGGCAGGGCAGCGATCCGGCGACCGACGAGGCGATTCGGTATCAGCCGGCGCTCGAGGCCTTTCTGCGGCAGCTTCCGCACGAGCGCAGCAGTCTCGCCGAAGGCTATGCGCAGCTGGCCGGGATCCTCGGGATGGCGGCGCCGTGAGCCGGCTGGACGGGTTGATCCGACTGCACCGCTGGCAGCTCGACGAGCACCGCCGGCGGACGGTCGAGCTCGAAGCGCTCCGACAGACGACCATCGAGCGGATCCAAGCGCTCGACGAGGCGGTGGCGAAGGAGGCAGCGGCGGTGGGAAGCGATCTGGCCAGCCAGGCGGCCTATCGCGCTTATGCGGCGCGCGCGCGCGCCCAGCAGGCCAAGCTGGCCGAGACCCTCGACACGCTCGAGACCGAGATCGCGGAGGCGCAGAGCGCCGTCACCGCCGCCTTCCAGGAACTGAAGAAATACGAGCTGGCCCGGGAGACGCGGCGGCAGCGACAGCAGGAGACGCTGCTCCGTCGCGAGCGGGCCGCGCTCGACGAGATCGCGATCGAGGCATTTCGTCGCAACGGGTCGAACGGCCGGCCGGCCTAACGCCGGGTCTCACTGGTTGCCGGTCGAACGCATGATCGGCATCGGGGGCTCCGCTGCGAAGCGGATGTCGCCGGTGATTCCGGTCGCGGTCACGCTGTCCAGAAAGATTGCCCGAATCCGCTCGCGCAGGCGCGGGTCGAGGCAGCGCGTCGAGCGGACCAGCAAACTGAGCCGGCGCTCGCGATAGAATCCGTCCAACTGCATCGGCCCGACGCGACGCAGATCGATGTCGATCAGGAAGCGGGTCGCCAGCCCGGCCGGCGCCGTGTGCTCGCGTTCCGGCGGGCGACGGAGCGCAAGGCGGATCTGGCGCAGCTCGCGGCCGTCCCAGAGCGGCACCAGCATCGTCCGCCAGTCCGGGTCCGAATCCGCCAGCCGGCCCAGCCGTTCGAGGTCGCGCAGCAGCACCTCCGCCACGGCGGCATCGCCGCTCGCCCGGAGCGCGGCCACAGGCTCGGACCCCAGCCAGCGTTCGAGCGAGCGGCTGTTCACACCGGCGACGAACCGGGCGAGCTGCGCGAGGAATGCCGGCCCGGGCCGGGGTACGGCACCGAGAACCCGCGCCGCCAAGGCCGGGTCGCCGGCGGCGAGACGCTCGATCGCCGAACGGAGATTGGGCCATCCCGAGGCGAAGTCCGCGAATGCACGCGCCGCATCGCTGTGGCGAAGCAGGACCGACGGCTCCATGCCCCGGACGGGACACAGGCCGAGGATCGCGCCCGGACGGAGCGTCGCACCGGCCGGCACGCCGCGCGTGCCGAACGGCGTGGAGAGCAGCGTGAGGCCGGCGTCCCGGCCGATCACGATCGCCGTGAACGGGCGGCCCGGCGCGACGGAAGTACCGGTTGCGGGCAACGTTCGGAGCAGGACGGACGTGCCCGGACCCGGGCCGGCCATGCGTCCGGGGCCGGAGCGGCCAATGCCGAGGACCGCGACGCGGATGACACCATCACCCGTTGCCGTCGCCACGGCCGGCACCTGTCCCGACGGCCGCGCAGCCGCACCCCCCGGCGCCGCCACCGACGGGTTGCCCGCTGCCATGCCGACAGGGACGGTCACTCGTCGAGAAGCCGGTTGGCGATGGTCTCCACGTCGCTTGCGGCCTCGCTTGTCGGAAAGCGGGTGAGCAAGGGCATCTGGCTGCGGATCGCATCGGCGACGCGACGGTCGCGCCGTATGACCCCCGCCAGGGGCGGCGATATCTTGAGGAACCCCCGGCACGCCTTCAGGAGAGTATTGTAGGTCCGCTCGCCTTCGACCAACGATGCCGCCATGTTCACGATGATCTGGAACTGCGCGTCCGGCCGGTCCATGGCGGTCAGCTTGATGAACGCATAGGCGTCCGTCAGTGCCGTCGGCTCGTCGGTGGTAACGACGAGGCACCGGTCGGCGAGCTGGCTGAACCGGCGGACCGTGCGGTCGAGCCCGCCTCCCAGATCGATGATGGACACGTCGTACTCGGCGGCCATCGAGCGCAGGTCGCGGCCGAGTTCGGCCAGACGGGACGGTGGCAGGGCGGCGAGGCTGCCCGACCCGGAGAGTCCGGCCAGAATGTCGAAGCCGCCCTGACGGTAGGACAAGGCTGCCTGCCTGAGCGTGGCCCGTCCGCCGAGCACCGCGCCGAGGTCCTGCTGCGGCACCAGGCCGAGCTGGACGTCGACATTGGCCATCCCGAGATCGCCGTCGAACAGCAGCGCGCGCCGGCCGGCGCGCGCAAAGGCATGAGAAAGCGTAACCGAAAGCCACGTCTTGCCGACGCCGCCCTTGCCGGAGGCGATCGCGTATATGCGCGTGCGCGCAGGCTGCCCCGCGCGTCGGGCCATGTTCGACAGAGCTTGACTGCTCATGTCACCACCCGTGGTGATCCTTCCGTGCCATAGAAACCCATGTTGTTTGCGATCCCGTTAAGGAGCATTTCCGCCAGTACGGCCGGGCTCGAGGGACGCAGCCCGTCCACGATCCGTCTCGAAACGCCGAAGCCCGCAAAGGCCAGGCCCGCCGCTCCCGCGGCCAGTATCCCGCCGAGGCGGCGCGCCGAGTCGAGGCGCGTCGCGATGAACCGGGTGGCGCCGAGCCGACCGTAGGCGGCGGCCAGCTCGCCGGCTTCCTCGGCGTCGATCCCGGCCGGCAGTACGACCAGCGGCTCGGCGGCGGCGGCCGCGATCAGCTCCCGTAACGGTTCGGTGTCTGCAGGGCAGAAGGGATCGCAGGCGGGACCGTCGATCAGAATCGGCCCGCGGGCCGCCCGGACAGCGTGCCTGAGCTCGGCGGCCGTGCCGCCGCGCAGCAAACCGACGTTCAGCGCACGCGCGAATGCAGCGAGCTGATCGAACCCGCCGGCACGGTCGGTGTCGGCGCAGATCATGCAGGGATGGCCGCCCGCGAGCGCCGATACGGTTCCGAGCTTGGCGACCGTGACGGTCTTCCCGGCGCCCGCCGGACCGGTCAGGAGGAGCGGGCGGGCCGCATGCTCGACCTCGACGGGGCGGAAGGCGAACCGGGCGGCGAGGGCTCCAGCCAGGGCGGCGGCCGGTTCATCGTAATCCCACGTCTCGCCCGCTGCGAGGAGGCCGGCGATCGTCGCCGGAGGCACGCGGTGGTGGCTCAGGGCCTCGCTGATGGTTTCCGCCGTGTCCGCCGCAGGCTCGGTCCATGGGGCACTTGCGACGGCCGCCGGCGGTCGGCCGGCCGGGTGCGATGCGGTCCCGCGCTCGGTGTCGACGGCGGCCGTAATCAGCACGCCACCGTCGGTCTCTTCGCTTTGGACGATCACGGCATCGTCCCCGAGCTGGTCGCGAACGCGGCGCATGCCTTCGGCCATGGTTCGCGCGAGAATTGTCTTGAGCCGCACGCGCGTGCTTCCCGGTCAGATCTGCGCGACGGTCTTGATCCGCGCGCGCGGGTGGATCTCATTCTGCGAGAGAACCGGCGTGTTCGGGCGGAAGCGTTCGACGATGGAGCGCACATAGGGCCGGATCGCCGGACTGGTCAGCAGGGGCGGCGTCTCGCCCAGCATCGCCTGCTGGTCGAAGGTCTCGCGTACGCTGCGGATGAATTCCTGCAGCCGGCTCGGCGCCATCGCGAGCTGCTTCTCCTCGCCGTCGCCGACAAGCGATTCGGTGAAGGCCTGCTCCCATTCGACCGAGAGGGTGACCAGCGGCAGCACACCCTCGGCATTGGTGTGGGCCTCGGAGAGCTGGCGGGCGAGGCGCGTCCGGACGTGCTCGCCGATCAGCGTGACGTTGCGCGTGTAGGTACAGGCCTCGGAAACGCCTTCGAGGATGGTGGGCAGGTCGCGGATCGACACGCGCTCCTGCAGCAGCCCCTGCAGCACCCGCTGCAGGCCGCCGACCGAAATCTGGCTCGGAATCACGTCGGCGACCAGCTTCTGGTGCTCGCGGCCGAGCTCGTCCAGCAGTTTCTGGGTTTCGGCGTAGGACAGCAGCTCCGCCATATGGTCGCGGATGATCTCGGTCAGGTGAGTGGTGATCACCGTCGGCGGATCGACCACGGTGAGGCCACGGAACTGCGCCTCTTCGCGGTCGGCCTCGCTGATCCACTTCGCAGGCAGGCCGAAGGTCGGCTCGTTGGTGTCCTCGCCGGCGAGCGTGATCGGCGCGCCGCGCGGGTCCATCGCCAGGAGCATGGCAGGACGCAGGTCGCCGCGGCCGGCCTCAATTTCCTTGACCCGGATCACATAGCCGTTGGCGGGAAGCTGCATATTGTCCTGAATCCGCACCGCAGGAAGCACGAACCCCATCTCGCTGGCCAGCTGCCGGCGCAGACCCTTGATCTGGTCGGTCAGCCGGTGACCCTGCTCGCCGCTGACCAGCGACAGCAGCGCATAGCCGAGCTCCAGCCGGACCTCGTCGATCTGGAGGGCGGTCGCGATCGGCTCTTCGGCGACCGGAATCGGCGCCTCCGCCTGGGCCGCCGCCTCGGCCTGCTCGAGCTGCGCCTTGTGACGGAACAGGCGGAACGCGACGTATCCGGTTCCCGCCGCCATCACCAGGAACGGCACCATCGGGATGCCCGGCAGCATGGCCAGCGAGACCGTCAGGACGGTGCACAGCGCAAGCGCCGTCGGATAGCCGCCGAGCTGGCCGAACAGGGCCTTGTCGGCCGAGCCGGCGACCCCGGCCTTCGATACCAGGAGGCCCGCCGCAGTCGAGACGATCAGCGCCGGCACCTGCGAGACCAGGCCGTCGCCGACCGTCAGCACCGTGTAGCTGGATGCCGCATCGGCAAAGGACAGGCCCATCTGGACGGTCCCGATGATGATACCGCCCACGATGTTGATGAAGGTGATCAGCAGGCCGGCGACCGCATCGCCGCGGACGAACTTCGAGGCGCCGTCCATCGCGCCGAAGAACTGGTTCTCCTCTTCGAGCTCCTTGCGGCGCATGCGTGCCTGGTTCTCGTCGATCAGGCCGGCCGAAAGATCGGCGTCGATCGCCATCTGTTTGCCGGGCATCGCATCGAGATTGAAGCGGGCGGCCACCTCGGCGATGCGGCCCGAGCCCTTCGTGATGACCACGAAGTTCACGATCACCAGGATCGCGAAGATGATGATGCCGATCAGGAAGTTGCCGCCCATCACGAAACTGCCGAAGGCCTCGATGACATGGCCGGCGGCGCTGCCGCCCTTGTGCCCGTCGGCAAGGATCAGCCGGGTCGACGCGAGATTGAGCGACAGCCGCAGCATCGTCGTGATGAGCAGCACGGTCGGGAAGGAGCTGAAGTCGAGCGGCCGCTCGATGAACAGCACCGTCATCAGCACCAGGACCGAGAAGGTGAAGGACAACGCCAGACAGACGTCCAGCAGCCAGGTCGGCATGGGCAGGATCAGCACGACCAGGATCGCGACGATCCCGAGCGCAAGGCCGATCTCTCCGCGGCGCAGGGCACCGGCGAGCTTGCCGATGGAGAGGGCGGGGGCCGTCGTGCCGGCTGGGTCGGCCATGGGGCTCATGCGGACCTGATGTTGTCGCGACCGTCAGCGGCAGCCGGTCAGGCGAAGCTGGCGGTCGGCGGCGGCGGAACCCGCACGCCCTCTTCGGCGTACTGGCGCAGCTTGTTGCGCAGCGTGCGGATCGAGATCCCGAGAATGTTGGCGGCGTGGGTCCGGTTGCCGAGGCAGTGTTCGAGCGTTCCGAGGATCAGGTCGCGCTCGACCGCGGCGACCGTGCGGCCGACCAGCGGGCCAACCTCGGCCGGCAGGTCGGTGCGTACGGAAGCCGGCAGGGGCGGCCTTCCGCCGTAGGCGGCGATCGCACCGACGCGGGCGACGGCATCCCCGTCCGGCGCGCGCCGGCCGAGCGCGGTGCCGGTCGGCAGGACCGCCTCGGGCCCGATCTCCGGCCCCTGCGCCAGCAGGACCGCCCGATGCATCGTGTTCTCCAACTCGCGGACATTGCCCGGCCAGGAATGAGCCAGCAGCGCGGCCTGCGCGGCCGCCGAGAGGGGCCGGTCCGGTAGGCCGTTCGCGGCCGCATACTTGCCGGCGAAATGTCGGGCGAGAACCGGGATGTCGCCCGGACGCTCGCGCAGGGGCGGCAGCTCCAGCGCGACCACGTTGATCCGGAAGAACAGATCCTCGCGGAAATTTCCGGCGCGGACCTCGTCCTCGAGCTGCCGGTTGGTGGTGCAGATCAACCGGATATCGACCTTGACCGGCTGCGTGCCGCCGACCCGGTCGATCTCGCGCTCCTGGATCGCCCGCAGCAGTTTGGCCTGCAGGCGGGGATGCATCTCGCTGATCTCGTCGAGCAGCAGCGTGCCGCCGTTCGCCTCTTCGAACTTGCCGATCCGCCGCGCGACGGCCCCGGTGAAGGCGCCCTTCTCGTGCCCGAACAGCTCGGATTCCAGGAGATTTTCGGGGATTGCGGCGCAGTTGACCGTGACGAAGGGGCGATCCGCGCGGCGGCTCTTGCGGTGGATCAGGCGGGCGGTCAGCTCCTTGCCGGTGCCGGATTCGCCGTTCAGCAGCACGGTCGCATCGCTGGAGGCGACCCGCTCCGCCAGTTTCAGTGTCTGCGCCATCACCGGATCGGCGAAGATCAGCGAATCGCCTTCCTCGGTCACCGCCGCCAGCACGGCCGCGATCAGTTCCGGATCCGGGGGCAGGGGCAGGTACTCCTTGGCCCCGGCCTTGATCGCCCGGACCGCCGCGGCGGCGTCGCTCCCGACGCCGCAGGCCACGACCGGCACGGCGATCCGCTCGCTCTCCAGGCTGGCGATGAGCCCTGCGACGTCGAGTTCGACGTCCATGAACAGGAGGTCGGCTCCCCGCCCGGCGCGCAATGCCTGGAGACCGGCATCGACCGTCTCGGCGTGATAGACCTTGGCGCCACGGCTCAGCGCGATCTTGCTGGCGGCGCCCATATGTCCGTTCAGCGGGCCGATGATGAGAAGGCGCATCGTACTCGGTTCCGTCGGCGTGAGGTTGAGCCCGGGTCAGGACCGGTCGGACTTGATGATTTCGGTCATCGTCACCCCCAGCCGGTCGTCGACCACGACCACCTCGCCGCGAGCGACCAGCCGGTTGTTGACGTAGATGTCGATCGCCTCGCCGACCTTGCGGTCCAGCTCGACGACCGCGCCGCGGCCGAGCTTCAGGAGTTGGCTGACCTGCATCGAGGCCCTGCCCAGGACCGCCGACATCTGGACCGGAATGTCGTAGACCGCCTCCAGCTCCGTGGCCGAGCGCAGCCGCGTCTCCGCGAATTCGTCGCTTATGTCCTCGCGGGTGGCGGGAAGATTGCCGTTCTGCTGCAGTTCCTCGAATCGCAGCGACTCCTTGTCGGGCATGCTCGTCTCTCCTCCGCGGCCCTATGCCGACGGAATGGGGTTGGGGTCCGCCGGCGCTTCGTCCCGGCGATCGAGGCCGGTGCGGAAGCGCGCGGCGATCATGTCGATCTCGTGCATCAGGCGTGCAGTGTTCCGTTCGACGCCGCCGTCCGCCCACTCGATGCGGCAGTCGCCCGGAGGCATTCCCTCTTCGGCGAGCAGGATCACGCGACCGGAGAAGCCGGTGCGGCCGGTGAGCGCCGGCAACCGCTCCTTGATCGTGTCCAGCACCTCGTCTGCGACACGCACCACCAGGCGCGGCTCGTCCATCAGGTCGCGCAGGCAGTCGCGCAGCGTCGCCTCCACTTCCGCCACACCGTTGCGGCGCAGCAGTTCAGGCGCGACCGCACGGGCGACCGCGAGCGCGGTATCGACCGCACGCCGTTCGGCCGCCGCGCTGCCGGTCGCGACGATCTCCTCGCTCGCTGCGAGGGCGGCCGCAATCCGCTCCAGCGCTTCCACCCGCCGGCGTTCGGAAGCGGCGCGCTCCTCCTCGACACCGGCCCGGTGGCCGGCGGCGAAGCTCTCGGCGCGCACCGCCTCCAACTCCGCCTCGGTGATCGGCGGGGGTGCGCACGGCGGTTCCGGCGGAGGCTCGACCGCCGCAGCCGGCTCGGCATCGGGCTCGTCGAAGCTGGTTTCGAACAGGAACTTGCGTATCTTTGCCATGATTTCGTCGACTCCTCAGTAGACGAGCTCGTCCTCGCCCTTGTTGTCGACGATCATGATTTCACCGCGGGCAGCGAGCTCCTTTGCGGTGTTCACGATATAGACCTGGGCTTCGTCCACGTCGCGGAGCCGCACCGGACCCAGGCTTTCCATATCCTCGCGCAGGATCTTGGCCGCGCGCTCGGCCATATTGTTGAAGATGATCTGCCGCAGGCTCTCCGAGGCTCCCTTCAGGGCGATCGGGAGACGCTCCTTCTCGACGGTTCGCAACAATGTCTGCAGGCTGCCCGGATCGAGGCTGGCGAGGTCCTCGAAGGTGAACATCAGGGCCTTGATCTTCTCGGCGGCCTCGCGGTTGCGCTCCTCGAGGGCGGACATCAGCCGGCCCTCGCTGTTACGATCGAGATTGTTGAAGATCTCCGCCATCATCTCGTGCGCGTCGCGTCGGCTGGTGCGGGCGAGGTTGCTCATGAACTCCGCGCGCAGTGTGCGCTCCACGTCGTCCAGCACCTCCTTCTGCACCGCCTCCATCCGCAGCATCCGCAGGATGACGTCGACGGCCTCCATTTCCGGCAGGAGCGCGATCACGCGCGCGGCGTGCTCCGGCTTGATCTTCGAGAGCACCACCGCCACGGTCTGCGGGTACTCGTTCTTGAGGTAATTGGCCAGGACCTGCTCGTTGACGTTGCTGAGCTTGTCCCACATGGTGCGCCCGGCCGGGCCGCGGATCTCCTCCATGATCGCGGAGACGCGCTCCTTCGGCAGTACCTTGCAGAGCAGGCGCTCCGTGCTGTCGTAGGTTCCCATGAGGGACCCGGTGGTGGAAATCCGTTCGGTGAACTCCTGGCAGATGCGCTCGATCACCGATGCCTCCACCACGCCGAGATTCGCCATCGACTGGGAAATCTCCTTGATCTCCTCGTCGTCCAGCAGGGCGAACAGCTTGGCGGCATAGTCCTCGCCCACCGCGAGCATGAGGATCGCCGCCTTGTCGCGGCCGCTGAAGCTGCGGATGTCGGTCGCCATGCGTCGGCCCACCCGCCTAGCTCTCCTGGTACATCCAGTGACGCATGATGCTGATCGCCTCGTCGGGGTGGCGATCGATGATCTCGCCGATCTGTTTGACCGAGGACGCCTTGACCCTGCCCTCGACCTGCTTGATGTCGATCATGTGCTCCTCGCCTTCTTCGGTGCCGGCGGATTCCGGACCCGTCAGGGCCGGCATCTCCTGTCCTGGCGGCAGCCGCTGCTGGTCGGCCGAGAGGGCCGGTGGCGCCGTGGTCTCGAGCAGCCGCGTCAGGAGCGGCCGCACCACCAGCAGGATGACCAGAAGCGCCACCACCGCCAGTAGACCGAGCTCCGCGGCGCGAAACCATTCCGGCTTGCTCAGGCCGAGCGGGCCGATTTCGTGGTCCGCGTCGCCGAGCCCGTCGGGGCGCGCGAACTGCATGTTGACCAGTTCGACCGTGTCGCCGCGCGCCGCGTCGAACCCGATCGCAGATTTCACGAGCGCGGTGAGCTTCTCCAGATCCTCGGCGCTCCGCGGCTCGTAGGTCTGGGTGCCGTCTGCCGCCTCCGAGTAGCGGCCGTCGACGAGGACCGCGGCGGTGATGCGCCGGACGACACCGGCCTCGCGGACATGCGTCTTGATCGTCTTGGAGATTTCGTAATTGACGGTCTCCTCCTCGCGGGTCGAACGGCTCGATCGCTCCGGGCCGCCCGCCGCACCCGTCGCTTCGGCATCCGGCAGATTGTTGCCGACCGTCACCGCCGCCGCGCGCCCGTCCTGCGACAGGCTCTGCTCGGTAATGGTCTGGGTCGAGCGGACCACCTGCTGGTCCGGGTCGTAAGTCTCGGAGTTCGTTGTGATCCGGTCGAAGTCCATTTCCACCGCGACTTCGGCGCGGACCTTGCCGAAGCCGACGGAGCGCTCCAGCAGCGCCTCGATGGTGCGGGCCATTCGTTGCTCGTAGGCGCTACGCAGCTCGTCGGCGGTGGTCGCCGTCAGGGCGGCGACGTCGCCACCGTTTCCGCGCGCCAGGAGATTGCCCCGGTCGTCGATGACCGAAATTCGAGAGGGGGAGAGCTTCGGGACCGCGGCCGCGACAAGATGCTGGATCGCAAGCACGTTCGCGCGCGAGAGGTGGCCCGAACCCGTCAGACCGACGATAATCGATGCGCTCGGCTCCTCCGCATCGCGGGTGAAGGCCTCGCGGCGCGGCAGCACGAGGTGAACGCGCGCGGATCGGACCGGAGCCAGGGTCCGGATCGAGCGGGCCAGTTCGCCCTCGAGGGCGCGGACATGGTTGATGCGTTGCGCGAAGCTGGTGGTGCCGAGCGCCGACGCGGTGTCGAACAATTCGTAGCCGATGCTGCCGCCGGTCGGGAGACCTTCGGCCGCCATGTCCATGCGCAGCCGGGCGGCGCGGCTCATCGGAACGGCGATGCGCGACCCGTCCGCGCTGAGCTCGAACGGTACGTTCAGCGATTCGAGGCGGCTGACGATCTCGCTGCTGTCGGCCGGGTCCAGGTCGGTATAGAGGGTGGTCATTTCCTCGACCGACAGCCGGCTCGTCAGAAAGACGAAGAAGGCCAGCAGCCCGAGTCCAACCACGCCCAGGGCGGCGAGCCGTACCGGCCCGAGACGAGCCATGGTCTGAAGGAATGCGGACACGCGTCGAACCCGTCCAAGCCCCCACGGCGACCCTGCAAGCGGCCGGGTCGCAACGGCAGCGATCGTGCTGCCGGCTGGGTGAAGGCGGGGTTAACGCTCGGCAGAATCTGCCGGGTGCCGGGCAGGAATTGCCGGCGGTCGGGAAAACGCCGGGGCGCCCGGACTATCCGTTACCGGTCCGGCGATCAACAGGCGAATCGTTGCGTCGGTAGTCCTGAACGCGGGTCGTGCGCAGACCCTGCAGGCCGTGCGATTCGATCATGCGCTGCCAGGAGAGGAACTCCTCGACCGAAAGGCGGTAACGTTCGCATGCCTCCTCGAGGCTGAGCAGGCCGCCCCGCACGGCAGCGACGACCTCTGCCTTGCGTCGAATCACCCAACGCTTCGTGTTCGCCGGAGGCAGACTGCCCAGGGTCAATGGCTCCCCGCTCGGGCCGATGACCCGAATGGCGGGACGATAGGCGTCTACGGACATTCCTGTCCCCGTTTCGCTTCAATGTGCTACTTGCGTAAATCATTGACAAAGCTACGCGGCGGCGGTTTCCGAATGCCTAACTGCGACAGTTAAAGCCACCGTAATGGTTGCAGAAGCGTGCGCCCGGGTCGCCTCGCGGGACGCTGAGCGCCGTCAGGAACCCGGCGACAGGGTGGTGCGGACCGCGACGATGTCGGCGAGCTTCGTGCGTATGCCGCCGATCGAGAGCACCATCTCGCCCGTGATATTCTCGACCTGCTCGACCAGGCCGGAGAAGCCCATCTGGACGGGCAGGGTCCGGCCGGCCCCGTCCTTCGCGGTGACCTGCATCCGGTAGAGCCCGTCGGGAAGCGTCGTGCCGAGGGCGTCCTTGCCGTTCCAGGCGAGGCGATGCGGACCTGCGCCGGCCGGGGTCGGCAGGGTCCGTACGAGCGTACCCTTGCCGTCGAAGATCTGGACGACGGTTTCGGCGGGTGCGCCGTCGACCGCATACAGGATCTCCGCATGCCCGTTCGTCAGCGGGAACTCCTGCCCGAGGGCGTCGACGCTTCGGCCGACATAGGAGACGGCCTGGTGCACGCGACCCTGCTCCTGCAGCTTCAGGAGATCGCCCAGGCGCTGGTTCATATGGACGGATTGCTCGACTTGGCTGAACTGCACGAGCTGATTGGTGAACTGGGTCGCGTCCATAGGGGCCAGCGGGTCCTGGTTCTGCAGCTGTGCCGTCAGCAGCGTCAGGAAGCGGTTGTAGTCGCCGGTGACGTTGGTCTGCGGCTTGGCGGCATTCGTGCCGGTGGTGTCGGCGAGAAGCGGCGTGATCTGCATTGGCAGGTAGTCCTAGACGCGGATGTCGAGCCCGCGGGCCGCTGGGGCCGGGGCATGGGGTGACGGCGGAGCCGTGGCGGTCTCGGCGGAGGGCCCTTCGCTTGGTCCGGTGGGCGGCGCAAAGCCCGGCTGCCGTTGTTGATCGCCACTGCGGAGCTGGAAGCTGAGGCTGCCGGCGTCGGCTTGTAGGCCCGCTTCCTGCAAGGTGCGGACCAGGTGGCGCGCGTCCCGCTGGAGCAGGTCGAGGGTTTCGGGCCGTTCGGCCCGGACCACCGCCTCGACGCGGCCATCCTGTGCCAACCGCATCTCCACATCGACCTCGCCCAGCGCCTCCGGGTGCAGGGCGATCCGAATGCGATCGATTCCGTCCTGAGCCGCCCGGGCGATCCGGACGGCGACATGATCTACGGGCACCGGGCCGGCCGGAAGGGCGCGTGGGGCGACGGTGGCCTCGATGCGTGGCGCGGGACTGGGCGGGGTTCCCCCAGGCGCCGCCTCCGCAGTCGACGAACCGCTCCGAAGTGCAGACGATTCGCGCGCGGCGCCCTGGTCGGGCGGCGTGCCCTCGGACACCGGGTCACCGGGAGTCGCCGTCTCTCCCGAGGTCGCCTGAGGCTCGGCCGATAGCGGTCCCTCCGGACCCTTCACGGCCGAGCTTCCGCCTGCGGCCATCGGTGATCCCGGCTCCCCGGCACTGTCCGGTTCGGCGTCGGGAGTGACCGCGGCGGATACGTCCCGGGCCGCGTCGGCTGCCGCTTCCGGGACCTGCGGGCCGTCAGCGGGGCCTTGCGTGTCCCCGGGCATCGGATCGGCCGGCGTCTGCGGCGGCGCGAAGGGGGACGCAATCGGATCCGGCCGGATCGGCAGTTCGGACAGGGCCGCAAGCTCGGCATCGACCTCGGGGTCCGATCCGCCGTCCGGCGTCGGGACATCGGGATCGTTTCCGCCGGTGTCGGACACCGGTACCACGAGAGCCGTGGTCGGCAGGGAGGGTAGGGCATTCCCCTCCGGCCAGGACCCGTCCGGTCGAGATGCCCCGTCCGCTTGTCCGGGCCGTGGACCGGTGGCCGCCGGGGTCGCCGTGCCCGCTGCCGGCCCGGCGCCGCTTTGCGGCATTCCCGCAAGGCTATCGAGAAGCAGGGCAAAGGCGTCCATGTTGCCGTTGATCCGCCCGCGTGCCCCGGAGGAGTCCCCGGCGGGACGGGCACCGGTCGCTACGGGTGCTTGAACCGCGACGGTCATGGCGGGGCGGGCTCGCTCAGAGATACGCGGTGAGGGTGAGCCGGCGCAGTTGCGCGGTCACCTGGTAGGTCGCCTCGAGCTGGGTCTGGAGCGCCTGCAGCTTCGTCACCGCATCGAACAGATCGACCTGTTCGAGGTCTATGAGCTGCTCCTCGAGATAGAGCTGCACCTGGGCATGGCTCTCCTTCGCCGTCTCCAGGTCCAGTCGCAGCAGGCCGTTGCGGCCGGTCGCGTCGCGGGTGGCGGCGAGTCCTCGGTGCAGGGTTGCCCCCACCCGATCCACCAGCTCGGCGTAGGCCTCCGCGCCGATGGCGTCCGGATCGGCAACTGCCAGCGTACCGAAGGCAGTCAGCAGGTCCCGCAGGCCGGGGTCGTTGGCGAGGACGGCCGTGCCCACCGGATGATTGCGGGCGATTTCGACCGCTGCGGCCGGCCCGCCCCCCTGATACCAGTTCGCCTCGTCGGCAAAGAAGGTCGTGACTGCCGCGAGGATCGCGTCGGGATCGTCCGGGGGGGCGGCGCCGGCAATGGCCGCGTCGATGCCCGCGCGGATCTGCTCGATCGGAAGCAGCGGCTGCCGGTTCGCCTCGGTGCCGGAGAAGATGTGGTGCCCGGCAACCTCGCCGATGAGATTGGCGTAGCTCTCGACGAAAGCCCCTTCGGCAATCCGGGCGATCTCATGCGGATCGACAAGACGGTTGCCCAGCTTCAGCCCGGTCTCGCGGACCTGCTCGCCGAGCGCGTTGATCCGCTCGAGCGCGACCTCGACCCGTCCCGCCCGGAGGTCGATCTCGTCGATGCTGCGGACATAGGACTGAATCCGGTTCACGTCGTTTCGCAGCGAGATGACGCGGCGCGCGTTTGCGGCGCCGTGATCGGCGAAGGTCTTGGCCTTCAGCCCGGTGGTCATCTGCTCCTGCAGCCGCCCGAGTTCGGCGGTGATGTCCTTGATCGAGCTGCGCAGGAAGTAGTTCTGCGTCACGGTGTTGATCGCGGTCATTGCCGGTCTCCTAGCGCAGGGCGGCGAGCAGCTCGTCCATCATTGCCTGCGCGGTCTGTACGACGCGTGCATTGGCGGCATAGGCAGTCTGGAGCTGGATCATCCGGGCCATCTCTTCGTCGATGCTCACGTCGGACACTTGGGCCAGGCGTGTGCGCACGATGTCCTCCGCTACCCGGCCGGCCTCGAGACTGTCGCGGGCGGCCGCGGTGCGGCTCGCCACGTTGCCGACGAAGGTCGCCGCCGCGAGAGTGAGGGTCCCGCGCATCGGCAGCCCGGCGGCCGTGAACTCGTGCGTATCGCCGATGATGACCTGGCGCGCCGCCACCACCAGGCTCGTGTCTCCAATGGGGACCCCCGCGCCGCCGCGGATCAGGGTGGTGTCGGCAAGCACGGCCCGATCGACGGCAATACGGCCGGAGAAGTCGATCGCCTGTCCGGGATCGGTCGCGTCGAAGGGCGTCGAGCCGCCGTCGTTGAACAGCGGCAGGCCGACGGCGGCGAGTCCCTCAGTGAGGCGACCGGCCAGATCGTCGAGCTGCGCCGTCAGTGCCGGAGCGATCCGGTCCACGATCTCCCGCCGGGCGCCGATCCGCCCGCCCACCTCGTGGACCCGGTTCGAGCCGACATAGACGTTCCCGTCGAGGTCGGTTGACAATGTTCGGGCGGACTCGTCCGCCAGCAGCTTGTGATCGGCCGTATAGAGATGGAAGACGTTGCGTTGGTCGACATAGCCGCGGACGGTCATGATCTCCGAGAGCCGACCGAGCAGCCGGTCGCGCTGGTCCAGGAGGTCGGTTTCGTCGTTGCCGAGGGCTTCCGAGGCGGTCACCTGACGGTTGATCTCGGCAATGCGGGCGATCAGGTCGTTCGCCTCCGCCACATCGTCCGGAATCGCCTCGCGGGCCTCGCGGGCGATCCGGCCGATCTCGAAAGCGGTGTCGCGGAACGTCGCCGCCAGCGCCTTGGCACTGTCGATCACCTCCGCATAGCCGAGCTCGTTGATCGGGTCGCTCGCGATCCGTTGCAGTGAGTCGGCGAGCGCCGACATGCGGCCGGACAGCGAATCGCCGCGCGTCGGATCGCCGGCCAGGCGGTCGATCCGGTCGAGCGCACTCAACAGGGTCTCCGCGCCCGACCGGGCGGCGATGTCGGTGCGGAGCTGCTGCGTCAGCAGCTCGTCGGTTGCGCGGCGGACCGTGCCCGACAACACGCCGCCGGCGGGCCCGGTCACGGCCGCCTGGACCTTGCGCGTGTAGCCCTCGCTGTTCGCGTTGACGATGTTGCGCGTCGTCGTGCCGAGCAGCGTCTGCACCGTGCGCAGACCGCTCATCGCGTTACTCAGGACCGCCGTGACCATGCTCGCTTATCCCCGGCCGCGTCGCGCCGTTACCGCGCGATCGCCAGCGTCTCTTCCAGCATTCGGTCGGAGACGGTGACGACCCGCGCGTTCGCCGAATAGGCGCGCTGACTCACGATCATCTTCGTGAACTCTTCGGCGATATCGACATTGGAGGCCTCGACCGTCAGCGGCAGAATCTCGCCCGCGCCGCGCTCCCCGGCGGAGACGATGGACGGCGCACCGCTCTCCCAGGTCGGCCGGAATGCGGTCTTGCTGACCGCCTCAAGGGAGTCCGGTGCCTCGAAGAGCGCGATCGGCACCCGGAACGCCGGCACGGTACGGCCATTGTCGTAGTTCAGGTACAGGAAGCCCTGATTGTCGAAACTGATCTTGGCCAACGAGCCGATGGCAACGCCGTCCTGATCGACGCGGACGCCCTCGATCCCGTTGCTGGCATACTGGGTGACACCGCCGGGCCGGCCGAACTCGCCGAGGCGCAGCTCGAAGCTCCAGCTCGAACCGTCGGTCTCGGTGACCGTCAACTCCCGCGTCGCCGCCTCGCCGGGCGCCGGCAACGGTACCGGCGGGGCGTTCATGTCACTGATCCATTCGAGCGTGCCGCGGCCCTCGCCGTCATTCTTGAACTGCACATAGAATTCGCGGGTCGTCGCGGCCGGGTCGCCGGCATTGAGGTCGGCGTCGGCCACGCTCACCGTCAGGCGCCAGCGATTCGCGTTCGCAGGATCCGCCGGATCGAGCTTGGTCCATTGCAGATCGAGGTCGCGCTGCCGCCCGAAGCCGTCATAGATCGTCGTTTGCGTGGTCGGCAGCTCGACATCGCCGGGCGTCGTCGTATCGGTATCCTCGACGTCGGAGACGGACGCAGGGAGGTTGGCGCCGTACTCGACGAAGCTGGTCGGGACCGGCTGGTCGCGCATCCGGCTGATGCGGATCGGATCGACGGTCGGGTCGACGCGGCCGGTCAGCGGGTCGACGACGACCTGACCGTTAAGATAGTGGCCGGCGCCGTTGACGAGATAGCCGTCCTTGTTCAGGACGAAATCTCCGGCCCGCGTGTACAGATCCTCGTTGAACACCGTGGTTCCGTCGGTCCGCACGCTCGCCGAGCTGACGTTGAAGAAGCCCGGCCCGTTGATCGAGAGATGGGTTTCGACCTGTGTCTGTTGCGTGTTGCCGGGGAGCGAGGTGTAGCGAACCGGGGTCGCACGAACCGCCCCGGGGCTGTGCATCTGATTGTCCGACGCCGTGACCAGGCTCATGAAGCGGGTATCGAGTTTCTTGTACCCGACGGTGGTGCTGTTCGCGATGTTGTCGGAGATATGGCCGAGCGACCGGCTCTGCGCTGACAGCCCGGTGATCGCTGTGTTCATCGAGGAAAATAGCGACATCGCTTCGTCCTTCCTTGGCGTCGTCCTGATGCGGCGCTGAAAGCGGCCGCGGGAGGACGGAGCAATCGTCGTGCCAACCGTGATCCGGGTGCGGCGCCACAGAAATCCCGGCGTCCCGCGCCGGCGGCACCGAGACGTGCCGGCAGGAACCGACCGGCGGCCGGCAGTTCTTGCCGGGCCCGCCGGCCTCACACGAGGAGATTGATGCCGATCGGCTGGAACGGCGCGTTGGGATTGACCGGCTGCAGCAGCGTCAGGATCGGGCTGGCCGGCGGGCCGCCCGACTGGAGCTCGTTCTGGATGAGGAAGCGCTGTACGAACTTGTCGACATAGGCGGGATCCTTGAATTTCTCGATGTCGACCCGGGCTGCGAGCCGCGCCTTCTGCTGCTCGTAGCTCAGCAGTCCGAACTGGTCCGGGAAGCCGAGGCCGACGCGAATCACCTTCACGAGGGTCCGGTCCGCCATGATCTGCGGCAGATCCTGAACTTTCCCGATCATCCGCTTGAAGTACATGACCTCGCGCATGCCGGGGGCCCGCTCGCCCTGCTGCTTCTCGAACTCGTTGGTCTTGAATCCGTCGACGATGCGCTGCACGAGATTCGGATCCTTAAACGGCTCGCCGCTCGCGAACGCCGGCTGCAGCGCCTCGGCCATCTGCCGATAGCGGGGGTCGAGCAGCCGGTTCGCGAGGGATTTTTCGCCGTCGAAGGGCTCGGTCAGAATCTTGCGGATCATGGCGCGGGCATCGATCTGCGACTCGAGCTGGAACGCGGAGAGCACGACCCCGAGGGCGCGCCGGTCCTTCATCAGGTCGTCCACCGTGCGGATGGTGGCGGCCTTCGCCTCGAACCACTGCAGGTCGCGGGCGACGAGCGGCTGACGCTCGAAGCTGGCCATCAGCCGGTCGCGGCTCGTCTCCACCATCCTGTACCAGGTCAGGGCTGAACCGATCATCGTCGCACCGCCGCGGGGGTCGCCCGCGCCCTCCTGCCGGAATCGCCTCGGCCGAGGATCTGCCTCGCCACGATGCAGGATCATGGTTGCCGCCCTAAGAAGGGGTTAAGCGGCGTGCATTTAAGCTGCTACTAACCCGTCGAGCCTATCATCGCCGGATCACGGCAGCTCCACACGGCGATCCGCAACCGATGTCGCGGCACTATGACGTCAAGTTCTACGTGCATGTCCGCCGGGATCGCCGCTGGACCATCGAGGCGCTGTTCGAGGTCGAACCCGAGGCGGTCGCGCACGCCCGCAGGCTTCTGTCCTCGAGGGGCGTCGAGGCGGTCAAGGTCATCAAGGAGGACAGCCGTTATGCGGACAAGGAAATCTTCCGCGAGGAGGCGCCGCAGCTCGCGCAGCCGCCTGCGCTGGCCCTGATCGACTCGGTTCCTCCCTGTACAGATCTTGATGACGTCTACCGCTTCGAGGCGCTCAAGGCGATCGGGCGGATGCTGCGGGCCTATCTCGATCGGCATGTCGTTTCGCCGGTCGAGCTGATGCACTGTCCCGGCCACCTGAAGCGGCTGATGAGCAACGACATGCTCTTCAACGCGGCGCTGCACCGCGCGGCCGCGGCGCAGGCGGAAGCGACGGGCAGCACGCCGCGGGAGCGCGCGGCGGTCCTGTACGACCTCGCCGAGGCGGCCCGGCAGCGGACGGCGTCGATACGCGAGGTCGCGCGCTTCGCAGCGGAGTTGGAGCGGGGCGGGCTTGCCGCTCTCCTCGAGCGGGTGCGCACGGACGTCCCGCCGGCCGAGCAGGCGTTCTATGTCCGCGCGGCGATCGCCGACCGGCTGGCCACGGCCGGGAGTTGGGAGACCAAACTGGTCCTGATGCTGGACGCGGGTGCCGAGCTGACCGCCGCGTCCGACTGGCGGTTTGCTGACGAGACGATCGCGCTTATTCTCGACGGCGCGAAGCCGGTCATGGAGGTCCTGGGGCCGCAGCCGTCGCTCGGCGATGCGCTGTGCACCTTGATTCGCGTGGGCAGCGGAACCTGGGTGCCGAGGGGCAGTCCGCCGGTACTCGACCGGCTCGCGGCGGCGCTGGCGGCTCGCGGCGGCGCGGCCACTCAGGCGGTTCTGCTGGAACGGGTGCAGCGGACGCTGGTCACGACCAGGCCCCTGACCCGGGATGGCCAGGCGGCGGAGCAGGCCGCGTTCGAGCGGATTGTCCGAACGCTGGGCGAATGCGGGGAGTTGCCCGGCGGCGGGGCGATGGGCGAGGCGGTGAGCCGCCGCGCCCAGCTCGTCTTTCGCCAGGAGGACGACGATCTGCCGGTCCGGCAGGCACTCGACACGGTGTTGGGCATGCTCCCGTCCCGCCTGATGCGGGCCAAATATCTCCTCGATCTCAGCGCGACCGGGCTGAGCCGACGCCACGACCGGTCGATCCTGGAGTGTTTCGCCGACTTCATGCGACGGATGGCGCTCGACTCCGCGCAGGGGTTGAGCCCCGCGGACCGCCAAGACATCGTCCTCGCGATCGCGGCCATCGAGGCCCGCCTGCGTGCCGGCGGGCTGTCGCAGGAATGGTCGCGGTTGTTGGCGCGAGAGACGGCCCAGCTTCTCTCGGCCGGACCGGTCGCGGCGCGCGCATAGTAGACAGGAAGGCCACCGGCCGTGGATCGGCGGATGCCGGAAGCATCCCGCGCCGAGCGGCCCTTGGATCGTTCCGGATCGACATCGAATCAAACGAATCGGGAACCAACTGCTGCCGTCCGGGTCTTGAACGGATGAGGATTGCAGCGACGGGTATCAGTCATGGACGGTCGGAAACGACGCGTCCTCATTGTCGAGGACGAGCAATTGACGGCATTGGCGACCAGGGTCGGCCTGGAGCAACTCGGGTACGAAATATTCGCGGTCGCGACGACAGTGGACACCGCACTCAAAATTGCCGATGCGGACGGTTTCGATGTCGTGGTGCTGGATCTCAATCTTTGCGGACGTCGCGCCGATCCCGTTGCCGAGGAGTTGGCACGGCACCGGATTCCGTTTGTCGTGGCATCGGCTTTCGAGGTGACGGATGAGGCGTCGCAAGCCTTACGGGACGCGCCGCAGGTCAGGAAGCCTTACGGCGTCGAGCATCTCCATCGGGCGATCGAGGCCGTTCTGGAGATGCGCTGACGCCCGTGATCGCGGTGGTTCAGGCGGCGGAGGCGGCCGTTGACGGTGTCGCCGGCGCGGCCGTGCGGCGCTGGGCCATGAGGCCGGCGGCGATCTGTTTGTTGACGTCGATCAGGGGCTGAAGGTCGGCCTTGCCCTCGATGACGGCGGCACCGTGCCGTTGCGCCCAGATCGACAAGGACAGCAGGCTGGCTCGGAGTTGCGGAGGCAGCGCATTGTCGGGCGCGACGAGTTCGGCTTGCAGCACGGTCCAGAGGCGGTCGTTCTCATAGACGGCCGGGATCACGGTGAGCGGATTGCTGCGGTCGGCGGCTTCGAGAAGCGCGATCACGCGGCTGAAGGCGCGGATCTCGCGGTCGGTCGGAGTCTCGGTGCGCTGTGCTGATTTCTGATAGGCGACGATCGACATTCCGTTCACTCGGGGATCGGTCGGGCGCCTGCGGCCGCTTCAGGCTCAAGGCCCTTGGGAAGGAAAGGGCGACATCCGCTTCGAAGGTCGCCCGCGCGGAGTGGGACTAGGCGGGGCGGCGGGGACCGGGCCGCTCGGAACCGGCGCCCGCCGCGTCCGCGTCGGCTTACCGGAACAGCGATATGATCGACTGCGGCCGCTGGTTGGCGATCGACAGCGACTGGATACCGAGCTGCTCCTTGGTCTGAAGCGCCTGCAGCTTGGCACTCTCCTCGGCGAGGTTGGCGTCCACCAGAATGCCGACACCCTCCTCGAAGGTGTCGATCAGCACCTGGGTGAACTCCTGCTGCGCATCGAGACGGTTCGACGAGGCGCCCAGCCGGGCCATGATGTCTCCGATCATGGTCTTGGCGGCATCGATGGCCGTCAAGGCGCCACCGGCGATGTTACCGTCCGACGCCACACCGCCGCTCAGGGAGATCGACGAGGCGCCCATGCCGGAGCCGTGGCTGAAGGTGATGTTGGGGCCGTCGAAGCGCATCTCGAAGCCCTCTTCGGCCACCTTGCCCTTCAGCACGTCCAGCATCTCGAGCGCGGACTGCGCCGCCGGGTCAACCTCGACACCGACGACGAACTGGTTGTTGGCCTCATCGGCCGCCGTCGTCAGTGCATTGCCCGCTTCGAAGAACTCGAACGTCACCTGCCGGCCGGAACCGTCGACCAGCACGACCGTGTCGCCGGCCTGAATGTCGAGGCCGTTCTCCGTGACGACCTGATACTGCTGCTGCGCCAGGTTCAAGTTGTCGATGCCCAGCGCCGCCGTCGTGGCATTCTCCTGGGCCACTTGGATCGACGTGGTGCCGCCGCCGCTGGTGATGCCCGAGAGCACGTTCATGCCGCTGCCGGCGCCGTTGAGCAGGTTGATTCCGCCCAGCTCGGCCGAGTTGACGATGGTGGTGATCTGGTTCACCAGCTCGTCGGCCTCGGTCTGCAGCTTGTTGATATCCAGGCTCTGGTTGCCGGCCTGGGTGGCCTTCTCCTGCAGCTTCGTGAGCGTATCGGAGATCTGCTTCGCGGCGGCGCTGGCCATGTTGATCGAGGCCTTGCCGAAATTCAGGCCCTCCTTGACCGCCTTGAGGCCGCCGATATCGCCCCGCATGCCCTGGGCGATCACGAAGGTCGACGGGTCGTCCTTCGCCGAGCCGACCTTGAAGCCGCTCTCGATGCGGCTCTGGGTCTTCGACAGCGCGCTCTGCGTCATCTGCAGCGTCCGCAGGGCGGCCATGGCACCGGCATTGGTATTGATGGAAAAGCTCATGGTCTCGGTTCCTCGTTCAAGGTTGGCCCGCAGCCGAGGGTTCGGCGGCGGCGTATGGCCCGTTCAAGCCATGCTGCAACCTTGGCCGGGAGTTCTTAACGCCCGCCTAACGGCTTGCGCCTACTCGCCTTTCCTGAGCTCACGCAGGCGGATCATGGCGGCGAAAAGCCGACCCTCGCCGACATCGCCGACGGCTTCGAAGATGCGTCCGCGATCGGCATCGCTGGCCGCGGCGAGGAAAGCGCGGCGCGCCGCATCGACGAATTGGGGACGGCGCTCGGTGCGCGAATCCGGCTCGATGTACATCATCTGCACGTGGAAATAGGCCTCGTCGAGCGGGGTGACGACATCCTCCGGACGGAGGATGTCGCGGCCGCGCATGAACTGGGCCTCGTTCTCCAGCTGGATGTACATCGCGCGGTCGTCCACATTGGTAATGACCGCACCGTTGACGACGATCTTCTCGCCCGCCGGGATGCGCAGTTTCAGGGGCATGACCTCTCCACCTGCCGAACGCCGCTCCGGGCCATCTAGCCACAACCGGCGGACGGGTGTCATCCTGCCGGCGCTGCGGCGCATGACCGTCGCGTCCGGCAACGGGTCGGTGCCTCGCTGGACAGCGATTGCGGCAGCACGCTAAAAGCTAGGCCTTCCCACGCACGGCTCCGGTCCCGACATAGGCAGGGAGGCCGGCGCACGGCCGGCCGCATTCCGGTGGATTCAGCATGGCGACGACGAACGAAATCCGCACCGCGTTTCTCGACTACTTCCGGCGCCACGGTCATGAGATCGTGCCGTCGAGCCCGCTCGTACCGCGGAACGACCCGACGCTGCTGTTCACCAATGCCGGCATGGTGCAGTTCAAGAACGTCTTCACCGGCGCGGAGCAGCGACCCTACAAGCGTGCCGCCACTTCGCAGAAGTGCGTGCGCGCCGGCGGCAAGCACAACGATCTGGAGAACGTCGGCTACACTGCCCGGCACCATACCTTCTTCGAGATGCTGGGGAATTTCTCCTTCGGCGATTATTTCAAGGAGCTTGCCATCGAGCTGGCCTGGAACCTGATCACCAAGGAGTTCGGCCTCGACCGCGACCGGCTGCTCGTCACCGTCTACCACACCGACGACGAGGCGGCGGGGCACTGGAGGAAGATCGCCGGGCTTCCCGAGGAGCGCATCATCC
>CAZVAR010000008.1:57153-58509 GCA_964625225.1 uncultured Alphaproteobacteria bacterium | reverse complement strand
GCTCTGCGCGACGCGCGTGCTCGACCCGGCCTGCGGCACCGGCAATTTCCTCTATGTCGCGCTGGAGCTGATGAAGCGGCTGGAAGGCGAGGTGCTGGAGGCGCTGGCCGATCTCGGCGGGCAGGAGGCGCTGAGCGGCCTCGAAGGCCACACCGTCGATCCGCACCAGTTCCTCGGCCTCGAGCTGAACCCGCGCGCGGCGGCGATCGCCGAGCTGGTGCTGTGGCTGGGCTTCCTGCAATGGCATTTCCGCACGAAAGGCGGCCGCCCGTCCGAGCCGATCCTGCGGGCCTTCCGCAACATCAACGGAGGCGCGCCCTCCTTCGACGCGGTGCTGGCGCACGACGGCGCGGACCTGGTCCGGGACGAGCAGGGCCGGCCCGTCACCCGCACCAACGCAGCGGGCGAGCGCGTCGAGGTCTGGTCCTACCGCAACCCGCGCCGGCCCGACTGGCCGGAGGCCGAGTTCATCGTCGGCAATCCGCCCTTCATCGGCGGCAAGGATATCCGCGGCCGGCTGGGCGAGGGCTATGCCGCGGCGCTGTGGGCGGCGCACCCGCACATGAACGAGTCGGCCGATTTCGTGATGTACTGGTGGGACCGGGCGGCCGAGCTGCTGACGCGCAAGGGAACGAGGCTGCGCCGCTTCGGCCTCGTGACCACCAATTCGATTACGCAGGAATTCTCGCGCCGCGTGATCCGCCGGCATCTCGACGCCAAGGCGCCGATCTCGCTGGTCATGGCGATCCCCGACCATCCCTGGACCAGGGCGACACGCGGGGCCGCCGCCGTGCGCATCGCCATGACGGTGGCCGAGGCGGGCAGGCACGACGGGCTGCTGCGGGAGGTGACGAGCGAGGCGGGGCTCGACACCGACCAGCCGGTGATCGAGTTCGCGGAACGGCGGGGGCGCATCAATGCGGATCTGACGGTGGGCGTGGACGTGACGGCCGCCCTGCCGCTCAAGGCCAATGAGGGGCTCTGTTCGCCGGGCGTGAAGCTGCACGGCGCCGGCTTCATCGTCACGCCGGACCGGGCCGAGGCGCTCGGGCTCGGCCGGCGGCCCGGCCTGGAGGCGCATATCCGCCCCTACCGCAACGGCCGCGACCTGACCGGCCGGCCGCGCGGAGTCAGGGTCATCGACCTGTTCGGGCTGGAGGCGGCCGAGGTGCGGCGGCGCTTTCCGGAAGTATATCAGCACCTGCTCGCGACGGTGAAGCCGGAACGTGACAGGAATAATCGTGAAACCTACCGACTGAACTGGTGGATTTTCGGTGAACCGAGGCGAGAGCTGAGGCCCGCGCTGGCTGGGCTTAGGAGGTACATCGCGACCGTAGAAACAGCGAGACATCGCGT
>CAZVAR010000008.1:43762-57053 GCA_964625225.1 uncultured Alphaproteobacteria bacterium | reverse complement strand
GATGCGCTGCGCAAGGCGCGGCAGGCGGAGCATCCCGGCCTGACCCTGACGCAGATGTACAATGTGCTGGAGAAGCTGAAGGACGGCACGGCGCTGACGCCGCCGGAGGAAGACATCCGCGACCGGGGCACCGTGCTGATCGTGAAGGAGCTCCACGAGAAGCTCGACCGGCTGGCGTTCCGGGCCTATGGCTGGCCCGAGACGCTGTCCGACCAGGAGATCCTGGCGCGGCTCGTCGCGCTCAACCGCGAGCGCGCCGCCGAGGAGCGGCGCGGCCGGGTGCGCTGGCTGCGGCCGGACTATCAGATGCAGCGCGCCGGTATGGCCGCGCCGAAGCCGGAGCAGATCGAGGTCGAGCTGGTCGCGGCGGAGGCCAGGGTGAGCAAGCCGACCTTCCCCAAGGATGCGCGCGAGCAGACCGCCGCCGTCATGGCGGCGCTGCTGGCCGCACCCGGCGGGCTCGACGCCGCCGCGCTGGCCGCGCGCTACCGCCGCGGCCGGACTGTCGAGCGCGATGTGGCGGCAACCCTCGTCGCGCTCCGGCGCCTTGGCCTCGTCACGGCCGATGCCGCTGGCCGGGCCTACCGGCTGAGCCGCGCGGCCTGAGGCGCGCGGCCTGAGGCGCGGGAGCCTCCGGCGTGCCGCCACGCCGCCCGCCGCTGGCCGGCAGCGAATCAGGCATTAAAACCTAAGACTTGCATTTTTACCTGGACTTCGGTAGGATGGCGGCCGTCGGATCGGCGGTCGGGGGAGGCGCGCATGAGTTACCGTTCGGCGCAGGGGCGCGCCGCCGCCGTCCCGTCGCGAAGGTCGCCGGCGCAGGGTGACGTTTGCGAACGGATGTTGTCGTTTGTTGACGTTTTCGCGTTGCGGCGCCGGAAGTCGCCCCTCTCCCTCCGGGACGGCCGGCGCGGGCGGTCGCGTCAGGCGTTCGCCTGCCCTTCGCCGGACCCCTGGCCGGCCTGCGCCTGCCCCAGGTTCTGCTGGTACAGCTTGGCGAAGTCGATCGGATTGATCAGCAGCGGCGGGAAGCCGCCGTCGCGCACCGCGTCGGCGATGATCCCTCGGGCGAAGGGGAACAGCAGGCGCGGCCCCTCGATCGTCACCAGCGGCTGCACATGCTGCTGCGGTACGTTGCCGACCACGCAGATGCCGGCATAGGCGAGCTCGACGATGAAGAACACGTCCTCGCCGCGCGCCGCCCGGGCCCGGATGTTCAGGACGACCTCGAACACGTTGGCCTGAATCCGGTGGACCTCGACATTGATGTCGACGGCGATCTCCGGCGCCGGGCTCAGATTGCCGAAGCTGTGCGGCGCCCGCGGATTCTCGAACGAGAAATCCTTCACATACTGCAGGGTTATCGACAGCGGCGGCAGGTTGCTCTGCCCGCCTGCATCGCCATTCCCGGTGGTGCTTTCAGCCATTCTCGTCCCTCGGCCTCGACGGGCCGCTTCGCTAGCACGGATCGCCACCTTGCACAACCGACACCGGTTCGCGGGTCGGGTCGAAGCGCAGGAGCTCGCCATTGCCGAGATGGCGGCCGGTCAGCGCGCGGATCACGCCCCAATGCGTGATCACCGCCACCCGGCGCCAGTCCCGCTGCGCCGCCATGTGCCGGCGGAACCGCTCGCAGCGCGCGGCCAGCCGGTGCTCCGGCTCCGCAACCCCGCCCCACCAGCGCTCCTCCAGGTGGTCGAACGCATGCTGCGGCCAAAGCGCGCGCAGGCGCGAGCGCGGCGTGCCGACGTCGCAGGAGAAGCCGAAGCGCTCCCGTATCAGCGGCTCGATCCGCACCGGCACGTCGAGTCGCTCGAGAATGACGGCAGCCGTCTCCAGCGTGCGGCGGTAGGGGCTCACCACGAGCTGCCGGACTCCGGACGCGGCCAGCGCGTCGGCGGCCACGCGCGCCTGTGCGATGCCGCGCTCGGTCAGCCCGGGATCCTCGACGCCGGGATCGACCCGGGAGGCGCCGAAATGCAGGTTGAAGACCGTCTCGCCATGCCGCACCAGGATCATCGATGCTCCCCCTCCCCGCTCGAACCCCCGTCGTCCTCCCGGCGATCGGGACGGCCGACATCCTCGTATTCGACGTCGATCACTGGTCCCGCCCAGGGATTGCCGCCCGGCCGCGGGCTGCCGCGGTCGGCCGCCGCGGCGCCGGCCCGGTAGGTCTCCGTCCGCCGCCACGCCGCGTGCTGCCGCTCCGTGCGCTGCCATTCCGCCCCGGCAAAGCCGCGGCGCAGCAGAACGCGGTGCAGTGCGGTCCGCAAGGGCGGCAGCAGCAGCAGCAGGCCGATCACATCGGTCAGGAAGCCCGGAATCAAGAGCAGGGCGCCGCCCAGCAGAATGCAGGTGCCGTCGAACAGCTCTCGGACCGGCGGCTCGTGGCGGGCGAGCGTCTCCTGCATGCGCCGGAGGGTCTGCAGGCCCTGGAAGCGGACCAGCGCCACGCCGGCGACCGTCGTAATCAGAATGCCGAGCAGAGTCGGCCACAGGCCGATTTGCTCTCCGACCGAGATGAAGATGCCGATCTCGACGATCGGCACCATGAAAAGCGCGAGAAGGACTGGGAAACGCATGCTTGCCCTTTCCGGGCCGACCGCCTATCTCTTGAGAATGGTCGCGGTACGGCCGGCGGCCGCCGGCGGCGAAAAGGTGGTGGCCGTTTCCCGAACGTGGGCGGCAGGTTTGCTCGGCCTCACCGGAGCAGTGCGCATGGAAGGCGTTCCCTTCTTCGACATCATCTTTTTCGCCATGGTCGCCGCCTTCCTGATTCTTCGGCTGCGCAGCGTGCTCGGGCGCCGTACCGGCAACGAGCGCCGGCGTCCGCCCGGCCTCGGCCGGCACGCGCCGGAAACGGGGCGCGCCGATGCGTCCCGCTCCGACGTATCGCAGGACAATGTGGTGGCCCTGCCGGACCGCAGCAAGCCGCTTCCGGTCCGCGCCTCGTCGCCGGCCGCGGCGGGGCTCGCGGAGATCCAATCCGCCGATCCGAATTTCGACGGCGAGCAGTTCATCCAGGGCGCGAAGATGGCGTTCGAGATGATCGTGACCGCCTTCGCCAACGGCGATCGCGACACACTGCGCCCGCTGACCAGCGGCGAGGTGTTCGCCAACCTCGAGCGCGCCATGCGCCAACGCGAGAAGGCCGGCCACAGTTTCGATTCCACCCTGGTCGGCATCAAGGGCGTGGAGATCGTCGAAGCCGAGCTGGACGGGCGCGAGGCCCGGATCACGGTCAAGTTCGTCTCCGAGCAGGTCAACGTCACCCGCGACGCCGAGGGTGCCATCGTATCCGGCAGCGCCAGCACCATCGACGAGGTCACCGACATCTGGACCTTCGCGCGCGACATCCGCTCGCGCGATCCCAACTGGCTCCTCGTCGCAACCCGCACCCCGGATTGAGCCGGCGGCCCCCAGGGCTGCGGCCGCGGGTCCATCAGCGCGTCTCGGACGGCTCCGGCGTGTCGCCGGATTCGCTTTTGGTGGGCCGGACCAGCACCTTGTCGATGCGGCGGCCGTCCATATCCACCACCTCGAAGCACAGGCCGTCCCAGTCGAAGCTCTCGCCGGGCTGCGGGAGATGCCCGAGCTGCCACAGCACGAATCCACCCAGGGTGTTGAAATCGTGCTCGCCGCGCATGTTGCGGCGCTGCAGCACGTGTTCCGCCGCCTCGATGTCCAGCATTCCGTCGATCAGCCAGGAACCGTCGGCGCGGCGCACGACCGCCGGCGCCTCGTCGGTCGTGCCTTCCGGCAGCTCGCCGGTGATCGCCGTCAGAACGTCGAGTGGCGTGGCGATGCCCACGACGCTGCCATATTCGTCGACGATGATCGCCATATGGATCGGCGCGCCGCGGAACGTCTCCAGCAGCCGCAGGATGGTCGTGCTCTCATGCACGACCAGCGGCGGCAGCGCCGCCTCGGCTACGTCGAAGGGCTTGCCCTGGAGCGAACGGTCGAACAGATCCTTCACCTGGACGATCCCCACGATCTCGTCGATCTCCCCCTTGCACACGGGAAAGCGCGAATGCCCGCTCGCGGCGATCTCCCGGCGGATCGTGGCGGGGTCGTCCTCCAGGTCCAGCCAGACGATCTCGAAGCGCGGTGTCATGATCGCCTGAACCGATCGGTCGGCAATGCGCAGCAGCCGCTCGACCATGATCCGTTCCGCCTCGTGGAAGATGCCGGTGCTGGCCCCTTCCGCGATCATGATGCGGACCTCGTCTTCCGTCACCGCGGCCGACCGCTCCCGCGGGATCCGGAGCAGGGTCAGCACGCCATCGGTCGAGCGCTGCAGCAGCCACACGACGGGTGCCGCGACGCGCGACAGCAAGGTCATCGGCCGGGCGACCAGCACGGCGATGCGCTCGGCCGCAACCAGTGCGATCCGCTTCGGTACCAGCTCGCCCGCGATCAGGGTCAGGTAGGTGATGGCGACCACGACCAGCCCCAAGGCAATCGCATCGGCCGATCCGGCGAGCACCGGAACCGACCGCAGCCACTCGGCCAGATAGCCCGCCAGCGTCGCACCGCCGAACGCACCCGTCAGCACGCCGACCAGGGTGATGCCGACCTGGACCGTCGAGAGGAAGCGGCCGGGATCGTCGGTGAGCGCGAGTGCGGCCCGGGCTCCGCGGTTGCCCTGCTCGGCCATCCCCTGTAGTCGGGCCCGGCGTGCCGAGACCACGGCCAGCTCCGACATGGCGAAATAGCCGTTCAGCAGGATCAGCAGGAGGACGATGAGGATTTCCCAGATGAGCATCTCGCATTCCAGCCGTCGTAGGGCGAGCGACTGCGCAGGACCCCGACGGCATGCGGGCACGCCGGCGGACTGCCGGACCGGCGCACCATCCGGTTCGCCGACGATATCGGAGGGATCGTGAGGTCGGCTCGAGGAGCGCTGCTCGGGTTGCGCGCTTGTTGCATCGCGGTTGCGATCCTTGCATTCATCCCGGGCTGTGGCAAGAAACCCCCGCCGGAGCCGAAGCTTGTCCTGACCGCCACGGCCTTCGCGGATCTCCCCGGCTGGCGCGAGGATCGGCCGGCGGCGGCGCTGCACGCCTTTCTTCGATCCTGCACCAAGCTCACCGCACTCCCGCCGGATCGGCGCTTAGCGGGCGCGGTGGAAACGGTCGCCGCGGACTGGCAGGCGCCGTGCGCGGCCGCCGCCGCTGTCGACCCGGAGACTCCGGACGCCGCGCAGCGGTTCTTCGAGGCCCACTTCGTCCCGTTCCGCGCCGCCGACAACGGCGACCCGGACGGGCTCTTCACCGGCTATTACGAGCCGGAGCTGCGCGGCGCACGGCGGCCCGAGCCGCCCTACACCGTGCCGCTGCACCGTCGGCCGCCGGATCTGGTCACCGTCGATCTCGGCGCCTTCCGCGAGAGCCTGAAGGGCGAGCGAATTGCCGGCCGCGTGGTGGACGGGCGGCTCGAGCCCTATCCCGATCGCGCGGCGATCGAAGCCGGAGCGCTCGACGGCCAGAATCTCGAGCTGCTTTGGGTGGACGATCCGGTGGACGCGTTCTTCCTGCATATCCAGGGCTCGGGGCGGGTCGTCCTGCCGGACGGCGGCGTCGTGCGGGTCGGCTATGCCGCCCAGAACGGTCATTCCTATGTCGCGATCGGGCGCGAACTGATCGACCGCGGCGAGATCCCGCGCGAGGAGATGTCGATGCAGGCGATCCGCGCCTGGATCGCGGCTCATCCGGACGAGGGCAGGGCGCTGATGCAGCGGAACCCCTCCTACGTATTCTTCCGCGAGCTGCAGGAAGAGGAGCCGATCGGAGCGCAGGGCGTGCCACTCACGCCGGGCCGCAGCCTCGCCGTCGATCGCCGCTTCGTCCCGCTCGGAGCACCGGTCTGGCTCGATGCCGAACATCCGCTGCGGTCGCGGGACCGGCTGCGGCGGCTCGTCATTGCCCAGGACACCGGCGGCGCCATCAGAGGACCGGTCCGCGGTGACCTGTTCTGGGGCGCCGGTGAGGAAGCCGAGAAACTCGCCGGCGCGATGAAGTCGCAGGGGCGCTATCATCTGCTGCTGCCGCACGCGGCAGCGGCGCGGATCGCCGCCGGTTCCTGAAGGGAGGGAGAGAGGACATGCTGAAGATCTGGGGTCGCACCACCTCCAGCAACGTGATGAAGGTACTCTGGACCTGCGAAGAGCTCGGCCTGGCCTTCGAGAGGGTCGATCTCGGCGGCCCCTTCGGAGGGAACGACACGCCGGAATATCTTGCGCTCAATCCGAACGGCTTGGTTCCGACGATCGAGGAAGACGGTTTCGTGCTGTGGGAGTCCAACAGCATCGTTCGCTATCTCGCGGCGAAGCACGACGCGGGCGGGCTCTGCCCTGCCGACCTGCGCGAGCGCGCCGATGCCGAGCGCTGGATGGACTGGCAGCTCACCGTGCTCGGCCCAGCCTATATCCCGATCTTCTTCCAGCTCGTGCGAACCCCGGCCGCGCAGCGTGACCAGGCGGTGATTGATGCAGCGGTGGAGGCGTCGGCGAAGGCAATGGGGATTCTGGAGGCGCGGATCGAGGGCCGCCGCTTCCTCTGCGGCGACCGGCTCACGATCGCGGACATCCCGTTCGGCCCGATTCTGCACCGCTGGTTCCGCCTCGATTTCCGGCGCCCGGCCTTTCCGAACGTCGAGCGCTGGTACGATCGACTGTGCGAACGCGAGGGTTACCGCAAGCACATTGTCGATGTGCCGATGAGTTGACGGACCGGTGCCGCCACCGGCGGTTAGGCGTCATTCCGACGCATTGGCCTGTACGACCGGCGCGGCGGCACTAGTTCAACCCGGGAGAAGGCGGTCGCAGTCAGGGAGTTGCGCCGGTGGAGCTCGATCCCCTCCTTCTGTCCCGGATCCAGTTCGCGTTCGTCATCTCCTTTCACATCCTGTTCCCGGCCTTCACGATCGGACTGGCGAGTTGGCTCGCCATGCTGGAGTTCCTGTGGCTGCGCACCGGCCGCGCCGTCTACATCGAACTCTACCGGTTCTGGGTGAAGCTGTTCGCCGTATCGTTCGGGATGGGTGTCGTCTCCGGCATCGTGAGGACCTACCAGTTCGGCACGAACTGGAGCAGGTACTCCGAGGCGACCGGCAACGTACTCGGCCCCCTCTTCGCCTATGAGGTGCTGACCGCCTTCTTCCTGGAGGCGTCGTTCCTCGGCGTGATGCTGTTCGGCTGGAATCGGGTCGGGCGCGGGCTGCATTTCTTCGCGACGCTGATGGTCGCGCTCGGCACGCTGATCTCCGCCTTCTGGATTCTCTCGGCCAACAGCTGGATGCAGACGCCGGCCGGCCACGAGCTGCGCGACGGCATCTTCTACCCGGTCGACTGGTGGGCGATCGTCTTCAATCCTTCCTTCCCCTACCGCCTCGTCCACATGACGCTCGCCGCCTATCTCACGACCTGCTTCGTGATCGGCGGCGTCGCAGCCTGGTACCTCTGGCGCGGCCGGGCGCGCGAGCATGCCACGGTAATGTTGAAGATGGCGGTCGGCTTCGCCGCGATCGTGACACCGGTCCAGTTCCTCGCCGGCGACCTGTCGGGACTCAACGCGCTCGAACATCAGCCGGCCAAGATCGCCGCGATCGAGGGCCATTGGGAGACCGGGCGCGGCCTGCCGCTGATCCTGTTCGCGGTACCGGACGAGACGGCCGAAGCCAACCGGCATGTGATCGAGATCCCGAAGCTCGGCAGCCTGATTCTGACCCATGAGTGGGAGGGTGAGCTGCGCGGGCTCAAGGAATGGGCGCCGCAGGACCGGCCGCCCGTGGCCATCCCCTTCTATTCGTTCCGCATCATGGTCGGGATCGGCCTCTTGATGCTGGCCGTCGCCCTGGCCGGGCTGCTGCTCTGGTGGCGCGGCAGTCTGACGACGTCGCGCTGGTTCCTGCTGTTCGTGATGGCGATGACCCCTTCCGGCTTCGTTGCCGTGCTGACGGGGTGGTTCACGGCGGAGGTCGGCCGACAGCCCTACGTCGTCTACGGCCTGATGCGCACGGCCGACGCCGTGTCGCCGGTCACGGGCGCCAGCGTCGCGACCTCGCTGGCGGCCTTCGTGGTCGCCTACGCAATCGTATTCGGCGCCGGCACCTGGTACATGCTGAAACTGATCCGGGGCGGACCGGAGGCTCCGCCCGCCGCGACCGAGCCGGTCACCAAGGGGGCCCGGCGGCCGATGTCGCTGCCGGACGAGGCCCTGGAAGCCGGGGAGTAGCGCGATGGAGATCGACCTTCCCCTGATCTGGAGCGGCATCATCGGCTTCGGCGTGTTCATGTACGTCCTGATGGACGGCTTCGATCTCGGCATCGGCATCCTGTTTCCGGCAGTACCGAGCGACGACGAGCGCGATCTGATGATGAATTCGGTGGCGCCGGTCTGGGATGGCAACGAGACTTGGCTCGTGCTGGGCGGGACAGCGCTGATCGCCGCCTTTCCCCTCGCCTATGCGGTGCTCTTGCCGGCACTCTATCTGCCGCTGCTGTTGATGCTGATCGCACTGATCTTCCGTGGCGTCGCCTTCGAGTTCCGCGCCCGCGCGCATCGCAGCCGCTCCGCCTGGAACTGGGCCTTCTTCCTTGGCTCGCTGCTCGCGACTTTCGCGCAAGGGATAGTACTCGGCGCCTTCGTCCAGGGCTTTGCGGTCGAGAACCGCGAATATGCCGGCGGGCCGTTCGACTGGCTGACACCGTTCAGCATCATGACCGGCTTGGCACTGGTGGCCGGCTACGCCCTGCTGGGCTCGACCTGGCTGATCATGAAGACCGAAGGGCGCCTGCAGCATTGGGCCTATCGGACCACCTCCCGCCTGCTGGTGATCGTCGTGGCGTTCATGGCGGCGGTGAGCCTCTGGGTGCCGTTCCTCGGCACCGAGATCCACGAACGCTGGTTCTCCTGGCCCAACATCGTCTGGCTGTCGCCGGTGCCGATCCTGGTCGCCCTGTGCGGCTTCGGCCTGTGGTGGTCGCTGCGGGCGATGCACGAGGTGACGCCGTTCCTGCTGGCGATAGGGCTGTTCCTGCTGGGCTATGCGGGGCTGGTCATCAGCCTGTGGCCGAACGTGATCCCGCCCGGCATCTCGATCTGGGAAGCCGCCTCGCCGCCGGAGACGCAACTTTTCCTGCTGGTCGGCGTGGCGTTCCTGATCCCGCTGATCCTCGGCTACACGGCCTGGTCCTATTGGGTCTTCCGCGGCAAGGTTGCCGCCGATGTCGGATACCACTGAATTGCGGCGGCACCGACTGCGCGCGCTCCTCTGGTTTGCCGTGCTATGGCTGGGCAGCCTCGGTGTCTTCGCCGGCCTGGTCCTCGGCCTGCGCGCCTTATTCGGCCTCTGAGCGGCGTGCAGGGTGAGCCGAGGCTCACCCCCTTCGAAGGCGTTACAGGCCCATTCGGGCCAGGGTGTCCGAATCGAGCCGGCCGCTGACCGGCAGGCCATGTTGCGCCTGGTAATTCATCAGCGCCTGTCGCGTCCGAGGACCGAGTATCCCGTCGACCTGAAGCCCGGCGCCATTGTCGTTGAGAACGCGCTGCGCCGCCATGATCTGCTGTCGTCCCGCCTTCATACCCGACGGCTTCGCCATGCCGGGATCCGCCGTAGTGGACCGACCGATGCCAAACGGCAGCTCGCGAGATACGGCCCGCCCGTGCGTCGCCGTCTCCTCGGCGGAACGCCCCTGAGCCTCTGCGCCCGGCGGGAACAGCACGAACGACCCCACCACGAACAGCGCCATCGCGGCCGTCCCGCTGTACCCCTTCAATCCAGTCATCGTCGTTTCTCCCTGTCGGGCTCGGTTCGAGCCTGAAAGAGATTCTTAACCGGATCGTCCGGATCGCGCGAGCATAACCAATGGCGTACACCCATACCTGCCCGCCGGAATGCGGTACCGTAGCTCACCAGGCGGCGTCGAGCAGGGCGCGAACCAAGAAGGCCAGCGCGATCGCCCACAAGGCCAGGACCACGGCGCCGACCCGCCAATCGCGCGGCGTCCGCTCGCCGGTTTTGGCCGTGCGACGGTGCTCTTCCATGATCTCCGATGGCACGAGGCGGGACGCGGCGAGCACGCCGAGCGGGATCAGCACCATGTCGTCGAAGTGGCCGATCACCGGAAGAAAGTCCGGAATCAAATCGACCGGCGTTACGGCATAGGCCGCAATCAGGAGCGCAACGGCCTTCGCGTACCAAGGAACCCGAGGGTCGCGCGCGGCGAGGTAGACCGCGTGAATATCGCACCTCAGATCGCGAGCCCAGACTTTAATGCGGGCGCCGAGGCGGCCGCCGGTCATCAGCCGGAACAGATAGAGCACGGCGATCAGCCCGAGAATGATCTTCGAAGCAGCGTCGAGATAGCCCGAGACCATTCGGTATTGGGCCTCCAGAAGGAAACCTGCGCCGGTCAGGGCCGCGGTCCAGGCCAGCGTGCCCAGGCCGGAATACAGGAGGAAGGGTACGAGCGGCATGCGGGCCACCCCGGCGGGGGCCGAGATCAGCGTCCGAACCGCCGGGATCAGGCGTCCGAACAGCACCGTCCGGCGACCGTGGCGATCGAACCAGCGCATAGCCTTGCCGACGTCGTCCGCATCGATCGTGAGCCAGTATCCGTGCCGGGCCGCCACTGCCTTCAGACGGTTCTCGCCCAACCAGCGCCCGGCGGCGTACCAGGGCATGGCGCCCAGCAACGAGCCCAGTGTCCCGGCCAGCACCACGACCACGGCATTCAGGTCTCCGCGTGCCGCGACGAAACCGCCGAGCGGCATGATCATTTCGGAGGGGATTGGCGGGAATACGTTCTCGAGCAGCATCAAGAGGGCGATCCCGGTATAGCCGCTCGTTTCAACGAGCCCGACGATCCATTCGAACAATCCGGGTTCTCCCGCTATGGCCGCGCCCAGCTGAACGGTTTCGGCCAACCGACGTTCCGTGGCCCGGCTTGATCGCTTCGTCGCAGCGCTTACATGGCGATTCGGTCGCCTTCGGGGGCCGCCACCCAGCCTGCCTGGACATCGCAATGTCGACCCAGTTTCCTGCATGGCACGGTACGACGATCCTGTCGGTCCGTAAGAACGGCACCGTAGTGATCGCTGGCGACGGCCAAGTCAGTCTTGGCCAGACCGTCATCAAGGCGAATGCGCGCAAGGTCCGCCGGCTCGGCGACGGCAAGGTGATCGCCGGCTTCGCCGGCGCCACCGCCGACGCTTTCGCCCTGTTCGAGCGCCTGGAAGCCAAGCTCGAGCAGCATCGAGGACAGCTCGCCCGCGCCTGTGTCGAGATGGCCAAAGACTGGCGGACCGACCGCTATCTGCGCCGGCTGGAAGCAATGATGACGGTCGCGGACGCCAAGGTGACGCTGGTGCTCACCGGCAACGGCGACGTGCTGGAGCCGGAGGACGGCGTCATCGGTATCGGCTCGGGCGGCGGCTATGCCCAGGCGGCGGCGCAGGCGCTGCTGCCGGTGGAGGGCATCGACGCCGAGGCGATCGCCCGTCGCGCGCTGGAGATCGCAGGCGGGATCTGCGTCTATACCAACACGAACATCACCATCGAAAGCATCCGGGCCTGAGCCCTGTGCCATACGGAACCACCTTCGTGACCGCATTCAGCCCCCGCGAAATCGTTTCCGAACTCGACCGCTATATCGTCGGTCAGCACGACGCCAAGCGCGCCGTCGCCATCGCGCTCCGCAATCGCTGGCGCCGCCAGCAGCTCCCCGAAGGGCTGCGCGAGGAGGTGTTGCCGAAGAACATCCTGATGATCGGGCCGACGGGCGTCGGCAAGACCGAGATCGCTCGCCGCCTTGCGCGGCTTGCCCAGGCACCCTTCCTCAAGGTCGAGGCGACCAAGTTCACCGAAGTCGGCTATGTCGGCCGCGACGTGGAGTCGATCATCCGCGATCTGGTCGAGGTCTCGATCACCATGACGCGAGAGCGCATGCGCAAGGAGGTCGAGGCAAAGGCCCATCTCGCCGCAGAGGAACGCGTGATCGACGCGCTGGTCGGGCAGACCGCGACCCAGGAGACCCGCGCCAAGTTCCGGAAGATGCTGCGCGAGGGCCACCTCAACGAGCGGGAGATCGAGATCGAGGTCGCGGATACCGGTGGACTCGGCCTTCCGACCTTCGACATTCCCGGAATGCCCGGCGCGCAGATGGGAATGATCAATCTCAACGATCTGCTCGGCAAGGCATTCGGCGGCCGCAAGAAGACCCGCCGCATGACCGTAGCCGAGAGTCACAGCGTGCTGGTTGCCGAGGAGAGCGATAAGCTCCTCGATCAGGAGCGGGTGGTCCGCGAGGCCATCGAGGCGGTGGAGCAGAATGGGATCGTTTTTCTCGACGAGATCGACAAAATCTGCGCCCGCAGCGGAGAGCATGGCCGCATCGGTGCCGATGTCAGCCGGGAGGGGGTACAGCGCGACCTGCTGCCGCTGATCGAGGGCACCTCGGTCGCCACCAAGCACGGCACGGTAAAAACGGACCACGTGCTGTTCATCGCGAGCGGCGCCTTCCACCTGTCGAAGCCCTCGGACCTGCTGCCCGAGCTACAGGGTCGGCTGCCGATCCGGGTCGAACTCGACGCGCTCTCCCGCGACGACTTCGTGCGCATCCTGACCGAGCCCGAGGCAAGCCTGATCAAGCAGTACAAGGCGCTGCTCGCAACCGAGAACGTGACGCTCGATTTCACCGACGAGGCGATCGGAGAACTCGCCGATCTCGCAGCGGCGATCAACACGGCGGTCGAGAATATCGGCGCCCGGCGGTTGCATACGGTGATGGAACGGCTGCTGGAGGAGATCAGCTTCACCGCATCCGACCGCGGCGGCGAGTCGATCACCATCGACGCGGCCCTGGTGCGCGAACGCGTCGCGAGTCTGGCCCGCGATGCGGATCTAAGCAAGTTCATCCTCTGAGGCGGTCCTTTCTCTGGGAAACCGTGCTCGGTGTGTAGCAAGCGCGGCGGCTTGCCACCCATAAAAGCTCCGGAACCATCCGCCGGCCGAGGCTGTTAGGCAGGCAATGGCTTTTGCCGAGCCCATGGTCGCCTGCGTGGTCGTCGTCGTCGGGCGCGATCGCAGCAGAACCCGGAAGCCTGCGACCAGCCGGGCCCCAACGGAGGTTTCACATGACCAAGCATTTTCTTGCGGCCACTGCGCTTGCCCTGCTCCTCGGGGCTCCCGCCTTCGCGGACGATAAGGGTCGGGTCGGACTCGATCGCAGTGTCGATCAGCCGGTCCAGGTGCCGACGACCGGTGCCGACCCGATGCGGACCGGCAG
>CAZVAR010000008.1:39376-43662 GCA_964625225.1 uncultured Alphaproteobacteria bacterium | reverse complement strand
TCGATCAGCCGGTCCAGGTGCCGACGACCGGTGCCGACCCGATGCGGACCGGCAGCAAAGCGGTTCCCGGCTCTGCGACCGGCTCGGCGGTAGGGGAGGTCGAAGCGACGACGAGCGGCGCCGCCCAAAGGACCGTACAGCCGGTCCAAGAGCCGACCACAGGTGCGGATCCGGCCCGCACCGGCAGCAAGGCGGCCCCGGGCTCCGCGACCGGCTCGCCGGGCGGCGATGTCGGTGCCAATACCGGCGCCGCGGTCGGAAGTGGCAGCGATCAGCCGGTCCAGGTGCCGACGACCGGTGCCGACCCGATGCGGACCGGCAGTAAGGGCGTTTCCGGCTCAGCGACCGGGTCCCCGGCCGGTGGCGCCGGCTCCGAGAGGCGTTGATCCCGGGCGGAACGGCTGATTATCGCGAGTCCCCGCCTGACCGGCTTGGCGGGGACTTTCCCCTACATCGATCGCGGCCCGGCCGCATGCTTCTCGGCGAGCAGACGGGAGTTCCTTCGGGTCGACTCACGTCCTGCAGCGCCCGCGATAGGTCACGCGGTAAATCGTGCCGCTGAAATAGCTGAACGGCCAAGGGGCCTCCTGTACCGAATCCGTCCGGTTCTCGATCTCATAGCCGTCCGGGCAGAGCCGGTTAGAAGCCAAATAAGCCTCGAGGTCCTGAATCCGCCGTGCCTCGCCTTCGGCCTGGCGCGTCGGGAACAGATCATAGCTCTCCGCCACGAAGGTGAAGCTGTCGGGCTGGTCCGGCGCTACCGCGAAAAGGTCGCGGGGCTGAGTGCAGGCGGCCAGCATGCCACAGGCCAGGGCGAGCGCGAGCGCTAGCAATCCACGGTTCATTCAGGGCTCTTGGCTGGTACGGACCGAAAGTCGGCGACACCGTACAATGACTTATATCGGGAATCGAGCCCGCAATCAGGGTACAACTTTTCGGGGATCACGGCGCAAGAGGACCGCCGCAAAGAAGCCGTCGGTACCGTGCCGTGCCGGCGTCAGCCGCAGCACATCGCCCTCGAACCCGGAGAGCACCGACGACGGCGGCAGGAGGGTGAATCCCGGATCGGTGCCCAGGAAGGCCTCGATTCGGGCATCGTTCTCCTCGTACAGCAGCGAGCAGGTGCTGTAGATCAGCCGCCCACCGGGCTTCACCAGCCGGGCGGCGCTTACCAGGATCTGCTCCTGCAGGGCGACCAGTTCGGTCAGATCCGGGCCGCCGCGGCCCCATCGGGCATCCGGATTGCGTCGCCAGGTCCCGGTACCGCTGCAAGGCGCGTCGACCAGCACCCGGTCGAACATGCCCTTGTGGCGCTTGACCCACGGATCGCGCTCGCTCGCCAGCGTCCGGCGCTCGACATTGTGCACCCCGGCGCGGCGCAGGCGCTGACCGGCGCGTTCGAGGCGCCGAGCGGATATGTCGCAGGCGACGATGCGGCCCTTGTTCGCCATGGTCGCAGCCAGTGCCAGCGTCTTGCCTCCGGCTCCGGCGCAGAAATCCACGACCTGCATGCCGGGCCGTGCATCGGTCAGCAGGGCCAGGAGCTGCGATCCCTCGTCCTGCACCTCAACCAGACCCGCGCGGTAGGCACGGCTGCCGGAGAGCGGGGGGCGGCCTTCGATTCGCAGACCCCAGGGCGAGTGCGGCGTCGGCAGTGCCACGATCCCTTCGGCGGCGAGCGCGGCGCGTGCCGCATCGCGCGTTGCCTTGAGGGCATTGACACGCAGGTCAAGCGGGGCCGGCCGGTTCAGCACGATCATCTCCGCCGCGAAATCCTTGCCGAACACGGCGCGTAACGGGCCTTCCGCCCAGTCCGGGCACTCGACCCGCACGCCTTCGGGCATGTCCGGCATCTCCAGCGGCCGCCCTGCCATACGCTCGGCTAGCTGCTGCTCCTCGCGGTCGAGCGGCGCAGCGGCGTAGCGCCCTGCGCCAAACAGGGTCGCGGCCCGTACCGGGCTCATACCTTCGCCGAGGATGAGGTGGGCAAGCATGCGGCGGCGCGCGTCCACCGCTGCGCCGAGCCGCTTCAGATGCCAGTCGAGCCGCGCGCGCCGACGGAATGAGCCGTAGACGAGCTCGGCGATTGCGCTGCGGTCCTTGGCGCCGATGAAGCGCCGTGCCTTGGTGTAGTTGGCGAGAACGGCGTCCGCCGGGGCCGGGGCGCGGTCCAGCTCGGCCAGGATCTCGATCGCCGCGGCGACGCGGGCGGCGGGGGTCACGGGGCCCGCTTGCGGCGCAGCAGCACATAGAGGGCGCCCGCCCCGCCATGCCGCGGCCGCGCGGGGGCATAGGCCACCACGCGCTCGCGGTTGGCGCCCTCATGCAGCCAGCGCGGCACGGACCGGCGCAGGACCCCGCCCTCCAGGCCGCCATTGCCCTTGCCCGTGATGACCAGTATGGCGCGGCGTCCCGCTGCCAGGCTGCTGCCGATAAAGCTGTTCAATGCCCGGTGGGCCTCCTCCTGGGTCAGCCCGTGCAGGTCGATGCGTCCGTCGATCGTCATCTGCCCGCGCTTCAGTCGCTGCGCGCTACGACGGTCGAGGCCGGCGACCTGCCCGTGCTTCGCCTCGGGGACGGGAACCGGTCGCGGCGGAGGCGGGCGCACGGGAACGGATCGGGCGGGGGGCGGCATCAGGGGCGCCGGCGCAACCGCCGGCTGCGCCGGCACGGGCGCCGGCGGCGGCAGCCGGCCCGGCAGCGGGCGCACGCCACGCGCGACCTCGCGCCAGAGGCGCAGGTCTTCGTCACTCAGCAATCCGGGCAATTGGCGCCGCGGAGATCCGCCCCTATCGTTCGTCATCGATCAGCACGACATGCAGCCGGCGCGGCCCATGCGCGCCCATCTGAAGCTGCTGGCCGATGTCGGCGCTTCGCGAAGGGCCGGTGATCAGGTTCACCGTACGCGGGAGCGCGTCGCCGCCGATGCGACGCAGCCGGTCCCAGGCATCCTCGAAAGCGCCGACGATCTGGCCGCGCCGTAGCAGGACAATGTGGGTTTCCGGCAGCAGGTTCAAGGTCGTAGGGCTGGTGGCACCCGACAGCAGCACCAGGGTTCCGGTCTCGGCAACGCCTGCGAAGGCACCGGTGACACCCACCGGATCACCGGGTTGCGGCAGGCCCCGCCGGATCGACAGCAGCGAGCGTGCACTCCAGTTGATCGTCTCCAGCGCCGGGTCCGGTGCCATCACCAGGCTGGCCGGCAGATTCTCGCGGGCGAGATAGTCGGCCACCGCGCCCGGGGCGTCGTCCGCGTGCGGCACGCGCGCGACCGTAGCGGCGGCTGCGGTCGCCTTGGCGACGAAGAGGTCGACCAGCGGCCCGGGTTCCAATGCAACGCGCGAGAGCTGCGGGCCGCGCGGATGCTCGGTAATCCGCTTCTCCACCGCTTCGCGCTGCGCCGGCCCGAGCGGCCCGCGCCGTTGCGAGCGCCGGATGCGGCCGAGGATTTCGTCGCGGCTGCTCACTCTGCTGCCTCCGCCTCCGTCGTCAGGTGACGGCGTACGAAGGCACGCCAGTCACCGTCCGGCCCCTTGCATTCCGTATCGGGCCGCCGCGGCAGCCTGAGCGTGAGGCCGCCGATCGCCCACAGTCGCTCCCAACCCTCCGGCCCGGACAGGGCCATGTCCAGCGCCCGCCACCGCAGCAGGCTCATCACCGCCAGATTGACCGTCGTCAGCATCAGCACCAGCCCGCTAGCCGCGGTGGCCAGCGCCACCAGCCAACCGCCGAACACGAAGGCCGCCACCACCGCGGCGATCAGGACGAAGGCCGGCACGGCATTGTCCCATCGCCCGAACACGGGCGAGTCGGGTCGGTTGAGCCGGCGCAGCTCGACGCCGATTTCCACTCGCCGCGCGGCCTCGGCCTCGCGGATCCGATCGTGGAGCTGCGTGTCCGTCGGCATCGCTGGGTTCCGGAGTGCGGGTCTCAGACCCGCACCTCCCTGCCGTCGTCCGAGAGCCCACCCGAGGCGTTGCGCCAGCTTCGATTCCGCTTCCGTTCCGCCCAGAGCCGGTGGAACGTTTTTCCCTCGGGCGCGGGCATGTCGCGCGCGGCCGTCCAGCCGCCGGCCAGCGGCAGCGACCGGAAGCGCCCGCGGCGGCCGCCCAGCAGGCCCAAGGCACGCGCCGCCGCGCCCGTCGCCAAGCGGTATAGCCGCGGCCGCGCCGCCAGAAACGCCCAGAGCCTCAGCCCGTAACGGGCCGCCGCCGGTTGCAGGTGCCGCTCGAACTCGCGCTCGCGCCAGTGCCGCATCATCTTCGGCAGCGGGATGCGCACCGGGC
>CAZVAR010000008.1:29340-39366 GCA_964625225.1 uncultured Alphaproteobacteria bacterium | reverse complement strand
GCAGAAGGTCGAGGCGTTGGGCAGGTGGCCCGACTGGTCGACGCCGATCAGCGAGGGCGTCAGCACCGCGCCCATGGGACCGGGATAGACCCAGCCATAGGCGTGGCCGCCGATCTGCTGATAGACGGGGCAATTGTTCATGCAGGCGCCGCAGCGAATGCAGCGCAGCATGTCCTGGAACTCGGTGCCGATCATGGCGCTGCGGCCATTGTCCAGTAGCACCACGTGATACTCGCCCGGCCCGTCCGGATCCTCCGGCCGGCGCGGGCCCGTCGAGAGGGTCGTATAGACCGACATCTCCTGCCCGGTCGCCGAGCGTGCCAAGACGCGAAGGAAGACGGTCAAGTCCTCCAGCGTCGGGACCACCTTCTCGAGGCTGGCCAAGACGATGTGCGCCTTCGGCAGCGTTTGGGTGAGGTCGCCATTGCCTTCGTTGGTGACGATGACCGAGGAGCCGGTCTCGGCGATCAGAAAGTTGGCCCCGGTGATGCCGACATCGGCCTTGAGGAACCGCTCGCGCAGAATCGCCCGCGCCTCCGCCAGCATCACCTGCGGTTCGGTCAGCGGCCGGTCCGGGTCGAGACCGGCGTGCTTCTCGCGAAACGCCTTGGCGACCCCCTCGGTCGTAACGTGAATCGCGGGAGCGATGATGTGGCTCGGCGCCTCGCGGCGGAGCTGGATGATATATTCCCCGAGATCGGTCTCGACCGGCTCGATGCTGTTGGCCTCGAGGAAATCGTTGAGCCCGATCTCCTCCGCGATCATCGTCTTGCCCTTGGTGACCGTGCGGGCGCCCAGATCGCGGCAGATCCCCAGGACCGTGTTGCGCGCCTCCTCCGCATCGCGGCACCAGTGCACGCGGCCGCCATTCTCGACTACCTTGGCCTCGAACCGTTCGAGATAGTGATCGAGGTTCGCCAGGACGTGGTCCTTGATGTCGCGTGCGGCGTCGCGCAGCGCATCGAACTCCGGGACATCGGCGGCGGCGCGGATGCGCGCGACCGAGAATCCGCCGGACAGCTTCTCCAGCTCGCTCTGCAGGTCCGCGTCGCGCAGTGCCCGGCGCGCGTTTTCGGGAAAGGCGCGGCTGCCGGCGAGCATCAGCGGCGCTCCTCGCCGATCGCCGGCCCATCGGCCATTCCGGCCAGTACTTCCGCCACGTGTCGCACCCGCACCGACGACCCCTCGCGCTTCAGCTTTCCCGCCATGTTGAGCAGGCAGCCCATATCGCCGGCGAGCACCGTTCCGGCGCCGGTGGACACGATGTCCGCCGTCTTGCGCCGGACCATCGCGTCGGAGATCTCGGGGTATTTGACGCAGAAGGTGCCACCGAAGCCGCAGCAAACTTCGGGCTCGGCCATCTCCGCCAGCGTCAGGCCGTCCACGCCCGCCAGTAGCCGCCGCGGCTGGTGCTTGATGCCGAGCTCGCGCAGGCCGGAGCACGAATCGTGATAGGTGACGCTGTCCTCATAGCGCGCCTGAATCCGTTCGACGCCGCAGACATCGGCCAGGAAGGCGGTCAGCTCGTAGGTTCGTCGCGCCAAGTCCCGTGCCCGCTCGGCCCAAGCAGGCTCGTCGGCGAACAGGGCCGGATAGTGGTGCGCAATCATCCCGGCACAGGAGCCGGAGGGCGCCACGACATGGTCGTAGCCTTCGAACGCGGCGATGACCCCGCGCGCAAGGCGCTTCGTGCTTGCCCGGTCGCCCGAATTGTAGGCGGGCTGGCCGCAGCAGGTCTGCGCCTCCGGTACGGCGACGCGGCAACCCGCGTCCTCCAACAGTTTGATCGCTGCCAGCCCGACCCGCGGGCGGAACAGGTCGACCAGACAGGTGACGAACAGGGCGACGATGCGGGGTTCGGCGGGCGGCATTCGGCAAGTGCGGGCCTGCGGCGGTAAAGGGGCAAGAATGGGGATCCCTCGACGCAATGACAAGCACCGCCTCGCAGCGCGGCATGGCACTCGCCTCGCGTCCGGGCCGGCGGTGCGGCCTCATCCGCCGGCGGGCCGCGACGGAGCCGTCGTTCGTCGTAAACGTCAACATTCGACAGCAAATGTCGCCATTCTCCGGGGTGCGATGTCGACGTCCGAAGGCAGCCTGCGAAGTCACTGCCTGCCGCCGACCGGTAGCGCTGCTCCGGCCCGACTCTCCGCCGCCCGGGAATGACAGGGAAGGAACAGGAAGGTCCGTGCCGATGCCGCATCGCTCGCCCGCCGCCGGTTTCGATCACCCGGCATCATGACATAGAATAGGAAAAAATACAAGAGATTCGCCACCGGCCGGGACAGGACCGCGTCAATGCTGATGACGATCGCCCGAGACGGCGGGGCTCGCGGCGGCGGTCCGTCGTCCCCATCTATCCGGCATGCACGACCGCAATCCCGGGCGCGCGAATGCTGGCCTTGCATCCGGTCGATTGCTAAAAGACACACTTCCCGTCACGGAGCGAGCACCGATGCGCGAGGCCGCGCTCGAACGGAACACGAAGGAGACGCGCGTAAAAGTCCGGGTCGACCTCGACGGCCGCGGCAATTACGACGTCTCGACGGGCGTCGGCTTTCTCGACCATATGCTGGAGCAGCTTGCCCGCCATTCGCTGATGGACCTCTCCGTGGAGGTCCAGGGCGATCTCCACATCGACGCCCACCACACGACTGAAGACAGCGGCATCGCCATCGGACAGGCCGTGGCGCGGGCGCTGGGGGACCGGCGCGGCATCCGCCGCTACGGGTCATGCCTGCTACCGATGGACGAAGCGCTGACCCGGGTGGCGCTCGATCTGTCCGGACGCCCTTGGCTGGTCTGGAACGTGCGCCTGCCGGCGGCGAAGCTGGGTACCATGGATACGGAGCTGTTCCGGGAGTGGTTCCAGGCCTTCGCCCAGCATGCCGGCGCGACGCTGCACGTCGAGACGCTGCACGGCGAGAACACCCATCACATCGTGGAGTCCTGCTTCAAGGGTTTGGCGCGCGCGCTTCGCGAAGCGGTGGAGGTCGATCCGCGTCAAGCGGACACGGTGCCCTCGACCAAGGGCGTGCTGGGGGGCTAGAGCCGATGCGAGTCTACACGGCTCACCGCCGGGACGCCGGCCTGTTCGAGCCTCCGGACCTGGTCCTGGTCAAGGAAGGGTTCTGCTGGCCGGCTTTCCTGTTCGGCTTTCTCTGGGCGCTCTGGCATCGGATGTGGCTCACCGCCCTGCTTCTGTTCCTGGCCGAGGCCTTGCTGGCCGTCGTCGCCGCCGCCCTCGGTCTCGCCACGATGGCACAGATCGCGCTGTCGGCAGGTTTCATGCTGTTCGTCGGCTTCGGTGCCAACGACTGGCGGCGGCGCAGCCTTCGACGCCGCGGCTTCGAAGAGGGGCCCGTGCTGGTCGCCGAGGGGCCGGACGCGGCGGCCTGGCGCCTGATGCAGGCGGAGGCGGGCGCCGGATGACGGTCGCCATCATCGACTACGGCTCGGGGAATCTCCGCTCGGCCGCCAAGGCGTTCGAGCGTGCGGCCGCCGATGTGGGCGCCGGCCCCGTCCTGGTCACCGGCGATCCCGACCGCGTCGCCGCAGCCGAACGGATCGTGCTGCCCGGGGTCGGAGCCTTCGGCGACTGCATGGCCGGCCTCCTCGCCATTCCGGGGATGACGGAGGCGCTGGAGGATGCCGTGATGCGACGCGGCCGCCCGTTCCTCGGCATCTGCGTCGGAATGCAGCTGATGGCGACACGGGGCCTCGAGCACGGCGTCCATCGCGGGCTCGGCTGGATCGCGGGCGAAGTCGGTCCGCTCACGGGCGCTGGCCTCAAGGTGCCGCACATGGGGTGGAACGAGCTGTCGTTCGAGCCGGGCAGCCATCCGCTGTTTGCCGGGCTGAGGCGGCACCCGCACTTCTACTTCGTTCACTCCTACGCTCTCGACTGCGCCGACCCGAGCTGTCGGCTCGCCACCGTCGACTATGGCGGCCCGATCACCGCCGTGATCGGGCGCGACAATCTGGTCGGCACCCAGTTCCACCCGGAGAAGAGCCAGGCGAACGGCCTGCGTCTGATCGGTAATTTCCTCGCCTGGCGACCCTAGCCCCCATGCGCAAACCCCACCCGACCGTCGAGCGCGCCGAAGCGCTCACCGATCGAGATCTGCATGATCTCTGCGAGGCCACCGACATGGCGATCCTCGACGGCGGCGGCTTCGGCTGGCTCAAGCCGCCGCCGCGCGACCGCCTGGAAGCCTATTGGCGCGGCGTCCTGCTGGTACCGGAACGGTCCCTGTTCCTTGCCCGCCTGGACGGCACGGTCTGCGGCTCGGCGCAGCTCGTGCGGCCGCCGCGCAACAACGAGGCCCAACGCTTTGCGGCCGCGCTGCAACACTCCTTCGTGGCTCCCTGGGCGCGCGGATACGGGCTCGCGCGAATGCTCGTTGCGGCGGTGGAACAGGTGGCGAGAGCCGAACGGTTCCGTATTCTGAACCTGGATGTCCGCGAAAGTCAGGTCGCCGCGATCCACCTTTACGAATCGCTGGGCTTCGTCCACTGGGGCACGCACCCCTGCTATGCCCGGGTCCGCGGTCGGAACGTCGCTGGCCTATATTTCTATAAGGAACTCGTCAGAAAGAAGAGGAACGGCGTGAAATGATCCTGTTTCCCGCCATCGACCTGAAGGACGGCAAGTGCGTGCGCCTGCTGCGCGGCGATATGGGCCAGGCGACCGTCTTCAACGACGACCCGGCCAGCCAGGCCGGCATCTTCGCCGCCCAGGGTTTCGAGTGGCTGCATCTGGTGGATTTGAACGGTGCCGTGGAGGGTTACCCGGTCAACGGCGCGGCCGTCGGCGCCATCCTCGACGCGATCGACATCCCCGTCCAGCTCGGCGGCGGAATCCGGGACTTGGCCACGATCGAGCATTGGCTCGAGCGCGGCATCCGCCGCGTGATCCTGGGCACGGCCGCACTCGAGGATCCCGGGCTGGTGCGCGAGGCCTGTCGTCGGCACCCGGGCCGCATCGTCGCCAGCATCGACGCCCGCGACGGCTATGTCGCCGCCCATGGCTGGACGCGCACTTCGGAGACGCGGGCGCTCGACCTGGCCCTGCGCGTGGAGGAGGCCGGCGTGGCGGCGATCGTCTTCACCGATATCGACCGGGACGGCGCCATGGGCGGGGTGAACGTGGACTCCACCGTTGATCTCGCCTGGGCCCTCAAGGTGCCGGTGATCGCCTCGGGCGGGGTTTCCACGATGGCCGACCTCGAGGCGCTCAAGGATGAGGAGATGGCCGGCATCGAGGGGGTCATCTGCGGTCGTGCCCTCTATGACGGCCGCATCGATCCGGCCGCTGCCCTCCGCCTGCTGCGGCAGGGGAACTGACGGTGCTGAAGGTTCGCATCATTCCCTGCCTCGACGTCAAGGACGGCCGCGTCGTCAAGGGGGTGAACTTCGTCGGACTGCGCGATGCCGGCGATCCCGTGGAGCAGGCCCGCGTCTACGATGCCGCAGGTGCGGACGAGCTGTGTTTCCTCGACATCACCGCGAGCGCCGAGAATCGGGGTACGCTCTACGACGTAGTGCGCGGCACCGCCGAGCAGTGCTTCATGCCGCTGACCGTCGGCGGCGGCGTGCGCACGGTGGACGATATCCGCGGACTGCTGCTCGCCGGCGCCGACAAGGTGTCGATCAACACCGCCGCGGTCGCCCGTCCCGACTTCGTCCGCGAAGCAGCGGAGAAATTCGGAACCCAGTGCATCGTCGTCGCGATCGACGCCAAACAGGTCGCGCCGGGCCGCTGGGAAGTGTTTACCCATGGCGGCCGCAACGCCACAGGGATCGAGGCGGTCGGCTGGGCGCGGCGGATGGTGGAACTGGGCGCCGGCGAGATCCTGCTGACCTCGATGGACCGCGACGGTACCCGGCAGGGGTTCGATATCGCGCTTACCCGCGCGGTGGCCGACGCCGTCAGCGTGCCGGTGATCGCTTCGGGCGGGGTCGGCACGCTCGACCACCTGGTCGCCGGCATCCGCGACGGGCATGCAGCCGCGGTCCTGGCGGCCTCGATCTTCCATTTCGGCGAATTCTCGATCGCACAGGCCAAGTCCCACATGCGGCGCGCCGGCCTGGCGGTCCGCGACGAGATCTGACCGACCCGCACGGGCGGGCGATACGACGAGACAAGAGGGGCACTCAGGACATGGCCAAGGAGGACAGCGGCGTGCTAGAGCGGCTCTACGACGTGATCGAGAGCCGGCGCGGCGCCGACCCGGACAGTTCACGGACCGCACGCCTGTTCGCGCGCGGCACGGCCAAGATCGCCCAGAAGGTCGGCGAGGAAGCGGTCGAGACGGTGATCGAAGGCGTGCGCGGCGATCGCCGGAAGCTGGTCACGGAAAGCGCCGACCTGCTCTACCACCTGCTGGTCCTCTGGGCCGACCAGGGCGTCCGTCCGGCCGCGGTGTGGGCCGAGCTGCGGAGCCGCGAAGGCGGTTCCGACGACCGTGGCCGCCGCAAGTCCTGACCCGGCCGGCACGGCAACGGGGTTCAGACGGGGCCGCCGCCGCGATACACTCGCCGCGACCGATCGCCCTTGAGGATTACCGTACCGTGACCTACGACCCGAACAACATCTTCGCCCGGATTCTGCGCGGCGAACTTCCCTGCAAGAAGGTCTACGAGGACGAGCACGTGCTCGCCTTCGAGGATATCGCGCCGAAGGCCCCGGTTCACGTACTGGTGATTCCCAAGGGCCAGTACGTCTCCTGGGACGATTTCTCGGCGAAGGCCTCCGCCACGGAACTCGCCGCGTTCACCCGGGCCATCGGCGAGGTGGCACGCAAGACCGGCATCGCCGGGAGCGGCTATCGCGTGATCGCCAATACCGGCGAGCACGGCAACCAGGAGGTCCCGCACCTGCACGCCCACGTGCTGGGCGGCAGGCCGATGGGCCGGATGGTGTCGGAGCGCTGAGCCGAAGGGAGGTCGGACGGGATCAGGGCGCCGGCAACACGACCCGCTGCCACAACCCGCCTTCCGGGCGGTTCGCCAGTTCGATCTCGCCGCCATGTGCCCGGATCACCGTGCGGGCGACCGAGAGGCCGAGGCCGGTCCCGCCGGTTTCCCGGCTGCGCGAGCGCTCCAGGCGGTAGAAGGGTGCGAAGACCTTCTCCATTTCCGGCTCGGGAATGCCCGGCCCGTCATCTTCGATCGTGACGACCGCCCGGCCCCGGTCGCAGCCGAGACGGATCCCGGCGCGGCCGCCATAGACGGCGGCGTTCCCCGCCAGGTTCGCGAAAGCCCGCTTGAGCGCTACCGGCCGGCCCTGGATCGTGACGGGCGCTGCGGCATCCAGCGTCGCCGTCCGCCCGGCAGCGCGCAGGTCGGCGACGACCTCGGCGAGCAGCGCGGAGAGTTCCACGGGCTCGCTCGGCTCGCTCGCCGTCTCCTCGCGGACATAGGCGATGGTCGATCGCAGGATCGCCTCCATCTCCTCGAGATCCTTCAGCATCTTCAGCCGCTCCGCCTCGTCCTCGACGAACTCCGCACGCAGGCGCAGGCGGGTGATCGGCGTGCGCAGGTCGTGCGAGGCAGCGGCCAACACATGGAGCCGCTCCTCGACGAAGCGGCGGATGCGCTGCTGCATGCGGTTGAAGGCCTGCGCGGCGCGCCGGATCTCGTCCGGCCCCGTCTCGGGCAGGGGCGGGGCCTCGACATTGCGGCCGAGCCGTTCCGCCGCGGCCGCGAACCGGCCGAGCGGCGCGGTCACCCAGCGCGCCACCAGGGCGGCCAGCGCGATCAGTCCGACCCCGACCAGCAACAGCGGCGCCAGGTATCGCAGCAGCCTCACCGCCGCGGGACCCTCCCGCTCGGTCTGGAACTCCAGGCGCGTCCCGTCGGGAAAGGTGATCCGCAGTACCAGCAGGCCAGGCTCGCCGCCGTCGACCGGGTGTCCCACGCTCAGCGCGGCGATATCCGCGGACCGCAGCGCCCGTCGCAGCCGCCGCTCCAGCCGGTCGGCGAACGGGTCGGGGCGCAGCGGCGGCGCGGCCGCCTCCGCCTCCGCCCAGCGTACGCCGAGCGCGGGTGTATCGAGCGAGGCGGCCGCCTCGGCCCGCAAGGCGGGCGGCAGCCGCGCGATCACCTTGGCCGCGGTGATCACACGCGCCGCCAGCAGCGGCGCGCGGGGCTGTGGTCGATCCTCGTCGAACAGCCCGGAGGCGGAGAGGGCGACCGCGGCGGCCAGGATCAATGTCATGCCGGCTACCAGCATCAGGCTGGTCCGGCCGGCGATGCTGCGGGGAAGGAGGCGCACGGTGCGTCAGCGCTCGACCGCCGGGGTGAAGACGTAGCCGCCGCTGCGGACCGTCTTGATCAGCTCCGGCCGGGTCGGGTCCGACTCGATCTTGCGGCGCAGCCGGCTCACCTGCACGTCGATGCTGCGATCGAACGGGGCGGCATCGCGGCCGCGGGTGAGGTCGAGGAGCTGATCGCGGCTCAGCACCCGCTGCGGCCGCTCGGCGAAGGCGAGCAGCAGATCGAACTCGCCGGACGTCAACTCGACCGGCCGGCCCTCGGGATCGACGAGGGTGCGCGCGCCGGGGTCTAGCTGCCAGCCGGCAAAACGCAGCACCGGCTTCGCCTCGCCCCCCTGTGTTCGCGACACGGCGCCGGTGCGGCGCAGGACCGCGCGGATGCGGGCCAGCAGCTCGCGCGGGTTGAACGGCTTCGCCACGTAATCGTCGGCGCCGACCTCCAGACCGACGATGCGGTCGATCTCCTCGCCCATCGCCGTCAGCATGATCACCGGCAGGTCGGACCCGGCGCGCAGCTCGCGGCAGAGCATCAGCCCGTCCTCGCCGGGCAGCATCAGGTCGAGCACCACCAGGTCGACCCGCCGGTCGCGCAGCACCGCGCGCAGGCCGCGACCGTCCGCCGCCGTCTCGACGCGAAAGCCGTGCCGGGCCAGAAAGCGGGCCAGCAGGTCGCGGATCTCGCGATCGTCGTCGACCACCAGGATCTGAGGCATCGGTTCCATGGCGGGGATCATAGACGCCCGGCGCCGCCGTGCCCGGGGATTTTTCGTGACGGTCGGTAACGCCGTCGGGCCCTGCAACAGTTCGTTACAATTCGCCCCTGTCTCGGAAACATCCGGAAACACGACCTCATCGAACGGCAAACCGGGCGATCTATCCAGGAGCCGTCGCAGCGACGCCGAGCCGGCGTCCACCACCGACGGAGGAATTCGATGAAGCGCATCTACAAGGTTTCCGCGATCGTTCTCGGCCTCATGGCCGGTGCCGGCGGCCTCGCCGGTGCCTACGCCCACGGCTTCGGGCCGGGCGGCGGCTGGCATGGCCCGTTCGCCGGCCGGCATATGGACGGCAAGATCGCATTCCTGAAGGCCGAACTGCAGATCACCGAGGCGCAGGAGCCGCAGTGGCGCGCGGTCGAGGAGGCGCTGCGCGCCGGTGCGGAACGGATGCAGAAGACGAGGAAGGAGTTCCGCGCCACCCGGGACGGCAAGAAGGAAGGCGTCAGTGCGCTCGACCGGCTGACCCGGATGGAGGCGGCCGCGACCGGTGCGGCGGAGTCGCTCCGCGAGATCCGGACCGCCTTTGAGCCGCTCTACGCCTCGATGTCGGACGAGCAGAAGAAGCGCGCCGACAGTCTCCTGCGGCGTGGCGGCCATCACCGCCGCGGCCGGTGACGATGCGCGGGCGCGGGCCTTCCGACCCGCGCCCGTTCTTTTCGACCGGCGAACGAACGGCCTTCGGACCGGCGCCACAGGCGCCGGCGGCGCTCTATCGCGCCCGTCATGTCGCCCTGCGTCCCCCGCGAAACATGACAAGAATGCGGATAAGGGGGCGCGATCCGTTGTATATGGGAAGGGTTCCATGACCTGCGCGCCCCGCGCGGGAGCGGGGGACGTGGCGGCGGAGAGCGCCCGTGACCGTGCTCGACCCCATTGCCCTGGAGATCGTCACCGAACTGCTGATCTCGGTCGTGCGCGAGATGCGGGCCACGGTGTTCCGCACGGCGCGCTCGGTCGCGATCTACGAG
>CAZVAR010000008.1:3973-29330 GCA_964625225.1 uncultured Alphaproteobacteria bacterium | reverse complement strand
TGGTCGCGCAATCGGAGGATATCGGCTCGCACGTCGTCCCGCTGCCCTGGTCGGTGCAGTCGTCGCTGGACGCGTTCGGCGGCACGCTGGCGCCCGGCGACGTGATCCTGATGAACGACCCCTATCGCGGTGGCACGCATCTCAACGACGTGACGCTGATCTATCCCGTGTTCGCGGACGACAGGCTGGTCTTCTTCCCGGCCGTGCGCGAACACTGGGCGGATGTCGGCGGGATGGTGCCCGGCAGCATGTCGGGCACCGCCGTCGACATCTACCAGGAGGGCATCCGCATCCCGCCGGTCAAGATCGTCGAGGGCGGCCGGCCCAACAGGGCGGCACTGGAGATTCTGCTCAGCAACATGCGGGTCCGCGAGGAGCGGCTGGGCGATTTCAACGCGGCGATGGCGGCGTGCCGCACGGCGGAACGTCGGCTGCACGAGCTGATCGCGGCCTACGGGCTCGATGTGCTGCTGGCCGGCGTGCGGCAGAATCTCGATCGCTCCGAGGCGCGGATGCGCGAGCAGCTCCGACGCCTGCCCGACGGTGAGGTCCGGTACGAGGACTATCTGGAGACCTTCGGCGAGCACGGGCTCGAACCGCTGCTGCTGCCGCTGAAGCTGACCGTGGAGGGAGACCGTCTGACGGCGGACTTCACCGGCGCCTCGCCACAGGTGCCGGTTCCGGTCAACTCGACGCTGGCGGTGACGGCGGCCTCGGTGTTCATCACGCTGAAGTCGGTGCTCGACCCGCAGGCGGCGCTGAATCAGGGCTCGTTCCGGCCGGTGACCGTGGTGGCCCCGGAGGGCACGATCGTCAACGTCACCCATCCCGCCCCGGCCGGCTCGCACGGTGAAATCCGCAAACGGGTGATCGCGACCATGCTGGGCGCGCTGGCCCAGATCGCCCCGGACCTGGTCTCGGCCGACATCCACCGCACCTCGTTCCACAATCTGATCGGCGGCATTCATCCGCGCACGCGGCGGGAATATGTCCATTACGAATGGTCATGCGGCGGCAATGGCGCCTTCGCCGAGTGCGACGGCGCCAGCGCGATGGCGGCGATCGATTGGGGCGATCTCAGCACGGCGCAGCCGACCGAGGTGCTGGAGAGCCGCTATCCTCTGCAGATCGAATGGTCCCGTCTCGGTACCGACTCCGGGGGCGAGGGGGCACGCCGAGGCGGCCTCGGCATGCGCCGCGCGATCCGCCTGACCGGCGACGAGGCGAGCTACTCGTTGCTGTCCGATGGCGCAGTGGTGCCGCCGTTCGGCATCCTGGGCGGCGGCGCGGCCGCGCCGGTCGAGTCCTTCGTCCTGCGTGACGGCGAGACGATCCGGTTCGCGACGCCGGGCAAGGTGGGCGGCTTCCCCCTGCGACGAGGCGATGTGGTGGTGCTGCAATCGGCGGGCGGGGGCGGCTATGGCGACCCGCTGGAGCGCGAGCCGGAAGCGGTGCTGCACGATCTCGCCGAGGGCTATGTCACGCCGGAGCGGGCACGCGACGCGTACGGCGTGGTGCTCGGGGCGGACGGGGCGGTCGACGCGGCGGCGACGGCCCGGCAGCGCCGGGCATTGCGGGCGGCGCGCCGGCACCTGCGCGCCGTGGCAACGGACGCGCCGCTCTACCGCGACGGCCGCCGTTTCGGCCGCTGCCGGATCTGTCCGCTGCATCCCGCCGACGCCGCCGCTCTCGGCATCGCGGAGGGCGCCATGGTCGAGCTGCTCGGACCGGGCGCCGCGCCGCTGCGCGCCTGGGCGGCGCTCGATCCGCGCACGGCCGCCGGGACCGTCCCGGTCGACCCGACGGCCTGCGGGGTGCTGCGGGTCGCCGCCGGCGAGCCGGTATGGGTGCGGCCGTTGCTGCCGCCGCGGATCGCATGATCGCCTCCTTCGGCGTATCCGGATCGCACGAATCGTCTTAGGCGGCGGCGCGCTCTTGCGGCAGAATATGCGGGTACCCGAGCCGGCACGATAATCAGAACTGCCGGATCGCGCCGTCCCGCCGGCGGGTACGGGTCTCGATGGGGGCGGTCCCGACGATCGGGCAACGATCAGGGACGAGGAGCCACATCAGATGCGCAAGACGGGCAGGCTGTTTGCGGCCGCGGCGGGCCTCGCGCTCGCCGGCGCGCTTGGAATTCCGGCTGCCGCGGCGCAGTCCCATGCGCCGGGCGTCACCGAAACGGAGGTCAAGATCGGCGCCTTCGGGCCGCTGACCGGCCCCGTCTATATGTACGGCAAGCTCGCGATGAACGGCGTCGACGCCTATTTCGACAAGGTCAACGAGGACGGCGGCGTGCACGGCCGCAAGCTCGTACTGGTCCGCGAGGACGACGGCTGCAAGCCCGAGGGGGCGATCGCCGCCGTCAAGAAGCTGGCCTACGACCACCAGGTGTTCGGCATCATCGGCGGCGCCTGCTCCAATGCGACCATCGCCGCCCGGCCGGAACTGGAAAAGGCGGGTGTGCCGATCATCGTCAACTCGGCGGTCGCCGACAGCATCACCGACCCGCCGGCGGCCAACATCTTCACGGCGATGCTGACCGCCTCGATCGAGAGCCGGGCGCAGCTCCAATATGCGATCGACGAGGGGTCGAAGAAGATCGCCGTCATCTCGCAGCGCGACGCCTGGGGCCGCGCCCGCTATGCGCCGCTGATGGATGCCGTCAAGAAGCAGGGCGTGCAGCTTGCCGCCGACATCGAGGTGGCGCCCGAGGCGAACGACGCAACCGCCCAGGCGCTGCAGCTCAAGGCCTCCGGCGCCGACGCGGTGGTGATGGTGCTGTATCCGAAACCGGCGGCGGTGGTGATCCGCGACTCGCTGAAGATCGGTTACAAGCCACTCTGGGTCGGTCAGACGGCGATCAACGACATGGTCGCGTTCCGCGACCAGGTCGGCATTCCGGGGGCGCTCGACAAGGTGGTTACGATCTCGACCGTGCGCTTCCAGCCGACCGACCCGGAGGTCAAGGACTGGGCGGAACGGGTCAAGAAGCTGTTTCCGAACGACAATCTCTCGACCTTCAATCTGAACGGCATCGGCAGCGCCATGGTGTTCGTCGAGGCGCTCAAGCAGGCCGGCAAGGACGTGACCCGCGAGAAATTTCTGCGCGCGCTCGGCTCGTTGCAGGGTTTCGATGCTTTCGTCTATGGCGGGCCGATCACCTGCCGTTCGCCCGAGAGCCACCAGTGCCTCCAGACGGTCAATTGGATCGCCGAGCGGGACGGGGGCTTCAAAGTGATCGGGCAGACGACGGTTCGCTGACCGGCCCTCGGGGCTCGAGGGTGCCGCCGCCGGCGCCCTCGGCATCGCACCCCGTCCCGGCATGGTGCCCGGCGGAGGCGCGGCCGGGCGGGGGGCGTGGGGTCCGATCCGACGGTCGGCGGCAGCAGCGCCCGTAACGCCGGCAGGTGCGTCCGCTCATGGAGATCTTCAGCTACCTGATGGCCTCCGGCATTACGACGGGGGCGCTCTATGCCCTCGTCGCCCTCGGCATCGTGGTGGTCTACAAGGCGACCGTCGTCGTCAATTTCGCCCATGGCGACCTCTTCATGATGGGCGGTTTTCTGGCCTACACCTTCCATGTGATGTCCGGGCTCGGCTATTTGCCGTCGCTCGCACTGGCGGTCGCGGCGGCCTTCGCGATCGGCATCCTCACCGACAGGATCGCCTTCCGTCCGCTGATGAAGACGAGCCTGGTGAGCGTGCTGCTGGCGACGGTGGGCCTCTCCTTCATTCTCAAGGGCATCGCCCGCATCCTCTGGGGCGGTAAGGGCGACTACATCCCCTTCCCACCCCTGGTCTCGCCGGAGCCGATCATGGTGGGGGGGATCATGGTGATGTCGCAGCAACTCGTGGTGCTGGCCGGCACCATCGCCGTGATGCTCCTGTTCGCAGGCTTCTTCCGCTACACCCGGGCCGGCAAGTTCATGCAGGCGACCGCCAGCAACCCGAAGGCGGCAACGCTGGTCGGTATCCGGACCAGCCGGGTCTACATGTACACCTTCGGGGTCGGCGCCGCGGCTGCCGGTGCTGCGGCGGTGCTGATGGCGCCGCTGACGCTGCTCTATCCCGACATGGGATTCGTGCTGTTCCTGAAGGGATTCGCCGCCGCGGCGCTGGGCGGCCTCACCAGCCTGCCGGGTGCGGTTCTAGGCGGGCTGCTGCTCGGAGTCTTCGAGCAGCTCGCGACCTTCTATATCGGCTCGACGATGCAGGACGTGTCGGCATTCGTCGTCATCATGTTCGTGCTGATCTTCCTTCCGAGCGGACTGCTCGGAACGCGCGCGGTGCGGAGGATCTGATGCGCGGCCGTGCGCGTCGAAGCCAACGTCGCCGGCGTGACCCGGACTGCACGATCGTGACCGCCTCCGGGACCGGCCGGTGAGAGCCCTGTTCGGCAACAAGGCCTTTCTCGCCGCCCTGTTCGCGGTGCTCGCGCTGTTGCCATTGGCGGCGAACGCCTATCAGCTCTTCGTCGGCAATCTGATGATGCTCTACGTCATCCTCGCCGTGGGGCTGAACCTCCTGATCGGCTATGCCGGGCAGCTCGCCTTCGCCAACGCCGCGATGTACGGCATCGGCGCCTACGGCACCGGCCTGCTGATGGTCAAGGCGGGCTGGCCGTTCTGGGCGGCGGCTCCGGGCGGGGCGTTGTCGGCTATGGCGATCGGCACGCTGATGGCATTCCCGGCGCTGCGCCTGTCCGGCATCTATCTCGCCATGGTCACGCTCGCCTTCGCGCAGTTCACATTGTGGGTCATGCTGCACTGGGAGAGCGTCACCTTCGGCGCCGGCGGCTTCTCCGTGCGTGAGGTCGAGTTCGGGCCGCTGCCGGTCGGCCCCGACATCGGCGTCTATTACCTGAGCTGGCTGGTGGCCGTCGCGATGGTCTGGCTTGCCTGGAACATCGTGCGTTCGCGGATCGGCCGGGCCTTCGTGGCGATGCGCGACGGGGAGATCGCCGCCCAGGCGCTCGGCGTCGACCTCTTGCGCTACAAGGTGATGGCCTTCGCATTGTCCGGCCTTTACGCCGGCACGGCCGGCGCACTCTACTGTGCGCTGCTCAACTTCGTGTCGCCGGAGAGCTTCGACCTGTTCCAGATGGTGCTGCACAAGGCGATGGTGGTCGTCGGCGGCATCGGATCGGTGGTCGGTTCCGTGCTCGGCGCCTCGCTACTGGTCTTCCTGATCGAGGTTTTGCGCGAGTTCAAGGGCACCCAGGAGATCGTGTTCGGATCGCTGCTGCTGGGATTCATGCTGTTCCAGCCAAGCGGGATCGTCGCCCTGCTGAAGCGGTGGATACCGGGCTGGACGGAGCCGCTGCACCACCGGGCGCCGAAGCCCCCGGCCACCGGGCCGGCAAGGGTCGACGCCGCGGCACCGGCGGAGCAGCGGCCGTGACGATTCTGAGCGTACGCGGCCTGTCGGTCGCCTTCGGTGGCGTGCATGCGCTCGACGACGTGTCGATCGCGGTGCCGCGGGGACAGATTCTGGGCATCATCGGGCCAAACGGAGCCGGGAAGACGACGTTGCTCAACGCGATCTGCGGCCTCACCCGGCCCGATTCCGGCGAGATCCGGTTGGACGGCACGGACATCACCGGATGGAAGCCGAACCGGATCGCGGCTCTCGGGCTCGGGCGTACCTTCCAGGCCTCGCAGCTCTTCCCCAACATGACCGTTCTCGAGAACATGATGGCCGGGCTGCACCTGCGCGGGCGGGCCGGCCTGTTCGCCGCAGCGTTCCGGTCCCACGTCATGCGGGCGGAGGAGGCGGCGATGCGCGAGCAGGCGATGAAGGCGCTGGAGTTCGTCGGCCTCGACCATTTCGCCGACCGGCCCGGCAACGCTCTTTCCTTCGGCCAGCAGAGAATCGTCGAGATCGCCCGTGCCCTGATCGGGGAGCCGAAGATCGTGCTGCTCGACGAACCGGCGGTCGGGCTCAGCATCAACCGCGTCGCCGAACTCGACGGCCTCCTGCGCCGCATCCGCGACGAGCGGGGCGTCACGCTGGTGATGATCGAGCATGTGATCCGCTTGGTGATGGAGGTGTCGGACCGGATCGTCGTGCTGAACTCCGGCCGCAGAATCGGGGACGGGCCGCCAGCCGAGGTGCGCCGGAACCCGGCGGTGGTCGAGGCCTATCTCGGGAGCGCGGCCTGATGCTGCGGGTCGAGCATCTCAACGTCTGGTATGGCGTCACCGAAGTGTTGCAGGACGTCTCGTTCACCGTGCCGGAGAACCGGATCGTGGCGCTGCTCGGGGGAAACGGCTCGGGCAAGACGACGATCCTCAATGCTCTTTCCGGGATGGTGAGGCCGCGTGCGGGTTCGATCGTGCTTGCCGGCGTCGAAGTGGCCGGCCAGCCGGCGGACTGCATGGTGCGGCTCGGCGTCGTCCAGGTGCCGCAAGGGCGCGAGGTGTTCGGCGAGATGAGCGTGCGCGACAATCTCGAACTCGGTGCCGCCACCCGGACCGACATGCGGCAGATCCGCGACGATCTGGAGGAGGTCTACGGGCTGTTCCCGCGTTTGCGCGCGTGTGCCGGCCGTCGTGCCGGCTCACTGAGCGGCGGCGAGCAGCAGCAGGTTGCGATCGGCCGCGCACTGATGGCGCGGCCGCGCCTGCTGCTGATGGACGAACCGTCGGTGGGCCTGGCCCCGCAGGTCGTGGAAGGGGTCATCGAGACGATCCGGCAGCTCCGCACGCGCGGGCTGACGATCCTGCTGGTGGAGCAGAATGTCGGCGTCGCCGCGGCGGTGGCGGAGGACGCCTATGTGCTGAAGGACGGTGAGATCGCCTATTCGGGGGCGGCAGGACAGCTCATCGACAATCCCGAAGTCCTGTCGTCCTATCTGGGGCGTTGAGCTGCGGCGGTCCGGGCGCGCAAGCCGGCTCGGCAGGGGAGGACGGAATGAATCTCGGCCTCGGCGGCAAGAAGGTCCTCGTCACCGGCGCCTCCAAGGGCATCGGCCTTGCCACTGCACGGGCATTCGCGCGGGAAGGCGCGGGGCATCTTCATCTCGTCGCGCGCAATGGCGAGGCGCTCGCCGCGGCGAAGCGTGAGGTCGAGGGCCGTTGGGGAGCGCAAGCGAGCATTCATCTCCTGGACCTGTCGGACGGAGCCAACATCCCGCGGCTGGCCGAGGCGGCGGGCGACATCGACATCCTGGTCAACAATGCCGGCGCCATCCCCTCCGGTTCGATTGAGATCGTTGACGAGGCGGCCTGGCGCAGGGGCTGGGACCTCAAGGTTTTCGGCTATATCAACCTCACGCGCGCCTTCTGGACGATCATGAAGGAACGCGGATCGGGTGTGATCATCAACGACATCGGCAATTCCGGTGAGCGCATCGACTACGACTATATCGCCGGAACCGCCGGCAATGCCGGCCTGATGGCCTTCACCCGCGCCATGGGCGGCGTCAGCCTGGATTACAGCGTGCGTGTGCTCGCGGTGAATCCCGGCCCGGTCGATACCGGCCGCATGGAGACGATGCTGCGGCAGCGCGCCGGCACGATGCTCGGCGATCCGGAGCGCTGGCGGGAGCTGCTGCGCCGCTTCCCCGCTGGACGTGCCGCCACCGCCGACGAGGTCGCCGATCTGATCGTCTTCCTCTCCTCCGAGCGCTGCGGCTATGTCTCCGGCACGATCGTCACGATCGACGGTGGCATCGTCTCCCGCGGCTCAGTCGTTTAGAGTCGCCGACGAAGGAGGACCGCCATGCCCAGAACCATCACCGTCGCCGCGGCCCAGACCGGGCCGGTCTTTGCCGAGGATATGCGCGCCGGTATCGACGGCGCCTGCACCATGGTCACGGAGGCCGCCCGGCAGGGCGCCGACATCATCTGCTTCTCCGAACTGTTCCTGACGCCCTTCTTCCCGAATCAGCTCCGTCAGGATTACGAGCATCTTTTCCTAGAACTCCCCGACCCGCGCACCGATCCGCTGTTCGCGGTCGCCCGCGAGAATCGGATCGCGATGATCTTTCCCTATGGCGAGAAGGCCGGCCGCTATTTCTATAATTCCGCCTATGTCGTGGACCGCGACGGCCGGCATCTCGGCACCTACCGCAAGACCCACATCCCGGCGATTCTGCCCTCCAAGCTGAAGGGCGGTACCGGCTCCTACGAGAAGTTCTATTTCTCGCCCGGCAGCGAGTTCCCGGTCTTCGAGGTCGACGGCGTCAAATTCGGCATCCAGATCTGCTACGACCGTAAGTTCCCGGAAGGCTCGCGCGCGGTAGCGCTCAAGGGTGCCGAAATCATCTTCATGCCAATCTGCGCCGCGACTTACGGCGAGGCAAAGCTGCGCGGCAACACCTGGGAGCTGCCGCTGCAGGCGCGTGCCTACGAGAACGGCGTTTTCGTCGTCGCGGTCAACCGGGCAGGCGACGAGAACGGCCGACGGCACATCGGCAAGAGCATGATCATCGATCCGGTCGGTGCAGAGATGCTGGCGGTGGCCGGCACCGACGAGCCGGAGCTGCTGGTGCGGACGCTCGACCTCGACCATGTCGCCGAGGCGCAGAAGAGCCTGCCCTGGTGGCGCGACCGACGGCCGGAGCTGTACGGAAGCCTGGCGGGGTAGCGACGTGGGCCGTCGCTACCCTTGCACGGCCGATGCCATGGATCTCTCCCTCCTCGCTTTGGGCGGCGGCGGGTCGGGTCGGAGGCCATCTCCCTTGCGGCAGGCCGGGTCGCTATGATCCGCGCGGCTTTCGACATCGGCGGTACCTTCACCGATTTCGTGCTGATCCTTCCCCGGGGCCGTTCCCGCTTTCTCAAGATCCCGACCACACCGGCCGATCCGGCGCAGGCCGTGCTCGCCGGCTTCGAGCGGCTGCTCGGAGAGGCCGGCGTCGCGGCCGCGGAGGTGGACGCGGTCCTGCACGCCACCACCGTCGCGACCAACGCCATCATCGAGCGCAAGGGCAGCCCCACCGCGCTGATAACGACTCGCGGTTTCCGCGATGTGCTGATCATCGGCCGGCAGAAGCGCTACGAAACCTACGACCTGCACATGGACAAGCCGCCCCCGCTGGTGAAGCGGCGGGCGATCGTCGAGGTGGACGAACGGCTGGCGCATGACGGCACCGTCGTGATTCCGCTCGACGGGGCCAGCCTCGAGGCTGCCGCCGCGGCGATTCGGCGAGGCGGCTTTGAGTCCGTCGCCGTGGCGTTGCTTCACGCTTACGCCAATCCGGTGCACGAGCATGCCGTGCGCGACCGCTTGCGGGCGGCGGCGCCGGGGCTGTTCGTCTCCCTCTCCTCCGACGTGTCGCCCAAGTTCCGCGAGTATGAGCGGACCAGCACCACGGTTGCGAACGCCTACGTCCGGCCGATCGTCGACCGCTATGTCGGCCGCCTCCAGGGCGCACTCGCCGCGCGGGGCTTCCGACACGACCTCTTCATCATGCAGTCGAACGGCGGCCTGGTGTCGCCCGACTTCGCACGCGAGTACCCGATCCGCATCGTCGAATCCGGTCCGGCCGCCGGCGTGCTGATGGCCGCGATGGTGGGGGCCGAGGAAGGCTGCGCCCACGTCATCACCTTCGACATGGGTGGCACCACGGCCAAGCTCGGCGCGATCGACGACGGCGCCCCGGCGATCGCCCCCAGCTTCGAGGTCGATCCCGTCCGCTACCGCAAGGGGAGTGGTCTGCCGATCAGTGTCCCAGCGATCGAGCTGCTGGAGATCGGCGCCGGCGGCGGCAGCATCGCCGCGACCGGCATGGGCACCATCACCGTCGGCCCGGAGAGCGCCGGCGCCGATCCGGGGCCGATCTGCTACGGCTTCGGTGGCGCGCGGCCGACGGTGACCGATGCCAATCTGGTCCTGGGCTATCTCAACGCCGACTATTTCAACGGCGGCGCCATGCGGCTCGACGCAACGGCCGCGGCCGCCGGAATCGACGATGCGGTCGGGCGCCCGCTCGGCCTGTCCACAGCCGAGGCCGCCTGGGGCATCCACGCGGTCGCCAACAGCAACATGGAACGGGCGATGCGGATCGTCTCGGTCGAGCGCGGCCGTGACCCGCGGAAATACGCCCTCGTCGCCTTCGGCGGCGCCGGCCCGCTGCACGCGGCGCGGCTGGCCCGCGCGCTCGGCATTCCGAAGGTCATCGTGCCCTACGGCGCCGGCGTCGGCTCCGCGGTCGGTCTGCTGCAGGCCGAGGCCAAGATCGACGTTTCCGTGACTCGCCTCATGGACCTGGGCGAGCACAGCGGTCCCGCGATCGCGGCGATCTATACGGAGCTCGAGCGCCGCGCGATGCGCGATCTCGACCGGCTCGGCATGGGCGGGGCGCCGGCTTGGTTGCGCTACGCCTATATGCGCTATGCCGGTCAGGGTTACGAAGTGCGGGTCGATCTGCCGGCGGGGCCGATCGACGACGCCTATGCCGGCCGCGCCATGGAGGCGTTCGCCGCGGCTTACGAGCGCCATTACGGCTACCGCGATCATCGGGCCCGTATCGAGGCGGTCGACTGGTATCTCGTCGCTGCCCTGCCGGCGGAACGCGGGACGGCGCATGTCGCCGCCTGGACGCCGCCGGCCGTCGGCGTGCCGTTCGAGACCGGCAGCCGCCCGGCCTGGTTTCCCGAGGTCGGCGGCTTCGTCGAAACGCGCGTGATCGATCGCCGACGCCTCCCCGCCGGCCTGGCCGTTGCGGGCCCGGCACTGATCGAGGAGCCGGACTCGACCACGGTGGTGCCGCCGGGCGGCACGGCATCGGTCGGGCCGCACGGGCATCTGGTGATCGAGGCGGGAGTATGACGGGCGGCGATGTTCGATCGTCGCAGTGCGGATCTCGGAGGCCGCCCCGGCCGCGTCATGACGGTAGGACAGCCGCGGGTCCGACGACCCGCGCTCCGGGAGCGGATCGATGCGCCGACATGGGAGACCGATCACAATGCCTCAATCGCGAGCGCCGGAGCGTGCCATCGATCCCGTGTCCCTCACCGTCATCTGGAAGACCCTTCTCTCGATCGCCGACGAGATGGGCTCGACGCTGCGGCGCACCGCTTTCTCCGAGGCGGTGCGCGAGGGCGACGATTTCTCGACCGGCCTGTTCGACCGGCGCGGCCGGCTGATCGCCCAGGGAAACTTCACGCCCGGGCATCTCGGCTCGATGCCCTATGTCCTGAAGCACGTGTTCGCAAACTTCCCGCCGGGCACGCTGCAGCCCGGCGACGGCGTGCTGCTGAACGACTCGCTTCTCGGCTCCGGTCACTTCCCCGACTGCTTTCTGGTCTCGCCGGTGCATGTGGACGGCGAGACCGTCGGCTATCTCGTCAACACGGCCCATCACATCGATGTGGGCGGGGCGGCGCCGGGGTCGCAGAAGGTGCCGGGCGTGACGGAAGCCTTTCAGGAGGGCCTGCGCATCCTGCCCGTCCGCATCATCCGCAGCGGGGCGTTCGACCCGGACATGCTGCGCCTCATCCTCGGCAATGTCCGCCTGCCGGACAAGATGGCGGGCGATCTGCGGGCACAGCAGAACGCCAACCGGGCCGGCGCCGAGCGCTTCGCCCGCCTCGTGCGCGAACACGGTACGGCCTATCTGGACGGTGTGTTCGATGCCATCCTGGATCGTTCGGAGGCGCGCATGCGCGAGCTGATCCGGGCGATCCCGGACGGCACCTACAGTTTCGACGATCGCTTCGACGATTACGGCCCCGGTACGCCGCCGATCGAGGTCTGCGTCGATGTCACCGTCGCCGGCGACGAGATCACGGTCGATTTCTCGCGGTCGAGTGATCAGGTTCCGGCGGCCATGAACTCCTATATCAACTACACGCGCGCCTACACCCTCTTCGCGATCAAGGTCTTCTGCGACGCGCTGATGCCGCAGAACGATGGCGGCATCCGGCCCGTCCATGCGGTCGCCCGCGAGGGCTCGTTCTTCAATCCCCGCTTTCCGGCCGCGAGCGGCGGCCGCGCGGCGGTGCAGATCCGGATCTTCGACGCGATCAACGGGGCGCTGGCGCAGGCACTGCCGCACCGGGCGATGGGCGCCTTCTCGCATTGGAGCAATCCCAATATCGGCGGCATCGACGAGCGTACCGGCCGTCCCTTCGTCATGTACGATCTCGCTTTCGGCGGCTACGGCGCACGCGCCGACAAGGACGGCGCCGAGGCGCTGGCGCCGGTGATGAACTGCTGCAACATCCCGGTCGAGGTTCACGAGACCCTGAACCCGGTCCGTATCCGCCGGCTGGAGCTGATGACGGACACCGGCGGCGCCGGCAAGTTCCGCGGCGGCTGCGGTCTGCGCAAGGACATCGAGCTGCTGGCCGAGAGCGCCGCGGTCACGCTGCTCGGCGACCGCCACAGTGTCGCCCCTTACGGCCTGTTCGGCGGACTGCCGGGCGCGAAAGCGCAGACCGTGCTCAACCCTGACGGCAATGCGGAACCCCTCGGGTCCAAAGAGACCCGCGCGCTGCGCCGCGGCGACGTGCTGAGCCTTCGCCTGTCCGGCGGCGGCGGTTACGGGCCGCCCGCCGAGCGGGACCCGGCGCGCATCCGGGAGGACCTGCTCGACGGCTACGTCACCCCGGAGGCGGTCCGCGCGCTTTATGGCCGGCTGCCCGAGGCGTAGAGGCCGGTGCCCGCTCGCACGCGAGACCCGGCGCGACGCTATGCTCCTGCCGTCGGGGACCGCGTCCGGGCCGGAAGTCGCGGATGACAGCTCGCCGCAACGGCGGCAGACTCGCCGCAGCGCCCGGCTGACGCCCGGCGCCGGTGAGGGGAGAATGCGATGGGACAGGTCGAGGGAAAGGTGGCGCTCGTCACGGGCGGCGCATCGGGAATCGGGCGCGCCTGCTGCGAGGTGCTGGTGCGCGAAGGTGCGACCGTGGTGGTCGCCGATATCGACGATGCGGCGGGCGAGGATCTGGCGGCCGCGCTCGGCCGGAGCGGTGGCCGCGCCTTCTATCAGCGGCTGGACGTGACCGATGAGGCGGCGTGGCGCGGCGCGATCGACCGGACGGTCGAGACCTGTGGCCGGCTCGACGTGCTGGTCAACAATGCGGGGATCGCGCTCTGCGTGCCCATCACGGAGATGAGCCTGGAGGACTGGCGGCGGCAGCAGGCGATCAATGTCGACGGGGTGTTCCTCGGCACCAAGCACGCGATTCCCGCGATGCGGCGCAGCGGAGGCGGCTCCATCGTCAACATGTCCTCGGTGGCGGGCATCACCGGCAACTCCGTCGGCCTGTCCGCCTACAGCGCAACCAAGGGCGCGGTGCGACTTTTCACCAAATCGGCCGCTCTGGAATGCGCGCGCAACGGTGACCGCATTCGCGTCAACTCCGTGCATCCCGGAATCGTCGTGACGCCGCTCTGGAGCAAGATGTTCCCGGACGACCCGGCCTTCCGGCCCGACGCCAACGACATCGACCCGGCCAAGCGGATGAACCGGCAGATCCCGATCGGCCGCTCGGCGACGCCGGAGGACATCGCCAACGGGGTGCTGTTCCTGGCTTCCGACGCGTCCGCCTACATGACCGGCGCGGAGCTGGTGATCGACGGCGGCGTGACCGCCGCCTGAGCAGCCGCGGCGCTCGGCGCGTCACCGCTTCTCGATGTCGGCATCCCGGAGCGTGCGGCGCAGCGCGACGGAGAAGAGCTCGACCGCACGGCCGACATCGCCGCGCGTCGCGGCGCGATAGGCCTGCTCGAAGGTCCCGGAATGGCCGCCCGTCGCAAAGGTGACGGCGAGCAGGAAGCCCAGAATGGCGATGTAATGCATGGGGCCCTCCGTCGGGGCACCGGAATAGACAGGCCGTCCGGGTTTCTAGCCGGCTGGTCGGCGCATTGTGAAGAGACCTCGGGCTGCGACGGGCGGGTTCGCTGTGGATCAGCGCGGCTGGCTCAGGTCAGAGTCTCGAACAGACGCAGCATCAGCGTCGCGCGAGGCACCAGCGAGGAATAGTAGAGCTGCTCGTGCTCAGTGTGGCCGCCTTCGCCGTCGACGCCGAGGCCGTCCAGCGTCGGGACGCCGAGCGCAGCCGTGAAATTGCCGTCGCTGCCGCCGCCCGTCTTCACGTCGCCGAGTTGGAAGCCGATCTCGGCGGCGAGGCTGCGGGCATGCTCGAACAACGCGGCGATCGCGGCGCTCTTCTCGAAGGGCGGGCGGTTGAGCTCTCCCTCGACGGTGATCTCGACATCCGGGTCATGGGGCACCAGGCCACGCAACGCGGCGATCGCCTCGTCGGCCGCCGCCATGTCGGGGACACGCAGATCGACCTCCGCGACGCAGTGCGCCGGGACAACATTGACGGCCGTGCCGCCGCGCAGCAGGCCGACATTCGCCGTGGTGCCGCGGGCGAAGTCGGTCAGCCCCTCAATGAACAGGATTTGCCGCGCCATCTCACGGATTGCGCTGCGTCCGTCCTGCGGGCGGGTGCCGGAGTGGGCGGCGCGGCCGCGGACGGTGACCGTGAACCGGGCCACCCCCTTGCGGGCGGTGACGATGCGGCCGCCCTCGCGGGCCGGCTCGGTGACAAGGACGTAGCGGGCCCGGCGTGCCTCGCGCTCAATAATCTCGCGCGAGATCGGGCTGCCGACCTCCTCCTCCGAGACGTAAAGGAAGGTGATCGGCAGGGGCGTGCGCCGATTCAGGCGGGCCAGATGCCGGAAGGCGTAGAGTGCCAGATAGGCGCCCCCTTTCATGTCGTAGGTGCCGGGGCCGAACACCCGATCGCCTTCGCGCCGGAACGGATTGCGCGCGAGGGTGCCGACGGGGTGAACCGTATCGAGATGGCTGAGCACCAGGATGCCGGGCTCATCCTCGTCCCAGGGGGTGCGAACCCTGAGGATATCGCCGTAGCCGTCGCGGCCCGGAATGCGTTCGACGCGTCCGCCGATCCCGGCGGCCTCCTCCTGCACCATGTCGACCAGCCGGTTGACGGCCGCGGCATCGGCGGTCGGCGTCTCGATCTCCACCCAACGCCGGATCCCGGCGAGTATTTCCTCGGGGTCGATACGGGGATCGGCGGCGGGCAGCTGGTCCATTACGGTCTCATCCGTTCACCGGCATAGGGCCGCGCGACGCTCGCATGGGGCCTTGCGCTTGTCAAACCGGCGTGGCACCTGGATCTTGATCCTCTGGCGTGTTTTCCCCACATCTGTAGCCACGGCGGCGCCGATTGCGGGCCGCCAGCAGGGTGCCGGGGAGGACCCGATCTTTCCTTCCGCGCTCGCTTCAAGGAGGTGCGCGATGTCCAGAATGTCGCTCTTCAACAGCCCGCTACTGCTCGGCTTCGACCAGATCGAGCGTGTCCTGGACAGCGTGGCGAAGGCCTCTTCCGACGGCTATCCGCCCTACAACGTGGAACAGCGCGGCGAGGACGCATTGCGTATCACTCTCGCCGTCGCCGGTTTCACGCCGCGTGACCTGTCGGTTGCCGTGGAAGGCAACCAGCTCGTCGTGCGCGGCAAGCAGCCCGAAGAGGGCTCGCACCGGGTCTACCTGCATCGGGGCATCGCGGCCCGGCAGTTCCAGCGGCGCTTCGTGCTGGCCGACGGGATCGAAGTGGTCGGCGCGGCGATGGAGGACGGGCTGTTGCATATCGATCTGCATCGGCCACGGCCGGTCACCCGCACCCGCACCATCGAGATCCGCACCGACCGCAGGCCGCGGCCGGACGGCAGCTCGCTAACCGTGGAGACGGCGGGCGGCACACGCTGATCCGCAGCCCTTTCCGCGGCTCGCTCATCTGGAGGGGAGTTCCATGTCCGACATCAACCAGAATCGCGTGGACAACGCAATCTTCAGCGCGCAGGACCTTCGCAATCTGGGCCGCATGGCGGTCGCCTACGTCCGGCCGGCGGAGGCGGACGGGGTCCGCGGCTACGCCATTCACGGGGCGGATGGCGCCGTGATCGGCTTCGCCGAGGAACGCGCTACGGCCGTCGCCGCGATCCTTCAGCATGGTATGGAGCCGGTCAGCCTGCATTGAGCCGACCGGCGCGGCGCGTCAGGCGGCTTGCTTCGCCGCGGTATCGGTCAGGAGCGCCAACGCGGCCTCCGCTGATTGGGCGGTCCGCAGGCCCTCGCAAACCTCGCGATCACGCAGCAGGCGCGAGATTCTGGCAAGCGCCTTAAGATGCTCCGCGCCGGCCGCCTCCGGCGCCAGGAGGAGGAAGACGATATCGACCGACTGCTCGTCGATCGAGTCGAACGGGATCGGGGTCTCCAACGTCGCCAGCAGGCCGTAGATCCGCTCCAGGCCGGCGATCTTGCCGTGCGGGATCGCCACCCCGCGCCCGACACCCGTGGTGCCGAGCCGCTCCCGGTCCACCAGCACCTCGAAGATGGCCCGCTCGGGCAAGCCCGTCTCTCCGGCAGCGTGGCGTGCCAGCAGTTCCAGAACTTGCCGTTTGCTGGCGGCCCGCATCCCGATGAGGATGCGGGATGGGCTCAACAGATCCGCGATATCCATATAACCACCTCGGAACTCAGCCAACCTCACGCCGATGTCGGTCACCGATCGGATCGGAGGAATCAGCCAAAGTGATCTCGGCGGTCGGGCCACTGTTACCGGGCGCACACGGCGCTATGGGAAGCCGCATCTGCCGAGGAGCCGATATGCTCATAAACACAGGCTGTGGCGGGCTGTTGCCGGCCGACTGAAGTTTCGGAAGCTAATGTCGGGGCCTATCGGCGTCAAGGCCGCAACGCGTCGCCCAGTTTCTCGCGGCGGCGTTGTGCCGAGGAGGGGATACGCATGGCCTCCCGGTACTTCGCGACGGTGCGGCGGGCAATGTCGATGCCCGCGGCGCGCAACACGGTCACGATCTTGTCATCGGACAGCACCGCCGTGGGAGGCTCCTGTTCGATCAGCGCCTTGATCCGGAAACGGACGGCCTCCGCCGAATGCGCCATGCCGCCCGACGCGCTGGGGATCGCCGAGCTGAAGAAATATTTCATCTCGAGCAGGCCCCGTGGCGTTGCCATGTACTTGTTGGTCGTGACCCGGCTGACCGTACTCTCGTGCATGTCGATCGCCTCGGCGATGTCGCGGAGCGTCAGCGGCCGCAAATGCTCGACGCCGTGGACGAAGAACGCATCCTGCTGGCGCACGATCTCGGTTGCGACCTTGAGCACGGTGGTCGCCCGCTGATGCAGCGACTTCACCAGCCAGTTGGCTGCATTGTACTGCTCGGCGATAAAGTCGCGTTCCGCCCTGGTCCCGGCACCGCGGCGGACCCAGGCGTGATAGTGGGCATTGATCAGCACCCGCGGCAGCGCGTCCGGGTTGAGATCCACCTGCCAACCGCCATCGGGATGGCGACGCATGAGGACGTCCGGGACGACCGTCGGCGCCGGCTCCGTCGCGAAGGCGAGTGCCGGCTTCGGGTCCAGGCGGCGGATCTCGGCGATCATATCCGCAAGGTCTTCGCCGTTCACGCCGCAGATCTGCTGCAGCGCAGCGAAATTGCGGCCCGCCAGGAGTTCCAGATTGTCCAGCAACGCCTGCATCGCCGGGTCTAGCCGGTTGCGGTCGCGGAGCTGGAGTGCCAGGCATTCGGCGAGACTGCGGGCGAACAATCCGGCCGGCTCGAGCTGTTGCAGTCGCGCCAGCACTGCCTCCACTCGCGCCGGCGGACAGCCGAGTTGGGCAGCCACCTGTGCCGGGTCACCGGTAAGATAACCAGCCTCGTCCAGCAGATCGACGAGATGGGCCGCGATCAGCCGGTCGGCGGGATCGGCGAATTCGAGACCCACCTGGCGGTCGAGATACTGGCGCAGCGTCGGCCGTTCGCTCACGAACTCCTCGAACCCCGAGCCGCCCTCCTCGTCGAAGCTGCCGCCATTGCCACGAGACCGGGTGCCGCCGGCGCCGGCGGCCTCGCCGTCCCAGACATTTTCATAGTCGGTATCGATGTCTGCAGCGGTTGCGGCGATGTCGCCGTCCCGCAACACGGCGTCGGCGCCGTCTGCACGCGGTTCGGCGCGCTCGGGGACCGCCGCCTCTTCCCCGGTACCTTCGTCACGCTCGAGAAGCGGATTCTGCTGGAGCTGCTCCTCGACATAGGCTGCCAGCTCGACGCCGGAAAGTTGCAGCAATTTGATCGCCTGCTGCAGCTGCGGTGTCATGATCAGGCCCTGTGACTGGACCTGACGAAGCTCCTGGCGTTGAACGATGGCCATCACCCTACCCGTAGGAACGTGGTTAATTCCTACAGACTGAATCTTTCGCCGAGGTAAACCCGGCGGACCGCCTCGTCTGCGACGATCTCCGAGGGTGCGCCCTGCATCAGCACCATGCCGTCGTGGAGGATGTAGGCACGGTCAACGAGCTCCAGCGTCTCCCGGACATTGTGGTCGGTGATGAGCACGCCGATGCCGCGATCCCGCAGGTGCAGCACCAGTTCACGGATGTCGCTGACCGCGATCGGGTCGATGCCGGCCAGCGGCTCGTCGAGAAGGATGAAGCCGGGTTTGGCGGCGAGGGCGCGGGCGATCTCCACCCGCCGCCGCTCACCGCCGGACAGCGCAAGCGCGGGCGTGCGGCGCAGATGGGTAATCGAGAACTCCGCCAAGAGGTCGTCGAGTGCCGCCTCGCGGGCATCGCGGTCGCGCTCGGAAATCTCCAGCACCGCCCGGATGTTCTGCTCGACGGTGAGACCGCGAAAGATCGAAGGCTCCTGCGGCAGATAGCCGATGCCGAGGCGCGCACGCCGGTACATGGGCAGCCGCGTGATGTCCACCCCGTCCAGGCTGATCGCGCCGTAGTCCGGGGCGATCAGCCCGGTGATGATGTAGAAGCAGGTGGTCTTGCCGGCGCCGTTCGGTCCGAGCAGGCCAACGATCTCGCCGCGATCCACGGAGAGGCTCACGCCGCGCAGGACCGGTCGCTTCTTGAATCGCTTGCCTAGGTTCTCGGCGACGAGTCCCGGGTTGTCGGCCACGAGCTGCGGTCCGGGCCGCTCGCCCTCAGCGACGCCGGAATTAGACCCCCGACCGTCGGCGGCGCGCTTCCGCGCGGACCCTTCCTCCGTCTCGATCCACACGCCTTCTTCTCCTCGCTCGGCGTCAACGGCCGCTGCCGGCGGACTCGGCCCGCCGACCGGGGACGATCAGTGCCCGGACCCGGCCGTCCGCATCGCCCGGGGCGCCGGTCAGCCGGCTGATCCCGGTGCGCAGATTGATCTCCGCGAATTCGCCGTTCAACTGGTTCGCTTCCCGGGTGATCCGGACCGATCCCGACAATGTCGCCACGCCGCTGTCGAGGTCGTACACGCCTCGTTCCGCCCGCGCAATCTCGCTGCGGGTCGAGACATGCACGTTGCCCGTGCCCTCGATGCGGCCGATGACCGCCCGACCATTTTCGCCGCGCCGGAAATGCGCGGTCAGCACGTCGGCCCGGATGCGCTGATCGCCCCGGGCGACGGTCGCATCGCCGCGAGCGACGGCGACCTGGCGCCGGTTGTCGAACTCCATGCTCTCGCGGGCAACGACGCGCTGCTCCGGTGTGACCAGGACGACCTGATCGCCGGTCACGGTCATCACGTCACGGTCGAGATCGTAGACCCCGTGCTCGCCTTCGATGGTGCTGTCGCCGGAACTGATCCGCACGTTGCCGATCGCTTCGACCCGGTAGATCTGTATGCCTCCGCCCTCCGGATCCCGATAATGCGCGGTCAGCGTATCGGCATGTACCGTGACGTTCCCCTGACTCGCCCGCGCATCGCCACGGGCGACGAACACTTTATCGTCGCGTCGCCACTCGATCCCCTGACTGGCCTCGACCTCGATCGGCGCCTTGTCGTCCAGCGAGGTCATGCCGAGCGCCTGCGCCGCGCTGGGGCGGGGCGCCGCCAGCGCGGCGACGGCGGCCAGGAGCAGGACCGGCAGGAGATGGCGGGTTGTGCTCATTGCCGGCGCTCCGCCGCTTCCTCGTAGGCTCCAGGATTGAAGCGGAGTGCCGATCGGCCGGTGATCACGACGGTCTGGCCGTCGTCCTCGATCCGGAAGCCCTCGCCGGTCAGAAAACCGGCCGGGCCCTGTACGCGCACCGGCTGGTCCCCGGACGCGATGCCCGCGTCGAGGTCCAGCCTGGCGCTTTCCGACTGGAACTGATAGCCCTCGTCATGGAAGAGCTGGACGTTGCCGGCGAGGAATAGGCTCTTCGCAGCGCGGTCGTAGATGCCACGATCGGCCAGCAAGGCAACCCAACTTCCGTCGTCGAGCGTAATATCCGCCTGCGGCTGCTCCAGGCTGAGCTGCTGCGCGTCCGGCCCGACTTGCCGGGTCGACTCGGCCGTCACGGTAAACGGCCGGTCCTTCGAGTCCACCCCGACATAGCGCGGGTTGAGCATGCGGAGGGCATCGCCGTCGTCGCTCCGCACGCGGAGGGCCTCGGTCTCCGGCGCCGCGTCCTGCCAGTTCAGCTGCGGCCAGGCGATCAGCAAGGTTACCACTGCGGCAGCGACGGTCGGCAACAGTAGCCGCAGCCAGCGGACATAGCGGGAATAGGCCTGTCCGACCGGTCGCGGTGCCGCGTCGAAGGAAAAGTGCCGGCGCTGCGATGCCCGCCCTGACCGGCGCGCCTCGGGCCGACCGGCCGCGGCGTCGGACGGGGTGGGCCGTGGAGCGGTCGGGTCGGCGGGCGGCATCCTCAGGACAGCCCCGCCCGCAGGCAGTCGTGGAGGTGGATGATTCCGACCGGATGGCCGCCTTCGACCACGAACAGGCTGGTAATCGCATTCCGGTTCATGATCGCGACCGCCTCCGCCGCCAGGGCCTGCGGGCGGATCGTCTTGGGCTGTGGCGTCATCACGGCCCGGGCCGGCTCTCGGATCAGATCGGGGCTCATATGACGCCGCAGGTCGCCGTCCGTGACGATGCCGATCAGGCGGCCAGCGCCGTCGCGCACACCGACGCAGCCGAAGCTCTTGGCGGTCATCGTAACGAGCGCTTCCGCCATCGGCGTGTCCGGGTCCGCCAGCGGGATCTGCTCGCCTACGTGCATGATATCGCGCACCCGCACCAACTTCTGACCGAGCGCGCCGCCGGGATGGAGGCGCTGGAAATCCTCTTCCGAGAACCCCCTGCGTTGCAACAGGGCGACCGCGATCGCGTCCCCCAGCGCCAGCATCATCGTCGTCGACGTCGTGGGCGCGAGGCCCAGCGGGCAGCCTTCGTTCACCTGCGGCAGGACCAGCGTGATCCGTGCCGCCTCCGCGAGGGGACTATCCGCACGCCCGGTGACGGCGACCACCGGAATCTCGATCCGCGCCGCATGGGCCAGAAGATTCGCGAGCTCCGCCGTCGCGCCGGAATTGGAAAGTGCCAGCACGGCATCCTGGCGCGTGATCATGCCGAGATCGCCGTGACTCGCTTCGGCGGGATGAACGTATTGCGCCGGACTGCCGGTGGAGGCGAGCGTCGCCGCAATCTTGCGTGCGACGTGTCCGCTCTTGCCCATGCCGGTGACGATGACGCGGCCGGACGCGCCCTCCAGCAGATCCAGCGCCCGCGTGAAGGCGCCGTCCAGGGCCTCCGCTACGGCCCGAATGCCCTCGGCCTCCAGATACAGCACGCGTCGTGCGGCGCTGAGGTCGCGGTCATCCGGCGCAAGCTGTCGTTCGAGGATGGTCATCGGGCACCGAGTCGCAGTCGCTCGCAGATCGGCCCGCCGGCCGTTCCTGTCAAGGGTGGCCGGCCGCCCGGTCCGGCGGGATGGCCCGAATCTTGCTCGGTATCGCCCGGAATCGTGTGTCCCAGATCATCGTCCCGGGTGCAGCCCGTTTCGGCGGCGTTGGCGGATCGCATCGCACCGATGCGAATGCCTCGGGGCCACGAGGCCGTCAATGGGCGAAGATGTCCTCCTCTCCCCATCCCTCGAGATCGAGCGCGGCACGGGTCGGCAGAAAGGCGAAGCATGCTTCGGCCAGCGCGCGGCGCCGCTCGCGGTCGAGCCGGCGGTCGAGTTCGGCCCGCAGCGCGTGCAGGTGCAACACGTCGGCCGCCGCATAATTGAGCTGGGCCATGCTGAGAGTGTCCGCGCCCCAATCCGAGGATTGCTGCTCCTTCGAGATGTCCACCCCGAGCAGCTCCCGGCACAGATCCTTCAACCCATGGCGATCGGTATAGGTCCGGACCAGTTTCGAGGCGATCTTCGTGCAGTACAGCGGCTTGACCTCGACACCCAAATAGCGGCGCAGGACGGCGATGTCGAACCGCGCGAAATGGAAGATCTTCAGCACCTGCGGCGAGGCCAGCAGCGCCCGCAGCCGCGGCGCCGCATAGTCCGGCGTCCCGTCGGCGCCGGGCGGGAACTGCACGAGGTGTGCGTTGCCGTCGCCCGCCGAGAGCTGGACCAGGCAGAGCCGGTCGCGTTCCGGCCGCAGCCCCATCGTCTCGGTGTCGACGGCGACCACGGGGCCGAGATTCAGGCCCGCGGGAAGATCGTTCTTGTGGAGTTCGACCGCCATCGCATCCTTCCGCCGCGCAGAGGCTGGCGCGGCAACGGCGCGGTCCGTTCGACGATTTCGAGTGGTGCCCAGGAGAAGACTCGAACTTCCACGGCCTTGCGGCCACAGGTACCTGAAACCTGCGCGTCTACCAATTCCGCCACCTGGGCGCGGTAGACCGGTCATGTAGTGGGACGGCACGGACCTGTCAACAGGGTGTTGCCCGGCAGTTGCCGCGCCGTACGGAGCCGGTAATATCCCGCGCCGCGGGCCGCCCCGCCCCCAAGCCGCTGGAGAGAATGCGCCATGTTCCATCGTCGTGCCACCGTCATAGGCGGGTCCGGGTTTCTCGGTCGCTACATCGTGAAGCGACTGGCCGACGCGGGAACCATCGTCCGGGTCGGGGTGCGGCACCCGGAGCACGCGCTGTTCCTGACCTCGATGGGCATGCCCGGGCAGATCGTGCCGTTCGCGACCGACATCCGCGACGAGGCCTCGGTCCGTAACGCCCTGGCCGGTGTCGACGCGGTGATCAACCTGGTCGGGATTCTCTACGAGCGCGGCCGCCAGACATTCGACGCGGTTCACGTCCAAGGTGCGGGCCTGGTCGCGCGCTGTGCGCAGGAGGCGGGCGTCGGCCGGCTGATCCACGTCTCGGCGATCGGTGCCGATCCGGCCTCGCCGTCGCGCTACGGGCGGTCCAAGGCCGCCGGCGAGTCGGCGGTCCGCACCGCCTTTCCCGGCGCGACGATCCTGCGACCCAGCATCGTGATCGGCCCGGAGGACGAGTTCTTCAACCGTTTCGCGCAAATGGCCCGCTATTCGCCGGCGCTGCCGCTGATCGGCGGCGGCACTACCCGGGTCCAGCCGGTCTATGTGGGCGACGTGGCGGATGCGGTCACGGCAGCGCTCCGGGACCCGCGGACGGCCGGTGCGACCTTCGAACTGGGCGGGCCGCTCGTCTATACGTTCCGGGAGCTGATGGAAATCATGCTGCGCCAGATCGGGCGGCGGCGCTGGCTGGTGCCCGTCCCGTTCGGTCTCGCGTCGTTCGGAGCCACGTTCCTGGAGTGGCTACCGAAGCCGCCGCTCACGCGCGATCAGGTCGCGCTGCTGCGGCGCGACAACACGGTGGCCGACGGCGCGCCCGGCTTTGCCGAGTTGGGCATCACACCCAAGAACATTGCGGTCGTGCTCCCGACCTACCTGGCGCGCTTCCGCCGCGGCGGAACCCTCGCCCGTTCCGGGCGGCTCAGGACCGGCTGATTACCCTCACGACAGCAGCAGCACCGCAAGCATCACCGTGCCGACCAGGATGCGGTACCAGCCGAACGGTGCGAACCCGTAGCGGCCGATGAAGGCGAGCACGCCGCGTACCACCAGCGCGGCGGCGAGGAACGCGGCGGCGAAGCCGATCGCGATCAGCAGCATGCCATCGGACGACAGGCCGTCGCGGTTCTTGTAAAGATCGTAGACGACGGCGCCGAACATCGTCGGGATCGCGACGAAGAAGGAGAACTCGGCCGCCGCCTTGCGGTCCACGCCCATCAGCAGCGCCCCGAGGATGGTTGCACCGGACCGGGACACGCCGGGCACAAGCGCCAGCACTTGCGCGCAGCCGATGCCGAGCGCGAGGCGGGCCGGGAAATGTTCGACCTTGAACCAGCGTGGTGCCGGAAGATTACGCTCGATCACCAGGATCGCGATGCCGCCGACGATCAGCATGGTGCAAACGACATAGGGCGAGAACAGCACGGACTTGATGAATCCGTGCGCCAGCGCGCCCGCGACCGCGGCGGGCAGGAAGCCGAGCAGCACTGCCGCGGTGAAGCGTTGCGCCGCCGGGTCCGATCGCAAGCCGAACGTGACCCGGAGGAGCAGGCGCAGATAGACGATACAGACGGCGAGAATTGCGCCGAGCTGGATCGCGACCTCGAACACATGCCCCGGCGGCCCCTCGAATCCGAGCAGTTGGCCGACCAGGATGAGATGTCCCGTCGAGGAGACGGGCAGGAATTCGGTGAGACCCTCTACGATGCCCAGCAGCAGGGCGCCGAGGGTGGCTTCAAACGGCATGGGGACTCCGAACGTGGCGTCCCTCCGGAAGCCACAAGCGGCGCTCTTATGCAAGCGCGAACGCATCAGACCAGCGCGAGAGACATCGTGCAATGCCGGTCTGCGGGCCTGCCGCGACCGGATAGTCCCGGATCGGTACCAATTCGCGCCGACTTCGACTGCCGGGGCCGTGACCGATGCTGTGAACACGGCCATCCGCAGAAATTAGGCAAGCATCACTGTCATTCTTGTGGGTTTTCGCTTTGTGCGCTGCAGGATGCGCCCTATTGTGCAGGGCACAGCCCTGGCATCCCCTGTGAGATCCGGAACGTCCATGGCCGAACGCATGCTGAAATTCGTGACGACCCCGAAGGCGATGCCGGAGAAGCGTGCGGCCGAGGTGCGCCGGCACGACTTCCGGGAGATTTACGAAGAGTTCGCACGCGAAAAGGCGGCAGAACAGGCGGCGCGCTGCTCGCAATGCGGCGTGCCCTTTTGCCAGATTCATTGCCCGCTGCAGAACAACATCCCCGACTGGCTGAAGCTGACCGCGGAAGGCCGGCTCGAGGAGGCCTATGAGCTCGCGTCGGCGACCAACAACATGCCGGAGATCTGCGGCCGCATTTGTCCGCAGGACCGGCTGTGCGAGGGCAATTGCGTCATCGAGAAGGGCTTCGAGTCGGTCACCATCGGCACGGTCGAGCGCTTCATCACCGAGAACGCCTGGGAGCAGGGCTGGGTACGGCCGCCGAAGCCGCGCCGCGAGCGGCCCGAGAGTGTCGGCATCGTGGGCGCGGGACCTGCGGGCATGGCGGCTGCCGAGCAGCTGCGCCGCAAAGGCTACCAGGTCCACGTCTACGACCGGTACGAC
>CAZVAR010000008.1:0-3963 GCA_964625225.1 uncultured Alphaproteobacteria bacterium | reverse complement strand
GCGGCCTGCTGATCTACGGGATCCCCAATTTCAAGCTGGAGAAATCGGTCGTCGAGCGGCGCGGAAAGCTGCTGGCCGACGGCGGCATTACCTTCCACCTGAATTTCGAGGTGGGCCGCGATGCAACACTCGGCGACCTGCGGGCGCGGCACGATGCGATGCTGATTGCCACAGGTGTGTATGCGGCACGGGACCTCATGGTGCCCGGCGTCGGTCTCGGCAACGTCCATCCGGCGCTCGACTACCTGATTGCCAGCAACCGGAAGGGCCTGGGCGATGCGGTACCCGCGTTCGAGGACGGCACGCTGAACGCGGCCGGCAAGCACGTGGTCGTGATCGGCGGCGGCGATACGGCGATGGACTGCGTGCGCACCGCGGTGCGGCAGGGGGCGAAGTCGGTGAAATGCCTCTACCGGCGCGACCGGGCCAACATGCCGGGCTCGCTGCGCGAGGTGAAGCATGCCGAGGAAGAGGGCGTCGAGTTCGTGTGGCTGGCGGCTCCCGAGGCGCTCCTCGGCGACGGGGAGGTTCGCGCAGTGCGTGCCGTCCGGATGCATCTCGGCCTGCCCGACGCCACCGGCCGGCAGGCCCCGGAGCCGGTCGAGGGTTCCCACTTCACGGTGGATGCCGACATGGTCGTGAAGGCGCTGGGTTTCGATCCGGAGGACCTGCCGACCCTGTTCGGCTGCCCCGAGCTGGCACTGACCCGATGGGGCACGGTCAAGGCCGATCTCCGCACCGGCATGACCAACCTGGAGGGCGTATTCGCCGCCGGAGACATCGTGCGCGGCGCCTCGCTGGTCGTCTGGGCAATCCGTGACGGCCGCGATGTTGCTGAGAGCATCGACCGTTACATCCGCGGCAAGGGCGAAAACGCAATGGCGCTGGCATCGTGAGGGAGACGGCGATGGTCGACGGAGTGCGGGAGCTGTCCGGTCCGGAATTCGTGCGGGAATGGCAGGCCAATGCCGCACGTCTCGCGGAGGCCGGTCTCTACGACCCGGCACAGGAGCACGATGCCTGCGGTGTCGGCTTCGTTGCCTCGCTCGACGGTACGCCGCGCCGCGATGTGGTCGACGGGGCGATCAATGCGTTGAAGGCGGTCTGGCACCGCGGCGCGGTGGACGCCGACGGTGCCACCGGCGACGGCGCCGGCATTCACGTGCAGATCCCGCACGAGTTCTTCCGGCAGCATATCCGCCGCGCCGGCCACGAGCCGCAGCCGGGGCTGCTCGCCGTCGGCATGATCTTCCTGCCGCGCACCGACATGGCAGGGCAGGAGCGCTGCCGCTGCATCGTCGAGACCGAGATCCTCGACCTCGGCTACACGATCTATGGCTGGCGGCAGGTGCCGGTGAACACGGCGGCGCTCGGTGAGAAGGCCAACGCGACGCGGCCGGAGATCGAGCAAATCCTGATCGCGAATACCCGCGGGACCGAGGCCGAGCAGTTCGAGACCGACCTGATGGTGATCCGCCGGCGGATCGAGAAGCAGGCGTTCGCCGCCGGTGTGTCGGATTTCTACATCTGCTCCCTGTCCTCGCGGTCGGTCATCTACAAGGGGCTGTGCCTGGCCGAGCAGCTCACCGCCTTCTATCCGGACCTGCTCGATGAGCGGTTCGTCTCGAACTTCGCGATCTATCATCAGCGCTACTCGACCAACACGTTCCCCACCTGGCGACTCGCGCAGCCCTTCCGGATCCTCGCTCACAATGGCGAGATCAACACGCTCAGCGGCAATCTCAACTGGATGAAGAGTCACGAACCGCGACTCGCCAGTGCCCGGTTCGGCGCGGCGATCGAGGACCTGAAGCCGATCATCCAGCTCGGCAGTTCGGATTCGGCGGCGCTGGACGCGGTGATGGAGCTGCTGGTCCGCGCCGGGCGGGAACTGCCGATGGCGAAGACCCTGCTGGTGCCGGAAGCCTGGTCGGCCAGCCGGCTGATGCCCGATGAGCTGAAGAGCCTCTACAGCTACTGCAACGCGGTGATGGAACCGTGGGACGGGCCGGCGGCGCTTGCCGCCTATGACGGGCGCTGGGTGCTGGCGGGCATGGACCGCAACGGTCTGCGTCCGATGCGCTATACGATCACCGCCGACGGCCTGATCTACGCCGGCTCCGAGGCCGGGATGGTGCGGCTGCCGGAGGAGGCGATCATCGAGAAGGGCCGGCTCGGGCCCGGCCAGATGATTGCGGTGGACCTCGTCGAGGGGCGGCTCTACCGGGACGACGAGCTGAAGGCGAGGCTGGCGGCCAGGCGGCCCTATCGCGAATGGATCCGGAATATCGTCCATCTCGACTCGATCATCCGCCGCGACGCGGTCGAGCGGATCGAGTTCGATCGCGACGCGCTGCGCCGCAGGCAGGCCGCCGCCGGCTGGACGATCGAGGAGCTGGAGATGATCCTCCAGCCGATGGCCGAGGAGGGCAAGGAGCCGGTTGGCTCGATGGGCGACGATACGCCCGTCGCGGTGCTCTCCAAGCAGAATCGCGGATTGCACCACTTCTTCCGGCAGAACTTCAGCCAGGTGACCAACCCGCCGATCGACAGTCTGCGCGAACGGCACGTGATGTCGCTGGCGACGCGGCTCGGCAATCTGGGCAACATCCTCGACGAGGACGAGAGCCAGTGCCGGTTGCTGCAGCTGCAATCTCCCGTGCTGAGCAATGCCGAGTTCGAGGCGATGCGCGGCTTCATGGGCGATACATGCGCCGACATCGACGCCACCTTCGCCGTGGCCGATGGTCAGCACGCCCTGCGCCAGGCGCTCGAGCGCATCCAGCACGAGGCGGAGGACGCGGTGCGCGGAGGCTGCTCGCATCTCGTCCTCTCCGACAAGGATATCGGACCCGAACGCGCGGCGATCCCGATGATCCTCGCGGTCGGGGCCGTGCACACGCATCTGGTTCGGCAGAGCCTGCGCACCTTCACGTCGCTGAACGTACGTACCGGCGCGTGCATGGACGTGCATCATTTCGCCGTGCTGATCGGCGTCGGGGCGACGACGGTCAACGCCTATCTCGCGCAGGAGAGCATCGCGGACCGGCAGCGTCGTGGTCTGCTCGGCAGCCTCACGCTCGAGGAGGCGCTCGCCCGCTACAAGCAGGCGGTCGACGACGGGCTGCTCAAGATCATGTCGAAGCTCGGCATCGCCGTCATCAGCTCCTACCGGGGCGGCTACAATTTCGAGGCGGTCGGACTCTCGCGCTCGCTGGTGGCCCACTACTTTCCCGGCATGACCTCCCGCATCTCCGGTCTCGGCCTGACCGGTATCCAGAAAATGGTGCTGGACCTGCACCGTCGCGCCTTTACCGAAGACTTCGTCGCCCTGCCGATCGGCGGTCTCTACAAGTACCGCCGCTCCGGCGAGCTTCATGCCTTCGAGGGCAATCTGATTCATGTGCTGCAGACCGCGGTCGCGACCGACTCCTACAGCACCTACAAGAAGTACAGTGAAGGGACCCGGCGTCTGCCGCCGATCCACCTGCGCGATCTGCTGGACTTCAACTACATAGACAAGCCGGTCTCGATCGACGAGGTCGAGTCGGTCACGGAAATCCGCAAGCGCCTGGTCTCACCCGGCATCTCGCTCGGCGCCCTGTCGCCGGAAGCGCACGAGACCCTGTCCATCGCGATGAATCGGATCGGCGCCAAGTCGGATTCCGGTGAGGGCGGCGAGGATCCGGCGCGCTATGTGCCGCGGCCGAACGGGGATAATCCGTGCTCCGCAATCAAACAGGTCGCCTCCGGTCGGTTCGGCGTCACTGCGGAGTACCTGAACAATTGCTCCGAGATCGAGATCAAGATCGCGCAGGGCGCGAAGCCCGGCGAGGGCGGCCAGCTTCCCGGCCTCAAGGTCTCGTCGCTGATCGCGCGGCTGCGGCACTCGACGCCGGGCGTGACATTGATCTCGCCGCCGCCGCACCACGACATCTACTCGATCGAGGATCTGGCGCAGCT
>CAZVAR010000007.1:0-58932 GCA_964625225.1 uncultured Alphaproteobacteria bacterium | reverse complement strand
CCGGCGCTATCGCCCTCGACCAGGAACAGCTCGGTGCCGGCGGCGCTGGAGACGGTGCAGTCGGCGAGCTTGCCGGGCAGACGGAGTTTGCGGCTGGTCGCGCTCTTGCGGCCGAGTTCCTTTTCCTGCCTGCGCCGCTGGCGTTCCTCGAAGCGCTCGATCGCATGGTCGAGCAGGGCGCGGCCGCGTACCGGGTCGTCTCCGAGCCAGTGATCGAAATGATCGCGCACCGCGGCCTCGACCAGGCGGGCCGTCTCCGGCGAGTCCAGCTTCTCCTTCGTTTGTCCCTGGAAACGGGGATCGCGAATGAAGACCGAGAGCATGAGGCAGGCGCCGCCGAAGAGATCTTCCGCCGTAACGCTCGGGGCGCGCCGGCTGCCCACCAATTCCCCATACGCCTTCAGGCCCTTCAGGAGCGCGGCTCGGAATCCGGCCTCGTGGCTACCGCCGAGCGGAGTGGGGATGGTATTGCAGTAGGTCCCGGAGAAGCCCTCGCCATCCGTGACCCAGGTGATCGCCCATTCGACCCGTCCGGCCCGGCCGGGGAAGGTTGCGCCCCCGGCAAAGGGCTGCGTGGCGATCGGCTCGCGGCCCTCGACGCTGGCGGCCAGGAAGTCGGAGAGCCCGCCGGGGAAGTGCAGTTCGGCCTCCGGTGGTATCTCCATGCCGGTTTTCAGCAGACCCGGTGCGCAGCGCCAACGGATTTTGACCCCACGAAAGAGGTAGGCCTTGGAGCGTGCCATCCGATAGAGCCGGGCAGGGCTGAAGCGCACGCCGGTACCGAAGATGTCCGGATCGGGGTGGAACCGGACCAGGGTTCCGCGCCGATTGGGGGCCGCACCCACCTTCTCGAGCTTCCCGGTCGGTCGGCCGCGCTCGTAGGACTGACGCCAGAGGATGCGGTCGCGGGCGACCTCCACCGTCAGGCGGTCGGCCAGCGCGTTGACGACCGAGAGGCCGACACCGTGCAGGCCGCCGGAGGTGTCGTAGACCTTGCCGCTGAATTTGCCGCCGGAATGGAGCGTGGTGAGGATCACCTCGAGGGCGGATTTTCCCTTGACCTTGGGGTGCGGGTCGATCGGGATACCGCGGCCATTGTCGCGAACGGTGACGGTGCCGTCCTCGCCCAGTTCGATCTCGATCAGGTCCGCATGACCAGCGACCGCCTCGTCCATGGCGTTGTCGAGGATTTCGGCGACGAGGTGATGCAGCCCCTGCTCGTCGGTGCTGCCGATATACATACCCGGTCGCCGCCGGACCGGCTCCAGACCCTCCAGGACCTCGATATCGGCGGCCGTATAGGCCTTGTTCTCGGAGGAAGCGTCAAACAGATCCGACATGGGGCGTCTACGAGCAGCGGTGCGGGACGACATCGGCAGGCCTCGCATGGAACAAACAGCGAACATACGCGAGGCCCTGAATATAGGGCATGTTCCGGCCATTGCACGCGAGTGGACGGGTGCCGGGGGAAATCCCATGGGGATTTATGGGGGTTGGTGGGGGTTCATGGGGGTCCGATGGGGATGCATGGGGATTCGCATGGGGGTGGAGCGAGCGGCAAAGGAGCGCTCGGTCGCCCGCTGGCCGGGGTGCGGGGAAAAGACGGCTACGTGTCGTGTCGCGACCGCGGACAGGCTGCGGCAGCACGCGGTTCCGATCCGCTCAGACAGAGCCGCCGGGGCACGCCGGATGCTTCCGGCCTGGTCCGGGAGGACCTTCGCAATGACTCCGCATGGCGACCCGGGCCTCCATTGTGGCTCGTGCTAAAGCAAAGCCATCATAAAAGGAAAATAGTCAGATTTCAAGACGTGGCCACACTTGCGACCGGTCACTCCGTCTGGAGTGGGGTTCCTTTTGCCGCGACGGTGGCGACGCCGCGATAATTGCCGGCGGGAGTGACTCCCTCAAGGATGATGTCGCCGATCATGCCGCCCGCGGGATCGGCCCCATTCTTCACGAAGGAGCCGACGAAGGAACCGGCGATACTGCCGTTCATCGACGTCGAGATGCCACCGCTGAAATCGCGGCGGTTGGCGGCGAAGACGCTGCCGGTATAGTCACGGCCGTCGAACTGTCGGAGCTCGACATCGCCGCTGCGCTGGCCGAAATCGTACAGGGCTTCGAACACGCCGGAAGCGACCCGCTGCCCGCCGCCCTCGGACACCGTGCCGATGGCGTGGCCGTCATAGCGGGCGCGCCCGTGCATCGGCATCTCGCCTAGGCTGGGCAGTACGCCGGCAACCCAGGTACCGTGGACGACGCGCTCCAAGCCACCCTCTTCGCCGTTGTGGTCGGGCCGCTGAATCTCGGCGTTCCAGAAGCCCCAAGACAGGAACTCGCAGCGGCAGACGACCGACGGATCGAGCGCTGGGTCCGCCGGCAGGGAATCCAGCGGGCTGGTTCCCGACGGCAGCGACACGCCGAGCGCAGTGGCGTAGCCGTGCAGAACCGTCCCCTCCGTATCGATGGTCTGTGTCGGCGCTGCCGATTCCGATTGCGGACCGTCGCCTCCGATTCGGATCTCCACCGTGGGCTCCGGCCCGATCGCCGCGAAGCGATAGCGCGGCAGGCCGTCCGTCTGTGTTCCGTCCGGCCCGCTCGTCGCGCCGGACCAAGTGTGGAACTCGGACCGGAACCCGTCCGGTGCGTCCGGCAGGGCTTGGCCCGGCTCCCCGTTCAAAAGACTCCGATCACGGGTCGCGGCCACCGGGTGCTGCGCACCGAAGTCCTGCAGATCGACGAACCGGCTGCGCGAAGGATCGGTGCCGCCGAAGGTGAAACGCGCGCTGTCGACCTCCGGCGAGTCGAACCCGACAAGATCGAAGGCGGCGGTTACGGTCCCGCCGGTGGGGTCTCGCTGCTCGCCCGGTTCGGAACGTTCGACGACTTCGGTGACCTCGGGCGGCGTCTCGACCGTCGGCCGAGGGGCGCGCATCTCCCGATCGCGCCCGCCGGGATCGGCCGTATCGGCATCCCCCAGCGCCTGCTGGCTCTGTGTTTCGGTCGGCTGCTCCGGCGCGCCGCCCGTGCCGGTGGTCGCGAGGGACGAGAGGAAGCTCTGAAGGAGGTCGCGGCTGGCCCGCCCGAGGTCCTGTGGGCGTTCGGACGCGCTCGCAGCCCGGATCCAGCGCCCCGTGCCGCGCCGATCGTAGCGAATCCGGCCGCCCTCGTTCGACACCGTGAACTCATTTCCGGCGAGGAAGACGACGTCCGTCGGATTGGTGACGGCGCCGATCACGATGGATCCACGGATGCCGAGCGTCGCGGTGGGGGTACGAATGGTGGCGCCGGAATTCGCGCTGATCTTGCCGCCGACGAAGCGGAATACGCCCTTGGTGATCGAGACCGCTAGCTCTCCGGTCGAGGTGGATGGGTCGTAGACGAAGCGGTCGAGCACGACGTCCGCATTCGGGCCGACCGTCAGCGACGATTGATCGAGGAAGAGAAGCTGGGTCTGCCCGGTGGGTGAGGTGACGATCCGCTCCTCGAACACGACGTCGCTGCCGACATGCAGCACCCGCGTCTCGCCGCCCGGCGGCGTACCGGTGGCAGCCGGATTGACCGCGGCGGTGGTACCGATCCGCTCGGCGGCGACCGGAGACGCTGCGACGAGAAGCAGGGCCAGAAGAGCATGAGCGCGCATCGGAAAGACTCGATTCTCTGGGGTCAGAAGGTGGCAAGGGCGCCGAACAGGACTACCAGATTGTCACGGTCGAAATTCCGGATGTTGGACTCGTTGACAATGTACCGGAGCTGCGCTTCCAGCGACCAAGCCTCGGTCATTCGGAACGAATTGTGAACGCCGATCCACCATTCCTCGTCGTGGCGCGTGCGACCCGGGGCGATCGCCGGGTCCGGCTCCTTGTAGTCGGTTGCCGTGAACCCGGCCTCGGCGGTGATTTCCCAGGGAACAGGCGTGAGGCCGAACGGCGCCGGATAGGCGTAGGTCGCACCGGCCGTAACGGCATACTGGTCGTTTTCCTCGAACGCCGCTTTGGCGTTCTCGTGGGAGTAGCCGAGACGGGCGAAGACCTCCAGATCGTCCATCGGCCGGTATCGTCCCGCGAGGATAACGCCGGATTCCACGCCGCTCAGCCGGTCCGCGGTTGGCTCCGTGCTGGAATTGTTGAACTCGCGGTAAACGAGGAAGGGCTGCAGCTCGAACCTGAGCCGGTCGGAGACCACGTGCCGCAGCTCGGCACCAAAACCGATGCCGGTGTAGAGCAGATCGTAGTTGAGGGTGACGACATTGCCGAGAACGAATGGCCGGATCGTGGTACCCGACATCTCCGCCGGGAAGAGCGCCAGGCGCGGGCCGGTCTGCAGCTCGAACGCCGACACGTCGAGATCGTCGAGCTGGAACTGCGCAGCGCCGTAGGCGCCGACCCGCGTCTCCCAGAACTCGCCATAGGGAGTATCGAGATCATAGGCGTGGACGAGAAGGGCGGAGACGAAGGAGTTGAAGTCGTCCTGCTCTCGGAACTCGTCGTCGAGCACGGCGTCGATGCCACCGACCAGCACCCGGCTCGAGTTCGGGCCCGCATTGGCATTGGTCTGGTAGCGGATGCCGGCCAGCACCGAGCCGCCGAAGACGTGCCGGCTGGTCCTCCGGTCGATCTCCGCAAGCAGCGTCTCGACCCGCTGCCGAACCGCCTCCGGCACGTCCGGTCCGCGAACCGCGTCCTCAAGATAGGTCCGCGCCATCTCGTTCGCGCCGACCCGCATGTAAAGTGCGCCCAGCTCCAGATGCACGCGCGGCAGGTTCGGGTTGAACAGGAGCATCCGCTCCAGTGTGCTGATCGCCGCGTCGTATTCGCCAAGCCGGGTGGCAACCTCGGCGAAGGCAAACATCAAGTCGAGATCGGCAGGCCGCGCCAGCATCTCCTCGAACAGCGTGTCGTAGCGCGCACGGAGCGCCGCCTCGTCGGGCGGCGTCTCCTGGGCGAAGGAAGGTGCAGGGACTGCCGCGGAAAACCCAAAGGCCAGCACTCCGGCCGCCAGTGTCCGGACGAAAGTCTTCACGATGCCTCCACGAAGCGCGCCATAGACGGCCGGCGAGCCGACGCCCACCATCCTTATAGCATGATCCGACGGCTCATTTACCCAGAGAAACGAAAACCCCGTCCCAATCTGTGCCCGGGGGGTTGGTCTCGTAGTGGCCGACCCGCTCCTCGAACACGTCGTAGAGGAATTCCAGTTCGAAGCGTGCTCCGGCGGCCCGACATTCACGCAGCAGACGACGCGTGGCAGGCCAATCCTGCGCGCGATAGGCGTCGAGCATTCGTTCCTGCAGTTCGCGCAAACCGGCGAAATCGGCGTCGGCGGCCAGGTCCGGACCGCCGAGCAAGGCGTAGATGCGGACCGGGCGGGTCTTTCCTTTCACCTGGATCAGGTCGATCTCGATCATGGCCTGCCGGGGCGCCCGTACCTGCGTGTTCTCGCCGACGATGATGTCGACCCCGTAGGTCTTGCACTGGCCTTCGAGACGCGACGCGAGGTTCACGTCGTCGCCGAGCGCGGAATAGTCGAAGCGCTGCTGCGAGCCCATGTTGCCGACGCAGCACAATCCCGAGTTCAGGCCGATGCCCACCCGGATCGGAAGATGCGGGCGGCCGGCCGCGGCGGCCTCCGCCCGCAGTTCGTCATTGAGACGCGCGACGCCGTCACGCATCGCTAGCGCCGCCGCGCAGGCGTGGTCGGCGTGGTCCGGATCATCCAGCGGAGCGTTCCACATCGCCATGATGCAGTCGCCCATATATTTGTCGATGGTCCCGTTCGCCCGCAGGATGACGTCCGTCATCGGCGTCAGGAAGCGGTTGATGAAGTGGGTCAGCTCTTCCGCGTCGAACTGCTCGGAAATGGCGGTAAAACCGCGGATGTCGCAGAAGAGCAGGGTGAGGTCGCGCATCTCGCCGCCGAGGCGCAGCAGCTCCGGATTGTGTGCGAGCCGCTCGACCAGAGCGGGGGCCATATAGAGCCCGAAAGCCTGCCGGATCTGATTGCGTTCGCCCTCAGTGCGCAGATAGCGCAGCAATGAGGCCACGAGATAGACGTGCAGTACAGCGAGCGCCGGGTAGACCGGGTCGATCAGCAGGCGCAGTTCGGCGAAAGCATACCAGGACAGGGCGGTCGCGGCGGCGATCGTCGACATCGTGACCAGGGCGAGCCACGCGGCGCCGAGCCGACGGGAGAGGTGGCCGAACAGGACGACGAGCCCGAGCACCAGAAGAAACAGGAATTCGGCCCCGTCCGCCCAATCCGGTCGATTCAGGAACTCCTGGAAGATCATCTGCTCGAGAAGCTGGGCGTGGACGGAAATGCCCGCCGCCGCCGCGTCGAGTGGGGTCGCGCGCAAGTCCTTGAGGCCCGCGGCGCTGGTCCCGATCAGCAGAATGCTGCCGGCCAGCGCCGCGGGCTCGACCTCGCCCGACATGACCCGCCATGCGGGAATGACGCGCTCCGGGACCGGCCCGGTGTCGTAGAGCCAGAGACGGCCCTTCGGGTCGGTCGGCACGACCGCCTGTCCGATCTTGACCTCGCTCACGCCGGTCCGCTGGCCGAACCCGATGACGCCACTGGCGCCGGTCGACTTGACGACGTAAGTCCGGGCATTCTGAGCCACCCGCAGCGCTTCCGCGGCAAGCGACGGATAGATTTCACCGCCGTGGGCAACCAACAGCGGAATGCGGCGGATGATTCCGTCGCGCTCCGGCTGTACGTTGATGACGCCGCTTCCGAGCGCCGCGCCGGCGATCTCCGGAAGCGTCGGCACGACGGCATCGTAGGCGATCAGGAACTCCGTGGGGTCCGCCCCGGCCGTCGCGAAGCCGGCCAAGCGTACCGGAGCCGTGCCCGTTACTCCGGTGTCGGTCAGGGCGAATCCGGCGACTGCACGGCTGCGCCGAAGAGCCTCCGCCAGCATCTGATCGTGATCGGGCAAGTCGCCGCGGGCGGCGCGCTCCCGCAGTTCTGCGAGTTCCGGCAACTCCGGCCAATTGGCGATGATCCGAGCCGGTGAGGTCCGGTCCGGCTCCGGGAACAGAATGTCGAGGGCCACGGCGGCGGGCTGTGCCGCACCGAGGCGGTCGACGAGTTGCGCCAGGAGAGTGCGGGGCCACGGCCATTGGCCGAACCGGCGCAGGGTTTCGTCGTCGATGTCGATGACCAGAACCGGCCCGGGCCGGTAGATGCGCGGCTCCAATCGCTGGAAGTGATCGAAGACCCAGAATCGGAGGTCCTGGATCGGCGGCGGGTCAACCGCCCGCAGCACGAGTGCGCCGGCCAGCGCCAGGAGCGGTACCAGCAGGAACAGGCCACCTCGCAGACGACGGCGGAGATCCGGAGACTGACGGGAACGCGGCGCGGCTAACACGGGTCACCGCAGCGGGTTCGAGGGAGCGACCGCCGTCCCGTGCCACGAAGCGAGGTTCGGGGCACTTGCCGCGGCGATCCGCACGGCGTCCGAACGGGCAGCGGTGGCGCTGTGGCTGCCGCCCGTTCGGTCAGATCAACTCGAGCCGGTCGGCCATCGGGCCCTTCTGCCCCATGCGGGTGGTCAGCCGGACCCATTGATTCGGCTCCAGAGATGCAATGTTCATGCGCTGGAGCGTGCGCAGGGAAATATAAACATCCTTGCCGCCGTCATCCGGGCTGACGAAGCCGAAGCCCTTATCCGCATTGAAGAACTTCACCCGGCCCTCGACCGTGCCGCCAGCCGGACCCAAAGGCGCGCCATAGCCGTCGCCGCGGGGGCTGCGGGAGGCGGCCGATCCGTCGCCGAACGACTCGATTCGATGAATCACCGCCACCTGCGGTCCTTTGCGGCCCTCGGAGATGTCGCAAACGATGATCGTGCCTTCGGGGAGATCGCCGTGCCCGGACTGCTCGACGATGGAAACGTGCAGAAAGGCATCGGGGGAGCCGTCATTGAGCTGGACGAAGCCGAATCCCTTCGTCGGATTGTACCACTTGACCACGGCCGAGACCTCTTGCATGAGAAGCGGGCTCGAATCGTGGTGCCGTCGATTCATCATCTCCAGGTAGCTCCAATGCGCCAGCCGGCCGCCGCAAAGGCCGGTTCTGTGTCGGGCAGCGAATCCGACCGCCATCCTGCAGGTCGTCACGAAGCCCCGACCAACTCCGCATCCGGCAGGTGACGAATGGCTCCACCGCAATATCCTGAACGGATCACAGCCGAGCCGAACCAGGGTAAGCGCAGTCGAGAGCGTCCACTGTCGCGGCCGACGGGGGGCCCGCCAATGCCGCCCATGAGTTTCGAGCCCACATCCTGACCTTGCCCCTGCGATTATGAGACACGCAAGCGGGCTTCAACTGCAAGCGCTAAATGTCGCCGGGACACGGGTTTAATGAAGGCGGCAACGGCGGCTGATCGGGGAAGGTCCGAGCGCGAGACCACGTCCCGCGAGGCGCCGCTGTTCAAAGCCGCGTCTTGTCTTGATTGCAGTGAAGCCGGCGGCGCTCAAGGTTAACGCTTCATTACAGGCCGTTGGCCGATCCGGTGGGGTGGTTGCTGGAGGTCCGGCCCGCGAGAGTGCGGCCGACGGCGTCCGGCCCGGCGATCCTCCCGAGCGACTCGGCCCCGCTCGCCGTCCAGCGGGTCGCGTTCAGAAAGAAGACAGGAAACGCGTCGGAATGGTTTGAATCGACGGCGGTTTCAATGGATGCCCGCCCGGACGCCGTTACGACGCCCGGGCGGCGCGGTGCGCCTCAGCGGCCGATCCCAGCCATCATGCCGCCGTCGACGACGATGGTCTGCCCGGTGAACCAGGCGCCGGCGCGGGACGCCAGTGCCACCGCCACACCGGCGATGTCCTCGGGCTCGCCGATTCGGCCGAGCGGATAGCTCGTCACGGCAGCCTTGTAGCGTTCCGGGTCCTCCCAAAGCGCCCGCGCGAAGTCGGTGCGCACCAGTGCCGGGGCGATACAGTTGGCCCGGATGTTGTGCCGGCCCCACTCGGCCGTGATGTTGCGGACGAGCTGGATGTCGGCAGCCTTGGAGAGGCCGTAGGCGCCGAGCACGGGATTGCCTCGCAGGCCGCCGACCGACGAGATGACAATGATCGTGCCGTCGCGCCGCTCGGCCATCTGCGGTAGCACCATGCCGGCCAGCCAGATGTTCGCCTTGACGTTGACGGTCATGATTTTGTCGAAGGCTTCGTCCGGAATTTCGGTCAGCGGGCCCATGTAGGGGTTCACGGCCGCGTTGCAGACCAAGCTGTCGACACGACCCCACCGCTCCATTGTGCGGTCGATCAGCATCTTGCACTGGTCGCGATAGCCGACATTGCAGGGCACGGCGATCGCCTCGCCCGGGCCGCGAGCCCAGTTCGCGTTGATGTCCGCGGCGACCCGCTCGCAGGCGTCGGCCTTCCGGCTGGAGACGACCACCTTGGCGCCGACCGCGGCCATCTGCTCTGCGATCGACTTGCCGATCCCCTTGGTGGAGCCGGTGATGACGGCGACCTTGCCGGACAGGTCGAACATAGCGGGGATGGTCATCGGTGATCCTCGAGCATTCCGTGTGAGCGTTGGTGCGGAGTCATGGAGGGCATGCCGGTTCCGGCCTAGCGCCCGCCGGCGGCGAGCATGCCGCCGTCGACGGGGATGGTCTGGCCGGCGATCCAGGCGCCGGCGCGAGAGGCGAGCATCACGCACAGGCCCGAGACGTCTTCCGGATCGCCGATGCGGCGCAGCGGGTACGTGTCCTCGATCGCCGCGATCCGCTTCGGATCGGACCACAGGGCCTTGGCCATGTCCGTCTTCACCAGCGACGGCGCGATGCAGTTGGCGCGGATGTTGTGCTGGCCCCATTCGACGGTGATGTTGCGGACGAGCTGCATGTCGGCCGCCTTCGACATGCCGTAGGCTCCGAGCGTCGCGGTTCCGCGTAGGCCGCCGGTCGAGCCGATGATGATGATGACGCCGTCGCGCCGCTCGATCATGCCGGGCACCACGGCGTTCACCAGCCAGAGATTGCTCTTCACATTGGCGTTCATGGTCTTGTCGAACGCCTCCTCGGGGATGTCGCGCATCGAGCCGAGGAACGGATTGACCGCAGCGTTGCAGACGAGGATGTCGACCTGGCCCCATTCCCCGATCGCGCGGTCAATCAGCGCGTGGCACTGGTCCTTGTGGGAAATGTTGCAGGCCTGCGGGATCGCGGCACCGCCGAACTTCGCCCAGTTCGCGTTGATGTCCGCGGCGACCCGCTCGCAGGCGTCGGCCTTCCGGCTGGAGACGACCACCTTGGCGCCGACCGCGGCCATCTGCTCTGCGATCGACTTGCCGATCCCCTTGGTGGAGCCGGTGATGACGGCGACCTTGCCGGACAGGTCGAACATCGGAGGAATCTCACTCATTCCAGAACCCTCGTTTCAGGCAGATGCCGCATTGTTTATCAGATCGGCACCGTGGTGCAGACCGGAGCGTTGCCACGACTTCCGGATATGGTCGGCGTTCGACACGAAGGACCGGCCGGCGGTCGGATCCCGCGGCGAACGCTGCCGGCACAGGATGTTCCGCGGCGCGCCGGTCCTCTCGGTCGATCGCGATCGGCGGGGACCGCCCTCAGGATCGCTGGAATGCGGCCGTTGCGAGGGCCGGCGGCGGCGTCAGCCCCGGCGACCGGAATCGCGCATGGCGTTCCAGATATCGGCCACGGTCCAGCTCGGGTCGTCGACCTGCCGGTCCTAAGCCTCGTAGCCGGCCTCGATCATGGCCTCGGTCGGGGTCGCGGGGACGATGACATAGCCGAGGCGCTCGATCGCGTCGAGCGCGGCCTGCAGTGCTTCGATGACGTCGCGCCCACGCTCTGGAGCGCGGTCGGAGACCTCCTCCCAGGCACAGGGCGGGTCGTGCTGCGCCTCCCACACCGCGCGGCCCATGGCCTGAAGCAGCGCGGTGCGGTCGGCCGCAGGTCTCGTCATTGTCATCGCTGCGTCTCCGGAGCCGCAATGAGGCAGAGACGCGTACACCCGACCGCCTTAACCTCCGCTGAACGTCGGCTAGCCGAGCGTCACCGGAGACATCGCCGACCTCCCCGCCAATGCGTCGCAGAGGTCGTCGCGATGCAGATAATGATCGTCGAAATCTATGACCCGTCTCACCCGGTCGACATCGACGACCACGACCCACTGCGACGGCCCGCGTCGGAGCTGCACCAGTCCATCGCGGCGAAGCTGCTGCAGGGTGCGGTTCATGTGCACCGGGCTGAGGCCGAGGCAATCGGCCAGATGCTCCTGGGTAACCGGCAGAACGATGTTTCCGCCGCGTACGAGACCGAGGGGCTCGAGCCGTATCCAGAGCTCCAGGAAGAGGTGGGCCGCCCGCTCGTAGGCGGTCCGCCGACCGACGCTGAGCAGGCGCTCCAGCAGCATCGCTTCCTCGCGGACCCGCAGATAGGTTACGGCGAGAGCGAGGCGCGGGTAGGCGAGGACCAGTTCGGCGGCGGCGGCCCTCTCGACCACCGCGACCTTGGCCGCGGTCAAGGTGGTGACGGTGTGATCCGAATGCCGGAATACCAGCGCCTCGCTGCACACGAAGTCGCCCGGGAGCAGGAAGTTGCCGATCTGACGGCGGCCGTCGATCAAGGTCTTGTGACGCATCGCCCAGCCGTCCTGGAGGACGTAGATCGCGTCGAGGCGCTCGCCCGCGCCGATGATGTCACGCCCCTTGGGAAGCGTGCAGATTCGGCGCTCGATACCGGCCAACGCGGCCGTTTCCTCGTCCGAAAGCGGGATCGATGCGCGGACTCGCCTGAGCAGCGCGCCCTGCTCCTGGTCGACGGGCATGGTCGCCTCCTGCGGCAGGGAGGCGGTTCGGCCGGCGCGTCCGGCCGTTCCCTCCGCGCCCGGTCGATGCAACCTCCCACCCGACGGCAGCGCTCGGCGCCTCGGGAACCCGTGCTGCTTCTAATGTAGAACGACGGCCCGGCCCGCCCAGCCCGCTACCCGACCATGACGGCGGTAAGATAGGGAGACGGCTCGCCGTTGCGTCGGATCCGGGCGGCGAACTGGCAGCGTTCGGCTTCGGTCGGTCGGCGCACCCGCAGCTTCGGCAGCTCGCGTGACAGCGGCCGTACCACCGGCGCGCCGCTGCGCTGCGAGGCATCGCTGCGCAGGGCGACGGCCAGCAGCCGTCCGGCCAGGCTGGCCGCTTCCTGCACGTCGCGGGCGCGGACGAGGCAGAACGGCTGGCGATCATAATCGACCGTGTAGATGCTGTCGGCAGTGCCGCAGACGGGGGTGTGGTTCATCTCGGTCGCTCCTCGAATCCGACTCACTGGCACAGTGTTCCTGATTTGTTCCAAGTCCGTCAAGCCGGAATCGCGCGGACGGACCGCCGGCCACCCCAGCGACCGTCATCCGGTCCCAGGCTTGAAATGACGCGGTACCCTGCGTAGCTTCAAGCGACACCCTTCCGCCGAGAACCGGTGGGGCCAGCCCGGAGACGCGACATGGATCTCGCATTCAGCCCCGAGGACAATGCATTCCGTGAGGAGGTGCGCGCCTTCCTGAAGGCGAAGCTGCCTCGGGAGATCGCGAACAAGGTCGAGAAGGGCTACGCGCTCACGCGCGACGAGATCATGTTCTGGCACCGCACGCTCTACGAGAAGGGCTGGGTGGCGCCGAACTGGCCGACCGAGTGGGGCGGCCCGGGGTGGACCGTGACGCAGAAGTACATCTTCGACGAGGAATCCAATCTGGCCGGCGCGCCGCGCCTCATCTCGTTCGGCATCACCATGTGCGGGCCCGTACTGATGAAGTTCGGGACCGAGGCGCAGAAGCAGAAATATCTGCCGCGCATCCTGTCCGGCGAGGACGTGTGGTGTCAGGGCTATTCGGAGCCGGGCTCGGGGTCGGATTTGGCGTCGCTCAAGACCCGGGCAGAGCTGCAGGGCGATCATTTCGTGGTCAATGGCCAGAAGACCTGGACCACGGCCGCCCACATGGCGGACCACATCTTCTGCCTCGTGCGTACCAGCAATCAAGGAAAGCCGCAGGAAGGGATCTCCTTCCTCCTGATCGACGACATGAAGGCGCCCGGCATCACGGTCCGGCCCCTGATCACGATCGAGGGAACGCACGAGGTCAACGAAGTCTTCTTCGACAACGTCAAGGTACCGAAGGAGAATCTGGTCGGCGAGATCAACCAGGGCTGGACCATCGCCAAATATCTGCTCGGCCATGAGCGGATGGGCGGCGGGGCGCTCGGCATCCAGAAGCGGATGCTGCGGCAGCTCAAGGAGATCGCCGCCGCGGAAGTCAAGGACGGCCGGCCGCTCGCCGAGGATCCGACCTTCGCCCGGAAGATCGCCGAGGTCGAGATCGAGCTGACGACCTTGGAGATCCAGATGCTCCGGCTCCTGGCGGCCGTCTCGGCGGACCGCGAGATCGGCTACGAGGCGTCGATGATCAAGATCCGGCGCAGCGAGATCCACCAGCGGCTGTCCGAGCTGAAGATGGAGGCCGTCGGCAATTATGCGCAGCCCTTCGTGCTCAGCGCGCTCGAACATGGTTGGAACGAGGAGCCGATCGGTCCGGATTACGCCAACGCCCTCTCGGCCGACTACTTCAACAACCGCAAGGTCTCCATCTTCGCCGGGTCGAACGAGATCCAGCACAACATCATCGCGAAGCGGATGCTGGGCCTCTGAGATGCCGGGCCTCTGACCGGACGCGGCGGAGCCGGCCCGCTCTGGGCATCCGGCCCCGCCGCGGTTACTCCTCGTCGAGGGTGAAGCCGACCTTCAGGACGACCTGATAATGGCGCACCCGTCCGTTCGCGACGTGTCCGCGGATCTGGACGACCTCGAACCAGCGCAGATTGTGCAGTGTCTGCGTCGCCCGGCCGATGGCGCTCTGGATCGCATCCTCGATGCTCGTCTCGGACGAGCCGGCAAGTTCGATGATCTTGTAGACGTGCTCCTGCATCGGTGTTCCTCCTTGGTCAGCAGCCGGGCCGGTGCCCGGAGATGGCAGTCGACCGGCGGCGGGTTGCTGAAGGCCGGGGCGGATGGCCGGAACCGCCGGGCGCACCAAATAGGATGTTCGCTCGCGCTCGCAGATCCTCAAGCGGGGCCGCGCAATCCCCTGCGACGCAGCAACGGCGGCCTGTGCCCGCGACCGGTGCTATCGCCGCCGCGGGAGGTCAGGCTATCGCTACCAAGGGGGCCGCCTGTTGCCGCGTCTCCACCGCCCGCTATTCTGAGCCGGATCGAGACGACAACACCGGCCGGCCGCCGGCCGGGTCCGCGATGACACAAGCCAAAGGGAAGCCGAGATGGACCTACGGTTCACGCCCGAAGAGGAGGCATTTCGCGCAGAGGTGCGGACCTTCGTCCGCGAGAATCTGCCGCGCGACATCAAGGACAAGGTGGATCGCGGGATCGAACTGACGCGCGACGATTTCGTCCGTTGGATGCGCATCCTCTCGGAGAAGGGCTGGATCGCGACGAACTGGGAGAAGAAGGACGGCGGACCGGGCTTCACGGCGACCGAGAAGTACCTTTTCGAAGACGAGGTGTTTCTGGGTGGCGCGCCGCGGACCATCCACTTCGGGACCCGCATGGTCGGGCCGGTGCTACTGGCTTACGGCACCGAGGAGCAGCGTCGCAAGTACCTACCGAAGATCCTGACGAGCGAGGAGATCTGGTGCCAGGGATATTCGGAGCCCGGTGCCGGGTCCGACCTCGCCTCCTTGCAGCTGAAGGCCGTGCGCGACGGCGATCACTATGTCGTCAACGGCACCAAGATCTGGACCAGCTTCGCCCATTGCGCAGACCGGATGTTCACGCTGACACGGACCGCGAACACCGGCAAGAAGCAGGAGGGGATCACCGTTCTGCTGATCGACCTCCGGGGGCCAGGCGTCACGATCCGGCCGATCATCACCATCGATGGGCGACACACCTTCAACCAGGTCTTCTTCGAGGACGTGAGGGTGCCCGTTTCGGACCGCGTCGGCGAGGAGGGCGACGGCTGGCGGATCGCCAAATATCTGCTGGGTCACGAGCGCTCGAACGCTTCGTGGATCTCCATCAGCAAGCGGGCACTCACCAAGCTCAAGGAGATTGCGGCCGCCGAGCGGTCGGACGGGCGCGCGCTGAACGAGGACGATACCTTCCGGCGGAAGATCGCCGATCTCGAGCAGGAACTGATAGCGCTCGAGCTGACCTCCTTGCGCGAACTCGCCGGATCGGCGGCGGATCGGCCGGTGGGGCCGGAGGCGTCGCTGCTGAAGCTGCGTACGGCCGAGATCTACAAGCGCGTCAACGAACTCATGATGGAGGCCGGAGCCTGGTACGCGCAGCCTTTCGAGCCGCAGGCGATCCGCGGCGGTTGGAACGCGGAGCCAGTCGGGCCCGACTATCTGTTCCGGATGGCGCCCGACTATTTCGATTCACGCGCGATGTCGATCGCCGGTGGCTCCAACGAGGTGCAGAAGAACATCATCGCCAAGGCGGTGCTGGGGCTGTAGCACGCTTGCCAAATCGGTCGGCGGCGGCTTAGCCTCTGCGACACACGGCCTTCGCAGCCGTTCCGCCTATCACAGGAATGCCGCCTCCGGGTCGCGCGGGGTCGTGCGCGGAGGGGAGAGAGCTAAACCCATGGATTTCGAGTATTCCGAGGACCAGGTCCTGCTCAAGGAAAGCGTCGACCGCTTCGTGCAGAACCATTATGGCTTCGAGCAACGCAAGAACCTGATCAAGACCGAAGAGGGCTTCAGCGAGAAGAACTGGTCCCAATTCGCCGAGCTGGGCTGGCTGGGCATGCCCTTCCCGGAGGCCTATGGCGGCTTCGGCGGGACTCCGGTCGAGACGATGATCGTGATGGAAGCGTTCGGCGCCGGCTTGGTGGTCGAGCCCTATCTGTCCACGATCGTGCTGGGCGGTGGCGCCGTTCAGATCGGCGGGAGTGAGGAGCAGAAGAAGGAGATTCTGCCGGCCGTTGCGGAAGGCCGTATGAAGCTTGCCTTGGGCTTCGCCGAACGGCAGTCGCGGTACAATCTGGCAGATGTCGAGACGCGCGCCCAGCGGGACGGTGAGAGCTACGTGCTGAACGGCATGAAGGGTGTCGTGCTCGGCGCCCCGTCGGCCGATCGCTTCGTCGTTGTCGCTCGGACCGACGGGGACAGCCGCGATCCGGAGGGGATTACCTTGTTCCTGGTGGACAAGGGTGCATCGGGGCTGCGCGTGCGGGGATACCCGACCGCCGACGGCGGCCGGGCCGGCGAGCTGTTCCTGGAGAATGTTCGGGTCGGGCCGGAGGCCGTGCTCGGACCGGTGGGCGGGGGTCTGCCGGTGCTCGAGACGGTCATCGACCGGGCCATCGCCGCGGTCTGCGCCGAGGCGGTCGGGGCGATGCGGGCGCTCAACGACCTGACCCTCAATTACATCAAGACCCGTGAGCAGTTCGGGCAGCCTATCGGGCGGTTCCAGGTGCTGCAGCACCGTATGGTCGACATGTTCATCGCCCACGAGGAGGCGAAGTCCATGGCGATGATGGCCGCGATCCGAGCCAGCGAGGATGACGAGCGGGAGCGCAAGAGGGCGATGTCGGCGGCCAAGGTCCAAATCGGCAAGTCCGCCCGCTATGTGGGACAGCAGGGTATTCAGCTCCACGGCGGCATCGGCATGACCGAGGAATATGCTGCCGGCCACTATTTCAAGCGCCTTACCATGATCGAGCGAAGCTTCGGCGACACTGACCATCATCTGAAGCGGTTCGCGGATCTCTCCGTCTGACAAGACCGGGGCAGGCTCGCGCCTGCCACCCCGACGCGATCGGGAAACGGGTAGGCGGGCCTTTTTCGGTGACCGTTGAACCGTTCCGCATCGCCGGCGTTGGACCGTAGGGCCGATGAGCGGGCCGGGCCGCAGCGTGCGCCGGCGACGCGGGAGAAGAGGGCGAAAGGCATGATCAAGAGCATCGTCGTCGCCGTCGACAATACCGAGGCGAGCCGCGCCGCCGAGGCGCTCGCGTTGCGGATCGCGGTCGAACATCAGGCGGCGGTAACGGGAATGGGGATCGTCGACCGGCCTTGGATCACGGCACCGACGCCGATGCCGATCGGGGGTGGCGCGTACAAGCAGCACCGCGACGAGGTGCTGCTCGAGAAGAACCGCGAGGCGGTACGCCAGCTCCTCAAGAGCTTTCGCGAGCGCTGTAGTGCCGCCGACGTCCGGACCCGGGAGATCGACGCCGAAGGCGTTCCGCACGAAGTGATCGAGCAGGAAGCCTGCCGGCACGACCTGATCGTGATCGGCCGTGACACGGACTTCCACGACAGCGAGCATCCGAGCATCGCCGAGACGGTGACGCGCCTGCTCCGGAACAACCCGCGACCGGTTCTGGTCGTGCCCGGCCATCAACCGCCGGGCGACCGGCTGGTGGTGGCGTTCGACGGTGGCATTCAGGCCTCCCGTGCCATGCACCTGTTCGTGCTGCTCGGGCTCGCGACCGATCGTGAGGTGCATATCGTCAACGTGGCCGACAGCGCGTCCAAGGCCAGAGCCAATGCCGAGCGGGCCCTGGGACTGTTCGAGACGCACGGGATCCGGGCCCAGGTGCACGGGATCGAAGCGTCTGCTCACCCCGCCGACGTGCTGATCGGCAACCTGGCCGGACTGGGGGCCGGGATGCTCGTCATGGGGGCGTTCAGTCAGCACGGACTACTGCACCGCGTGTTCGTCGGATCGGTCACGCGACGGCTGCTCGAAGCTGGTCCGGTGCCGCTGTTCGTCTACAACTGACCGCCGCGTGCGGCGTGTGGCGGTTTCCGTCCATGGTCGCGCAATGCTGGAAATCGTCGGTACGGTGGCGGCGGTCTATCTCGCCATCGTGGCAGGACTGTATCTGCTCCAGCGACACCTGATCTACCTGCCGTTCGGGGGTGTCCCGAACCCGGTGCAGGCCGGCGTACCTGAGATGCACCCGGTCCGGTTGACGACCGGCGACGGGCTGAAGCTGCTCGCCTGGTGGCGCGCGCCGCAGAGACCGGATCTTCCGGTCCTGGTCTACTTTCACGGCAATGCCGGCGATCTCGGCCTGCGCGGCGAGAAGCTGAGGCCATATCTGGACGCCGGGCTGGGGGTGCTGCTGCTTGCCTATCGCGGCTTCAGCGGGAATCCAGGCTCACCGAGCGAAGAAGGGCTGTATCGCGACGCCCGGGCCGCGCTCGACTTCGTCGCCGCAGCGGGCATTCCTGCCGAACAGCGGGTCCTCTACGGGGAGTCACTGGGAACCGGTGTGGCCGTGCAGATGGCCGTGGAGCAGCCGGTCGGCGCGGTGGTGCTCGAGGCTCCCTACAGCTCGATCAGCGATGTCGCGAGCGCACGCTACCCGGTCGTGCCGGTCCGCTGGCTGCTGAAGGATCGTTTCGATTCGGCCGCGAAGGTGGCGCAGATCGCTGTACCGCTGCTGATCATCGCCGGTGGCCGGGATCGGATCGTTCCCGCCCGATTCGCCGAACGGCTGTTCGCTGCGGCGGCCGAGCCCAAGGAGTATCGGTACATTCCCGAGGCCACGCACCTCGACTTCTACGACCATGGCGCGCCGGTCACCGTGCTCGACTTCCTGCAGCGGCATCTCGCCCCGGCCCACGCCCGGCGGGCGACGCCCTGATCGCGTCACTGGCGCTCGTTCAGCGTACCGCGCCGGGCAGCGAACCGGACCGCTTCCTCCGCAGCGCGAACCAGCGCCTTGGCCTTGTCGAGGCTCTCCTGATACTCGGCGGCGGGATTGCTGTCGGCGACGACACCGACACCCGCCTGCACGTACAGCGTGCCGTCCTTGACCAGGCCGGTCCGCAGGCCGATGCATGTGTCCATCGTGCCGTTGCCGGCGAAATAGCCGATGCAGCCGGCATAGATGCCCCGCTTCTCGGGTTCCAGCTCGTCGATGATCTCCATCGCCCGGACCTTGGGGGCGCCGGACACCGTGCCCGCCGGGAAACCCGCAACCAGCGCGCCGATCGCGTCATATTCGGGAGCAAGATCGCCTTCGACGGTCGAACTGATATGCATCACGTGGGAGTAGTACTCGATCTCGAACTGCTCGACGACGCGGACACTGCCGATCCGGCTGACCCTGCCGACATCATTGCGGGCGAGATCGAGCAGCATCAGATGCTCGGCGATTTCCTTGGGATCGGACAGCAGGTCCTGGGCGAGCACCCGATCCTCGGCGGCGTCCTTACCGCGCCGGCGCGTTCCGGCGAGGGGGCGGATCGTCACTTTGCCATCACGGACGCGGACCAGGATCTCCGGGCTTGACCCGACCACCGCGAAGTCACCGAAGTCCAGGAAGAACAGGAAGGGGGACGGATTGAGCCGGCGCAGCGCGCGATAAAGCGCGAACGGCGGCAGCGCGAAGTCGATCGAGAAGCGCTGGGACGGGACGATCTGGAATGCGTCGCCGGCATGAATGTACTCGCGCGCCCGCTCCACCATCGCTTCGAACTGCGCCCGCGTCATATTGGATCGCGGCGGCGGCAGTTCGCCCGCCTCGAGGCTCGGTCCACGATGCGGGAGGCTGCGATCCAGCTCTCCCAGCACGTCGGCGATCCGTTCCGTCGCTTGCTCGTAGGCGAGACGCGCGGAGATCGCCGGGTCCGGCCAGACGGGCGTGACGATCGTGATGTGATCCTCGATGGTGTCGAACACCAACATCACTGTCGGCCGGACGAACATCCCGTCGGGAATGCCGATCGGATCGGGCGGCATGTCGGGAAGCCGCTCCATCAACCGGACCATGTCGTAGCCCATATAGCCGACCACGCTCGATGCCATGGGCGGCAGGTGGCTCGGGAAATTCGGGATGCGGCATTCGGCGACCAGCGCGCGCAGCGAGGCGAGGGCTCCGCCCTCGCAGGCTGTGAACGCGTCCGGGTCGGTCAGGGCGCGGCGGTTGATCTCGGCCCGGTCGCCGAAGCAGCGCCAGATCAGATCCGGCTTGAGCCCGATGAAGGAATAGCGGCCGCGGATCGCGCCCCCTTCGACGGACTCGAGAAGAAAGCTGTTCGGCCGGTCATGCGCCAGCTTCATCATGGCGGCGACCGGGGTCTCGAGATCGGCGACGGTCCGCGTCCAGACGAGTTGCGCGTCCCCGGCATCGTAATGCGCACGGAACTCGTCAAAACTGGGCGTCACGGACATGGCTGCTACCGCGGATCGGGCCTCGGGGTTGCCGATACGCCGACGGGGCCCGCTGCGCCGGCGGCAATGCTAGTAGTACTCGCAAACGGAGGTCCCGGGAACCGGGGCCGCTCAGAACATGCGGCGGATGGCGGCCTGGTTGACCGTTACACCGTGGCGGCTCTGCAGCGCGCTGGCATATTGCGCTTCGAGGTCGGCCGCGATGCGACGGGTCAGATCGCTGCGTATTGCCGCGACCCCGCTTGCGTCGGCGGCCGGATCGGCGGCCTCGATCTCGGTCAGCCGGGCCACGATCGCGCCGTCCGCCATCTGGTCGACGACCACCGCGCCCGGTGCGGCGGCGAACAGCTTTTCGACGAGGCTGGCCGGCAGGCGGTCGGCGGGCCTGTTGGTGCCGCGGGTAAACGGCGGCGAGACCTGTACAGAGAGGTTGCGTGCCTCGGCGATGGCGGCCAGCTCCTCACCGGCGCGCGCTTGCTCTGCGAGCTTCTCCGCCTCGGCAAGGGCCAGCTTTCGTGCCTGCTCAGCGCGCCAAGCCGCGTCGACCCGGTCCCGCACTTCGTCCAGGGCGCGCTCCCGCTGCGGCTCGACCGCATCGACGCGCAAGGCAAAGTAGCCGCCGTCCGGAGTCTCGCCGAGCGGGCTGACTTGGCCCTCGGCGGTCTCGAACACGGTCTGCAGGAACACCGGTATCGGCGGAAGGCCCTCCGCCGGCGCGCCGGCCTTATCCAGGCCGCTGTGATCGACGGCGGCAATCTCGACCGGCTTCAGGTTGAGCTGCTGCGCCGCCTCTTCCAGCGTCGCGCCTCCGGCAAGGGCGTCCTGGAACTGGTTCGACAGATCGTAAAGGGCATCGACCGCCAGCTCCCGTGCGATCTCCTGGCGCAGCCTCTCCTGCGCCTGCTCGAACGGAATGGTGGCGGCCGGCGTGATCTCGGATACGTTCAGCAGATGCCAGCCCAGGGGACTCTGCACCGGCTCGGTGACGCCGGGGGCAGGCAGGGCGAACACGGCTTGATCGACCGCCTCTGGGAACAGGTCGCCGGGGTGAACCGTTCCGAGGTCGGTGCGCTGCGCCGACGGAATGTCCGCCGCAACCGCGTCGAAGCTCTCTCCGGCGGCGATGCGCTCATAGGCGCTGCGGGCCGCCGCCTCCTCCGTGAACAGGAGTTGGCTGACCCCGCGGCTCTCCGGCGTGCGGAACTCGGCCTGCCGGCTGTCGTAGGCTTCGCGCAGGCGCTCCTCGGAGACGCGCATCTCGGCCGCCAAATCCTCCGGGCGGAGCAGGACGGCGGTGACTCTCCGGTATTCGGGCGCCGTGTAGCGTTCCTTGTTCGCCTCGTAGAAGGCGGCAAGGTCGGCGTCGGTCGGCTCCGGAACCTGACCGGCCGCCTGGGTCGGGAGGAACAGGATCTCGGCGACCCGTTGCTCCTGTCGGAACCGGTAGAAGGCTTCGGCCAAGCCTGCCGGTGCGGTGACGCCGGCCGTCACCGCACCGAGCAACTGCCCGCGCGCGAGATCGCCGCGCAGGATCGCGACGAAGGCCTCCTCGCTCAGCCCCGACGAAAACAGGATCTGCTCGAAGCGAGCGCGGTCGAACTGGCCCGTGGCGTCCTGAAAGGCCTCCATGCCGTATATCTCGCGGCGCACCAGATCGTCGCCGATGCGGATCCCCAATTCGTGCGCCTCAAGCCCGACCAGGCGGCGCTCGATCATTTGGGCCAGAACCTGATCGGCGAGGCCGAGTTGAAGGGCCAGCTCCTGCGTAAGGCTGCCGCCGAAGCGTTGACGCAGCCGCTCGAACTCGCGTCCGAACTCCCGCCGATACTCGGCCGGCGTAATTTCCGTGTCGCCGACCCGTGCAACGGCCTCCTCGGCGCTCGGGCGAAGATAATCGCCGATGCCCCAGGCCGCGAAGCTGATGATCAGCAGGACGAAAAGTAGCTTTGCAACCCAGGATCCGGCAGCTTTACGAAGCGCGTTGAGCATGAGGCCGTAACCGCTCGACCAATCAAAACAACCGGGAGCGGCAGGATGCCGGTCCCGGCTGAGCCGCATCATAAGGAGCGCTCGCCGGCCGGGCAAGGCTCGCCGGCTCCATCACTCTCCCGGCTCTATCGCAGCCACAATGCGGCGCCGGCGACGGCACCGCCGTTGAGATAGCGATCGAAGAAATCGGCGCTGCGCCAGACGCTGTCGGCGAGCGCGTCGCCGCGAAGGGCATGCCCCGCGCCTTCGTAGAACCGGGTTTCGTAAGGTGTCCCGATCCGGTCGAGCAAGGCCGCGAGCGCGGCGACGCGGCGCATCGGGACGACCCGGTCGCGCGTGCCATGGATGATGAGGGTAGGGGGCATGCGGCCGACGCGATCGAGCGGAACCGAATGGGGCATCGCCCCCATCACGTTGACGACGGCGGCGACATGCGGATCGCGGGATGCGTGGCTGAGCGCATGGAAGCCGCCCAGCGAGAGGCCCCACAGGCCGACCCGGGCCGGATCGACCTCGGGCCGGCCGCGAATATGGGTGACGGCGTCGGCGATGATCCGTTCGCGTTCGGCGAAATGGGCGGTGCCGGACCGGTTGCTCCCGGCAGCGAGACCGTCGAAATAGTGCGCGATGAAGACGTGGATGCCGCGTCCGGCGATCGCGGCCGCATAGGGATAGATCATGTGGCCGCTGCCGATCCCGCTGGCGCCGTGAAGGATCAGCACCGCCGGCCGCCATCCGCCGCCGGCGGCCGGCATGACCTCCAGTCTGACGTCACGGCCACCGCTGCGGAAGCTGTCGGCGATGCGGGGAACGTCGCCGATCGGCGGCAACGGTCGGGGCTCCGAAGAGCAACCGCCGAGTGCGAGCAACAGCATCGATAGAAGGATGCCCGCAGCGGTCCAGGTGGAACCGCGGGCGCTCAGGTCGCGCCGCGTCACAGGCCTTGCCGCACCCGGGGAAACACCTCCTCCGCCAGGAGGGCCATCGTGTCGAGAACAAGACTCTGCGGCATGCCCGCCCACTGCACGCTCATCACCAGGTGATTGACGCCCAGGGTGCGGCCGATCCGGATCATCGCCTCCGCGACCTCGTCCGGAGAGCCGATCAGGAAGCGGTCGCGCAGCAGATCCTCGAAGGCGAGGTCGAGCGCATCGTCGCCGGCCGGCATCGCCTTCTCCTGCCCCCAGCGGGCATACACCGCATATTTGTCGGCGAGATAGGGGGCGCAGAGGCGGATCGCCTCCTCACGGGTGCGGGCGACGAACACCTCGCGACGCATGGGCAACTCGGACGGGAAGGGCTTGCCGCACGCGTCGAGGGCGCGACGATAAAGGTCGAGCTGGCGTGCGATCGTGTCGAGGCGATTGTGCGGATTGATGTACCAGCAGTCTCCGAGCCTGGCGGCGCGGCGGATGGCGGGGTCGGCATTGGCGCCGATCCAGATCGGCGGATGCGGCTTCTGGACCGGCTTCAAGGGGCAGGACGCGCCGGCCAGCACGAAATGCGACCCCACCATGTCGACCACGTCCTCGGTCCAAAGGCGGCGGATGGCCTCCAGATTCTCCTCGAAGCGGGGTACGCGGTCCCGCTGCGTCGTGCCGAATCCCTGGAATTCCACGTCGCGGTATCCCAAACCGCAGCCGAAGATCAGCCCGCCGCCCGATATCACGTCGATGGTCGCGAGCTGCTCGGCGATGTCGAGCGGCTTGTGCAGAGACAGGAGGACGATCCCGGCATTCAGCCGCAGCCCGGGCGCCTCCGCGGCCACCCGGGCGAGGAACGGAAGCTGCTGGAAATCCTGATAGGGATGAGCACTGTAGTGCGATCCCTTCGTTATCGATGCGAAGCCGAGGCGCTTCGCGAGGCGGGCCTGCTCCATCAGATCGGCGAAGCGCGCCCTCATGTCTTCACCGGGCGGAAACTGGCCGCGCATCATGATGCCGAACTGCATGGTTCCCCACCACCCCCGCATCGCCGCGCCCGGCTCCCGATCGGCCGAGCAAACGGGATTCTGCACCATCCGGTGCCCGGTCACCACCCGAGAAGATCCGTAAATCCACCCTGATCCGGAGGAACAGAATGCCGGTCGCCATGCTCCGCGAGTTTCTGCGGCTCGAATCCGCCAGCGGGATCGTGCTGATGATGGCCGCTTTGCTTGCGCTGCTGATGGTGAACTCGCCACTCGCTCCGATGTACGACCATCTGTTGGCAACCCCGGTCGAGGTTCGGGTCGGCGCACTGCTCGTGGCGAAGCCCTTGCTGCTCTGGATCAACGACGGGCTGATGGCGATCTTCTTCCTGCTGGTCGGCCTGGAGATCAAGCGGGAGATTCTGGACGGCCATCTCAGCACGGCGGCGCAGGCATCGCTCCCCGGCATCGCAGCGATCGGCGGGATGGCGGCACCGGCCGCGGTCTATGTCGTAATCAACATCGGCAGCCGGGAAACGCTGGGCGGCTGGGCGATCCCGGCGGCGACCGACATCGCTTTCGCCCTCGGCATCCTCTCGCTGCTGGGCAACCGCGTTCCCATCGCGCTGAAGACCTTCCTGCTGGCGCTGGCGATCATCGACGATCTCGGGGCCATCATCATCATTGCCCTGTTCTACACGGCCGACCTCGCACTCGAGTCGCTGTTGCTGGCCGGGATCTGCCTCGTCGGGCTGTTCGCGATGAACCGGCTCGGCGTGATGCGGCTCGGCGGCTACATCCTCCTCGGCGTGGTACTCTGGGTGTGCGTGCTGAAATCGGGCGTTCACGCGACACTCGCCGGAGTCGCATTGGCCTTCGCGTTGCCCAGCCGCCCGGCCGCCGACGGCGGCGAGGCCCCGGCCGTGCATGTCGAGCACACGCTGCTGCCGTGGGTCGCGTTCGGCATCATGCCGGTGTTCGCCTTCGCCAATGCGGGCGTGTCCTTCGCCGGGATCTCGGTAAGCGACTTTGTCGATCCGGTGCCGCTCGGAATCGCTGCCGGGCTGTTCATCGGCAAGCAGGTCGGGGTCCTCGGCCTCACCTGGGCCGCCATCCGGCTTCGCCTCTCACAGCTACCGGAGGGCGTGCGCTGGAGCCAGTTCTACGGGGTCGCCGTGCTGACCGGCGTCGGCTTCACCATGAGCCTGTTCATCGGGACGCTCGCCTTCCCGGATCCTGCGATGGCGGCCGAGGTTCGCTTGGGTGTGCTGGCTGGGTCGGCGCTTTCGGCGGTGGTCGGCTATGTCGTTCTGCGTGTCGCGACCGAACGCCAGCCGGCTCCGGCGCGGGCCGGCATTTAGGGATCTGCGGCAGGCGTCTTACCGCCGGCCGCGCCGGCGCCGGCGAGGTCTACAGCGCCTGGCGCACCCGCGGAAAAACCTCCTCCGCGAGCATCTGCATCTCGTCCAGGATCATGCTCTGGGGCATACCCGGGAACTGCACACCCATGACGAAGTGATTGACGCCGAAGCGCCTCACCAGGTCCAGAATCTGTCCAGCCACTTCGTCCGGCGAACCGAACAGGAAACGATCCTTGATGAGATCGTCGTAGACGACGCCGAAATCGTTGTCGCCCTGCGGCATCACCTTGTCCTGGCCCCACTGGTGGTAGGCCTTGTACTTGGCCTCGAGATAGGGCTGGGCCATGCGGATCGCCTCCTCGCGAGTGCGGGCGACCACGACCTCCCGCATCATCGGGAACTCGGCCGGGAAAGGCTTGCCGGCCTCGTCGAGCGCATGTCGGTAGACGTCCATCTGCCGCGCGATCGTGTCGATCCGATTGTGCGGATTGACGAACCAAGCATCGGCGATGCGCGCGGCACGGCGGATCGCCGGGTCGGCATTGGCGCCGATCCAGATCGGTGGCATCGGCCGCTGCAACGGCTTGATCGGGCAGGAGGCGTCATCGAGCTCGAAATGCGAGCCCTTGTAGCTGACCTTGTCCTCCGTCCAGAGGCGCTTGACGAGCTCCAGGCTTTCCTCGAGCCGGCGCGGTGCCTCCTTCTGCGTGGTGCCGAATGCCTTGAATTCGACCTCGCGATAGCCGATGCCGACGCCGAAGATCAGCTTGCCTCCGGACATCACGTCGATGTTCGCCCACTGTTCGGCGACATCGAGCGGCTTGTGCAGCGGCAGGAGCACGATCCCGGCGATCAGGCGCAGATTGGGACCTTCCGCCATCATGCGCGAGAGGAACGGGACCTGCTGGAAGTGCAGAAGCGGCCAGGCGCTGTAGTGCGACCCGGCCATGATCGAGTCGAAGCCGAGCCGGTCGGCAAGCCTCACCTGCTCGACCATTTCGAGAAAGCGGGTGCGGATATCGTCGCCGAGCGGGAACTGGCCCCGGTTCATCAGCCCGAACTGGATCGACATGGGTCCTCCCTCGCTTTGCCGCGGAACGTGGCCCGCAGGGGGGATTGTTCACGCCGTACCGATCGGCTGTCCAGCCGGATCGGCCCGACAGTTCGGACTCAGCGAGCTCAGAAGCGGTAGTCGAGGCTGATCCCGCCGAAGAATTCCTCCTCGTCGGTGATCAGCGGGCTGGAGGCGGCCGCGCCGATCAGCCGCTGTGCGCCGATCAGGCCGCCGACGGTCCAGTTCTCGGACACGGAATAGGTAACGGCGCCCGAGACGGTGACGTCCTTCAGCCCCGGTGAGGGATCGTAGAGCCTCAGCCCGGTGCCGGCGGCCTCACGCGCGTCGACGCCGAAGGCGCGGCCCATATACTCGCCGCTGCCCCAGCTGATCTCCGAGCCGAGCTCGACCCGCCAGCGGTTGGAGATCTGGGACGCCCATTTCACGCCCAGATCGGCCACGAAGCCGCCGCCATTGTTGGAGAAATCCTGGCCGACGCGGCCGATGATGGACCAGTCGTCGAAGAAGATTTCACCGAACGCGCCGAACTCCAGCGTCGAGTCGATGCCGCCGAGGTCGAGACGGTGGTGGAGTCGCTCGGAGCGGGAACTGACACCCGCCGCGAAATTGGAACCCCGCAGCAACTCGGCCTCAATGCCGCCGATCGATCCCAGGAAGAGGCTGTCCCTCAGGGAGCTGCCCTGGGGCGGGGCAGGTGTGAAGGCAAATCCCTCGTCACTCTCCAGCGGTCGCGGCGAGAACAGGAGATCGCCGGAGCCGAGGGAACTCGTCACCACGTCCCCGGTACCCGGCTCCGATATGCGAATCCGCGTCTGCGCATCGGCCGGGGCTGCCCCTAGGCCCACCAGCAGTGGGATCAACAGGATGGCGGCCCGTCCGGTCACTCCAACCCAACTCCCGTGCATGAACACCGCGATGTTATCACTGGTATCGTTAACGGACGGTTCGCGGCCAAGCCCATGCGAGCTATGTTAGACGAAACGCAAGCAGGTTCAAGGAAGGCCCGCTGCCGGCCGCAGAATTTCAGTACGTTCGAGAGTATTAGGCCTGCAGGCGTAACTGTCGCGCCACAGTGGTGCGAGGCGGTCAGGCCGCACCGGCACGTGCGCTCCGCGTGGCCTCCTCATCGACGGACCCGTCATCGCGCAGCACGACCCCGTAGTCGCGGCGCGCCGCCTCGCGACTCACGAAGCCGTTCCGAACATCGAGGGCCACCAGCTCGGGGGCGCGGCTGAACGGGTCACCGAATCCCGCACCGCCGGGCATCTCCAGCACGAGGCGATCGCCCGCCGGAATCGGCTGTCGGCCTTTGCCGGACAGCGTCTTGCCCGAGCGCAGGTAGAGGCGGCCGGGGACGCCGTTGCGCCCACCATTCCGCCCGCGCGGCGGATTGTCGACGCGATCGAACATGGCGTTGATGGCGAACGGTGCGCCCTCGGCACTCGCCCATTCCATGATCTGGCCCGTTCCGCCCCGCCAGGTCCCCGGGCCGCCGGAGTCGGTCCGATACTCCTTGCGCCAGCAGATTAGCGGCGCAATCGTTTCGGTGACCTCGACCGGCGTATTACGCACGCCCGAGGGGAAAGCAGTCGCATTGAGCCCGTCCTTGGTCGGCCTGGCGCCCATCCCTCCGGCATGGAAGCTGTTGACCGCAAAGGCCGTTGCGTTTCGGGTCTCGTCCGCGTCACCGGCCAGGCCATGCCCGCCGAGCAGGATCGGGTTCCACAGGCAGGAAGTGCCTTCCGCCAAGACCTCGCCCGGGATCACATCGTGCAGGCATCCGAGCACGACATCGGGAAGCATCTGGCCGATTACGTGACGCGCCGTGACGGCGCAGGGATGAGGGGCATTGAGGACGCAGCCCTCGGGCGCCGTGACCCGCACGGCAGACAAGGACCCGGCGTTGTTCGGTATCTTCGGGCCGACGACGCAACGCACCCCGAACGAGGCATAGGCCTGCGTATAGGTCAGAGGGACGTTGATCCCGTAGGTGGAGACCGGCGAGGTTCCCGCGAAATCGACCTCAATACCGTCCTCGCCGATCCGCATCGTGGCGACGAGGTCGAGTTCCTTCTCGTAACCGTCGATCCGCATGACGTTGCGGTATTCGCCCGGCCGCAGCTTGCGGATTTCCTCGAGCATGGCCTGGTACGAATTCCCGATAATGTACTCGGCCAGCGGCTCGATCGACGTGAGACCGAACTCGTCCATCATCTCGATCAGACGGCGAGAGCCGGTCTCGTTGCATGCCTCGAGCGAATAGAGATCGCCTTCAACCTGGATCGGTTCACGAACGTTCCAGCGAATAATCTCCAGCAGATCACGGTTCATCTCACCGCGCCGGGCGAGATGCATGATCGGGACGTAGATACCTTCCTCATAGACCTGCCGGCCGTCCGGTCCGAAGCCGAGCCCGCCCACGTCCACGACATGGCTGGTCGAGGCGAACAGCGCGACAACCCGGCCGCGAAGGAAGGTGGGAGAGACGACCGTGAAATCGTTGAGATGGCCGGTGCCCAGCCATGGGTCGTTGGTGATGAAGACGTCGCCCTCTTGCATGGTCTCGACCGGGAACTTCCGGAGAAAGTGTCCGACCGAGGCGGCCATCGCGTTGATGTGGCCGGGCGTTCCGGTGACGGCCTGCGCCAGCATCCGCCCTTTCAGGTCGAAAACGCCGGCGGAGAGGTCGCCCGCCTCGCGCACCGGGGTGCTGAAGGCGGTGCGAACCAGCGTCTGTGCCTGCTCCTCCACCACGGAGATCAGGCGGTTCCACATGATCTGCATGTGAATCTGGGCGAGGGGATCGTTGACGGTCATGGTTGCGTGCGTCCGTTCGTTCGTAGAGGCGGGGCCCGGCCCGCCCGTTCTGTCCGCCGAATCAGGGCCGGCCGATGGCCACCTCCGCTATCGCGCCGGTCTCCGCTCCAGCACCAGATATCCAAGCGCATTCACATGCGCGTCGAAGGCGGGCGAAACGATGGTCGTAGTCTGGTCTTCGGCAATTACCGCCGGGCCGTCGATGCGCGTTCCGGGAGACAAGTCGGAGCGCCGGTAGACGGGCACCTCGATGTGCTCACCCTTGCCGGGGTCGAACAGGCGCCGGTGACCCACCGGCGCCGGAGGCGCCTTCGCGGCAAGATCGGCGACACGCTCGGGCGCCGGGCTCGCCGTACTGACGGTCAGCGTCCAACTCAGGATCTCGATATCGAGATCTGGAATCGTGCGGCCGTAGAGCGCGGTATAGACCTCCGCGAAGGCGTCGCGGAATGCCTCGGCATCGCTTGCATCAAGGCGGCGCAAGGGCAGTGGTACGACGATCTCGTGGCCCTGTCCGACGTAGCGCATGAACGCGGTCCGGGTTTCCTCGGTCTCGGCGTCCGGGGCACCGCGACGTACGACCGCATAGGCTTCGTCCTGCATCTCGGCCAGCACGGCGTCGGCCGCCAGCGGATCGAAGTCGGACAGGCGCATGTAACGGCTGCGCACCACTTCATAAGCGATCGGGGCACGCAGGAAACCGATCGCCGAGCCGACGCCCGCACCGGTCGGCACGATCACCCGATCGATCCCGAGCTTCTCGGCGAGACGCGCCGCGTGCAGAGGCGCCGCGCCTCCGAAGGCGACCATCGCGCGTGTGCCGATATTCTTGCCGCGCTCGATGGCATGGACCCGGGCGGCATTCGCCATGTTCTCGTCGACCATCTCCGCGATGCCGAAGGCGGCCAGGACCGGCGGGAGATCGAGGGCAGCACCCACACGGGTGGACACCGCAGCCTCGGCCTTCGAAGGGTTGAGCGTCACGCGGCCTCCGGCGAACCCAACCGGATCGATCCGGCCGAGCACGACATCGGCATCCGTGACCGTCGGCTCGGCGCCTCCCCGATCGTAGCAGGCGGGACCCGGTTCGGACCCGGCGCTCTCCGGCCCGACATTGATTCGGCGCATGCTGTCGACATGTGCGATCGAGCCGCCGCCGGCGCCGATCTCGACCATCTCGATGACGGGAATGCGCAGCGGCAGCCCGCTTCCCTTCATAAACCGGTAAACGCGGGCGACCTCGAAGGTCCGCGACGATTGCGGCTTGCCGTCATCGATCAGGCAGATCTTGGCCGTTGTGCCGCCCATGTCGAAGGACAGTACCTCCGGCAAGCCGCATTCGGCGGCGATGAAGGAGGCCAGGATCGCTCCGCCGGCCGGGCCGGACTCGACCAGGCGGATTGGGTTGGCGATCGCCGTCTCCAGCGTCGTGATGCCGCCGCCGGACATCATCAGGAAGAGCGGGCAGGTGTAGCCCGCTGCGGTGAGGCGCCGGTCGAGGTTGGTCAGGTAGCGCGCCATGATCGGCTGGACGTAGGCGTTGGCGCAGGCGGTCGACTGGCGCTCATACTCGCGCACCTCGGGGCAGACTTCCGAGGAACGGGTGATCCACAGGTCCGGCATCGCCGCTTTCAGGATTTCGGCAACGCGAATCTCGTGGGCGGGGTTCGCATAAGAATGAAGGAGCCCGATCGCCACGCTCTCGATTCCGTGCTCCCGGAGCGTCGGGACGATGGCCTCGACCGACGATTCATCAAGAGGGACGAGGGGTTCGCCGCCGGCGTTCATGCGCTCTCGCACCGGCAGGCGCAGGTAGCGCGGGACCAGCGGCGCCGGCCGGTCCATATTGATGTCGTACTGCTCGAACCGGTTCTCGTATGCCATCTCGAGCGAGTCGCGGAAGCCCTCGGTAACGACGAGAGCCGTCTTGGCGCCCTTGCGCTCGATCAGGGCATTGGTGGCGAGGGTGGTGCCGTGAATGATGACCGCGATGTCGCCCGGGCTCAGGCCGGCCTCCGCCATAGCGGCCTCGATCCCGGCCATAACGCCATCCTCGGGAGCCCGGGGCGTGGTGAGGACCTTGGTGGTGAACAGTCCGGCGGACGTCTCGACAGCCACGTCCGTGAAGGTCCCGCCAATGTCGACGGCGATTCGCGCCGATCCCGTTCTCTGGCTCATGTTCATGTCCTTGACCGGTCGTACCGGGCTTCGAGGCAACAACGAACGGACTTCGCCGCGCGGCACCGCGGATTCGGGACGGGAGCAGAAGCGAAGAGCGTCTGCCCTGGACGTGCGGGAGCGCGGGGTCCGGTCACGGGGTGATGACAGCGGGGCCTATGACAAGAACTCGCTGAAGGGTCGCAGCGTCACACCCGCGCGGGTCAGCGCTTCTCGGATGCTGCGAGCCATCCCGACCGCGGCCGGGTTGTCGCCGTGGACGCAAATCGTGTCGATTCTGACCGGGATCTTCTTGCCGTTCACCGAAGTTATCGCCTGCTCTTCGAGCATCTGGATCACCCGGCGGCAGGCAAGATCCGGGTCGTGGATAACCGCGCCAGGCTCCTTGCGGGGGGTGAGATTGCCGGCGTCGTCGTAGGTGCGGTCGGCGTAGATCTCGCGGACCACGCGCAGGCCAAGCTTCTCGCCGGCTTTCTCGATCTCGGTGCCGGGGATCGCGACGAAGAAGAGGTCCCGGTCGATCGCTGCACAGGCCCGCGCCACCGCCATGGCCAGATCCGCGTCTACCGCAGCGATGTTGCCCAGCGAACCGTGCGTCTTGAGATGCGTCACGCGGTGGCCCGCCATCGCAGCGACCGCCTGTAAGGCGCCGACCTGGTAGGCGATCTCCTTTTCCACGTCTTCCGGCCGCTCGCCCATGATCGGACGACGCCCGAAGCCCCAGAGATCGCGGAACCCCGGATGGGCGCCGATCGCGACCCCGTTCTGTTTCGCCAGCGCGGCCGTCCGGTGCATCACCAGCGGATCGCCGGCATGGAAGCCGCAGGCAACGTTGGCACTGGTGACGATGCGCAGCATCGCCGGATCATCGCCAAGGGTGTAGACGCCGAAGCTTTCACCCATGTCGGAGTTGAGGTCGACGGTGAGGGTCATCCGATCATCTCCGGATGGACAGTCGTTATCCGTTGACAGACTGGTAGCGCATGCGGCGCACTGGCTGCAATGCCTCGCCGTCCGACCAGCGGAGCGATCCGCCGTCCTGGCGAGGCGGTCTGGCGATGTCACGCACCGGCATGAGAATTGCTTGGGAACGCGTGGCCGATAACGGGAACCGCTTTAAGGAAAGGGAAGTTGATGCGCGCTCTGAGGATTCTCGCCATTGCGGCGGCGGCGGTGGTCACGGCAGGGTCACCGTTCGGTTCGGCGGATGCGGCGACAAGCTGGGACATGCCACTCGCCTGGCCGCCTGGAAACTTCCACGTCAAGAACGCCGAAACCTTTGCCGAGGCGGTCAAGGAAGCGACCGGTGGGGAGGTGGTGATCAATATCCACCCGGGTGGCGCACTCGGCTTCAAGGGCCCGGAGATGTTGCGAGCCGTGCGCGACGGCCTGGTGCCGATCGGCGACATCCTGCTCAACCAGCAGGTCGGCGAGGAGCCGTTCTTCGGGATCGAATCCGTACCTTATCTCGCCGCGGGCTATGAGGAGTTGAAGCAGCTGCAGGAGTTCTCGCGCCCCGTCTACGAGGAGCTCGCCCGCAAGAACAATCAGAAGATTCTCTATATCGTTCCCTGGCCCGGCCAGGCAGTCTACTCCAAGAAGCCGATCAACACGCTCGCGGACCTGCAGGGCTTCCGGCTTCGCGTGGTGGACAAGAACGGCCTCGACTTCTTCAGCGCCCTCGGTGCGGCACCGAAGCAGCTCCCGTGGGGCGACGTGGTACCTTCGCTGGCCTCGGGCGCGATCGACGGCGTCACCACCTCCAGTTCGTCCGGGGTCGACGGCAAGTTCTGGGAGTTCCTGGGACACATGAACCGGTTCAATTGGCAATCCGCCTCGAACATGGTCAACGTGAACCTCGACGCCTGGAACCGGCTGAAGCCGGAGCATCGCGAGGCGATCGAAAAGCTGGCGAAGGACCTGGAGCCGAAATTCTGGCAGGTCAGCCGCGAGGAGGATGAAGCCAAGCTCGCCACCCTGCGGGAAAACGGCATCGAGGTCATCGACCCCAGCCCCGAGCTGAAGGGTGAACTGCTGAAGGTGGCCGAGCCGATGTGGGCCGCCTTCATCGCCTCGGCCGGCCCGAAGGCGAAGGAGGTGATCGAGAAGTACCGCGAGGCCACGGGCAAGTAGGTCGGCACTCCGGGGGCGGGCAACGGGTCCGCCCCCGACCCCGCTCCTGTTTCCCGGATTGCCGGAGGTCCGATGGGCGCGATCCGCCTGCTGCTACGGGTAATCGACGGGCTCGGCGCCGTGGCCGGTGCCCTCGGCGCGATCTGCCTCGCGCTGATCCCCATACTGATTCTGTCGGACATCGCATACGGGTTGGCGACCCGGGCGAGTCTGACCTTCGTATGGGAGTACGCAGCGTTCCTGATGGCGGCCACCTTCTTTCTCGGACTGGCCCATACGCTGCGGGCCGGCGGGCATGTCCGGGTTGCGCTGCTGGCCGAGCATCTGCCGCTCCGGGGCGCCCGGGTCCTGGACCTGCTCTCTACCGGCGCAGGTGTCGTGATCGCCGGGTTCATCGCCTATGCGATGGTCCAATTCGCGCTCGATTCGTATATCAACGACTCGGTTTCGTTCACGCCGACGGCGACACCGCTGCACATCCCCCAGGGAGTGGTGGCCTTCGGCAGCGTCCTGCTCGCGCTGCAGCTCGCGGCGCGTCTCGTACGCCTGCTGATCAATGAACCGCCCGAACTCCCACCGAGCTCCGACATTCCCAGCTTCGAGCACTGATGTCACCGATCATTCTGACCGTTATCGGCCTGCTGGCCGTCTTCCTGGCCTCGGGGGTCTGGGTCGGGCTCGCCCTCTATGCGGTGGGCCTCGCCGGCATGGAACTCTTCCGCAGCATGCCGGTCGAGAAGCTGCTGGCGCAGGTGTCCTGGAACGCCTCGACCGGGCCCGAGCTGGTCGCGTTGCCGCTGTTTATTCTGATGGCAGAACTCCTGTTCCGGACCAAGCTGTCGGAATCCTTGTTCCGCGGGCTGGCACCCTGGAGTGCGGTGCTGCCGGGCCGGCTGCTGCACGTCAACGTGCTCGGCTGCACCCTGTTCGCGGCCGTCTCCGGTTCGTCCGCGGCGACCACGGCCACCGTCGGGCGGATGACCCTGACGGAGCTGGGGGCCCGCGGCTACGACCGGGATCTGGTCATGGGCTCGCTGGCAGGAGCGGGGACCCTGGGCTTCCTGATTCCGCCCAGCGTCATCATGATCATCTACGGGGTGCTGGCCGAGGTCTCGATCATCAAGCTGTTCATCGCCGGCATCATCCCCGGCCTTTTGCTTGCCGCCGGCTACATGCTCTATATCGGCGCTCATGCGCTGCTGCGGCCGGAGGTCACGCCGCGGGCCGAGGCGCAATTCGGCTGGGGCGATCGGCTGCGCGGTCTCTTGGAACTCGGGCCGGTCGTGTTCTTGATGGTGGCGATCATCGGGTCGATGTATGCCGGGATCGCCAGCCCGACCGAAGCGGCCGCGGTCGGGGTGCTCGGTGCGCTGCTGATCGCGGTGGCGCAGTCGTCGCTCAACTGGCCGAATCTGCGCGACGCGTTCATGGCGGCGTTGCGCACCAGCTCGATGGTCGGCCTGATCATCATGGGCGCCGTGTTCATGTCGGTGACGATGGGGTTCCTCGGCATACCGCGGCAGGTCGCGACCTGGATCGCATCATTGAACCTCGGCCCCTACGAGCTCATCGCGATGCTGGTCCTGATCTATGCGCTGCTGGGCTGTGTGCTGGAAGGGCTGTCGATGATCGTGATGACGCTGCCGATCACGCTGCCGCTGGTGACCGCCGCCGGTTTCGACCCGATCTGGTTCGGTGTGTTTCTCGTTCTGGTGGTGGAGATGGCGCAGATCACGCCGCCGGTCGGCTTCAACCTGTTCGTGATCCAGGGGATGACCGGTGCCCCGATGGGGCGGATCGCCCGTGCCGCCCTGCCGTTCTTCCTGATCATGATCGGCTTCACCGCCGTCCTGACGGTTTTCCCCGGAATCGCGACCTATCTGCCGGCGCAGATCTCGCTGCGGCCCTGAGTGTGTACCATGTCGGGCGGTATCTACGAGCGGCCGCGCTTTCTGCCGGCGGGCGACACGGCGCTGACGGTCGAGTTCGGCGACGCGATCTGCGCGGAATTGAGCGAGCGGGTCATGGCGCTCGACGTCGCGGTCCAGGACGCGGCGATTCCGGGCGTGGTCGAGACCGTACCGACCTACAGGTCGCTGATGGTCCACTACGACCCCGTCCTGCTGTCGGCTGACACGCTCATCGAGAAACTGAAGACACTGTCGGCGGCGACGCCCCGGCAGAGCGCGCCGCTGCGGCTGTGGCATGTGCCGGTCGCGTATGGCGGGGCCTACGGGATCGATCTGGATGCGGTCGCGGAGCGTCACGGGTTGACTGCGGAACGGGTGGTGGAGCTCCACAGCGGTGCCGAGTACCGCGTCTACATGATCGGCTTTGCCCCCGGATTCACCTATCTGGGCGGCCTCGACGCCCGGTTGCACACCCCGCGCCGGACCGACCCGCGGCCGCGGACGCCGGCCGGCAGCGTATCGATCGGCGGCATTCAGGCGGCGATCTCTTCGGTCGAGGTTCCGAGCGGTTGGCATCTGCTCGGCCGCACCCCGGTCAGGACCTTCGACCTCCGGCGCGAAGAGCCGTTCCTGCTCCGCGTCGGCGATGCGGTCCGGTTCGAGCCGATCCCGCATTCCGAGTGGCCGGCGCTGGAGGCCCGCGCCGCCGCCGGCGAAGTCCTCGCCCGGTGCGAGGCGGGGCCGTGACGCCGGCCCTGCGGGTCCGGGCGGCGGGGCCGGCGACCACGATCCAGGATCTCGGCCGGTTCGGCTGGCAACGTTTCGGCATGCCGACGGCCGGAGCGATGGATCGGGTCGCCTTGCAGATCGCCAACCGGCTGGTAGGCAATCCACCGGACGAGGCCTGCATCGAGTTCCTCCTGCAGGGCGGAACGTTCGAAGTGGAGGCCGACAGCCTCCGTTTCGCCGTTGCCGGTGCGGAAGCGGCCCTCACGGTCGACGGGACGCCGGTGGCAGGGTGGCGCAGCCATCGCGTCCGGCGCGGCCAGGTCATCCAGGTGGGCAGCAGCACGTCCGGCCTCTACGCCTATCTCGCCGTTGCCGGCGGGTTCGACGTTCCCTCCGTTCTCGGCAGCCGCTCCACCCATCTCCGCTCGGCCGTCGGCGGTCTGGACGGTCGCGCGTTGGCCGCGGGTGACCTGCTGCCGTTGCGCGCTGCGACCGCAGCGTCCGGCCCCGAGCGCCTTCTGCCGCACGACGAGCGACCGCGGCCGAATCACTCGATCCGGGTCGTGCTCGGGCCGCAGGACGATTACTTCACGGCCGCCGGAATCGAAACGCTGCTCGGCTCCGAGTACGAGGTGCTGCTGCAGTCCGATCGCATGGGCATCCGCTTGGCCGGGCCGGCGATCGAGCATGCCAAGGGGTTCAACATCATTTCCGATGGAATCGCGCCGGGCAGCATCCAGGTTCCGGGTACGGGGCAGCCGATCCTACTGATGGCCGACCGGCAGTCGACGGGCGGCTACCCCAAGATCGCAACCGCGATCTCGGCCGACCTGCCGGCGGTGGCACAGTCCGCGCCCGGGACGCGGCTGCGGTTCGTGGCGGTGAGCGTCGCCGATGCCCAGGCGGCGCGGCGGTCTCAGGAGGCGTGGCTGGCGACCCTGCCCGACCGGATGGTCCCGGCCCGGGAGGTGGGCGAGATCGACCCGGAGGCGCTGCTGAGCACGAATCTGATCAGCGGCGTGACCGCCGGTGACGGCTCCGAGACAGAGCGGATGTGACCGCACCGAATCCGGCGAGCGCCCATGCGTCGGAACGCGAAGGGAGGACGCAGGGATGACCGACTTCGACCTCGTCCGGGCGCGGCGGGAGACGCCGGGATGCGCACATGTCCTGCATTTCAACAATGCCGGTGCCAGCCTGCCGCCGCGGCCGGTGCTCGACGCCATGATCGGGCATTTGCGCCTCGAGGCAGAGATCGGCGGCTACGAGGCGGCAGGCCGGGCCGGGGAACGGATCGAGGGCTGCTACGACGCCATCGCCCGGCTGATCAACGCCGATCGGGACGAGATCGCGATCGTCGAGAACGCGACCCGCGCCTGGGACATGGCCTTCTATTCGCTGTCCTTCGGCCCGGGCGATCGGATCCTGACCGCCGAGGCGGCGTATGCCAGCAATTTCATCGCCTTTCTGCAGGTAGCGCAGCGGACCGGCGCTCGGGTCGAGCCCGTGCCCAGCGATGGCGACGGCCAGCTCGATGTAGCGGCGCTGCGGGACATGATCGACGATCGGGTGAAGCTGATCGCCGTCACCCATGTCCCCACCAATGGCGGCCTCGTCAATCCGGCGGCAGCGGTCGGGCGGGTCGCGCGGGACGCAGGCGTGCCGTTCCTGCTCGATGCCTGCCAGTCGGTGGGCCAGATGCCCATCGACGTGCAGGCGATCGGCTGCGACATGCTCTCGGCGACCTCGCGCAAATATCTGCGGGGGCCGCGCGGCATGGGCTTCCTCTATGTCCGCCGAGAGCTGTTGGAGCGGCTGGAGCCGCCCTTTCTCGACCTTCACGCTGCGGCATGGATCGCCCCGGACCGCTACGCGATCCGTGACGACGCACGGCGCTTCGAGACCTGGGAGACCAACGTCGCTGCGAAGATCGGGATGGGCGTCGCTGCCGACTATGCGCTGGGCTGGGGACTGGAGGCGATCCGGGACAGGGTGTACGGGCTCGCAACGACGCTGCGGCGAGGGCTTGCCGCGATCCCCGGCGTGACGGTCCGGGATCTGGGGCGAGAGCGCTGCGGCATCGTGACCTTCACGATGGACGGTGTCGCCTGCGGGACCGTGCAGCAGCTCCTGGCCGGGCAGCGGATCAACGTCACCGTGTCCCGGCTCGGGTCGACGCGGCTCGATATGACGGCACGGGATCTGGTCGAGGTCGTACGCGCCTCCGTGCACTACTACAACGGCGAGGACGAGGTGGAGCGGTTCTGCGCGGCGGTGCGCGGGATCCGCCGGTAACGTCCGAGATCGCGGTCAAAGCGGCGCGTCGGCCGCGATGCGGATCTCGCCGACCGCTTCGCCGCGGCGGTTGACTATCGGCGGGCGCAGAGCGTCGGCGAGGCGTCCCGCCTCCGCCGGATCCAGGGCCTCAAACTTCACGAGCAGGGCTCCCATGAGGACGCTGGCCGCCCGGCCGGCACCATCCTCGACTTTGAGAGCGATGCCGAGGCCCTGCTGCGGAAGCGCGGCGCAGTAAACGCCCTCGGCACCGGTCTTGACGAGGGCGCGTCCACCCGCGGCCTCCAACGCGCGCGTACAGAAGCGTCCCGTGCCGGCGACCATGAAGGGCTCGGCGGCCATCGCCCGGTGGATGCGGCGCGCTGCCTCGCGGCGCCGCACCGGCAGATCGTCGGGATCCGCGAGGCGTGCCATCGCCAGTGCGAGATTGCCCAGCGGGATGCCGATCTGCGGGATGCCGCAGCCGTCGATGCCGCGTGGTGCCTCGCCGAGATCGAGGCCGGTCATCTGCTCGAGCACCCCGAGAAGATATTGCTGGACCGGGTGCTCCCAAGCGACGTAGCCGCGGGTCGGGTAACCGAGATGGCGGGCGACGGTCAGGAAACCGGCATGCTTGCCGGAACAGTTGTTGTGCACGGCCCGCGCCTGACCGCCGGCGCGAAGCAGCGCGGCGGCACTCGGCTCGTGCGAGGGCAGATGCGCCCCGCACTCGAGGTCTTCCTCGGTGCAGCCGATCCGGGCAAGCCAGGCCTCGACCGTCGCTACGTGCCGCGGCTCGCCACCGTGACTGGCACAGGCGAGGGCGATCTCGGCATCGCCCAGGCCGAACGCCTCCGCCGCCCCGGTTTCGACGAGTGCGAGCGCCTGCAGCGGCTTGATGGCCGAGCGTGCATAGATCGGCCGCTCCGCATCGCCGATCCGCAGTACCACCCGTCCGGCCGTATCGACCACCGCGACGATGGCGCGATGGCGACTCTCGACCATGCCGCCGCGGGTGACCTCGACCAGAACCGGGCTCGGTTCCGCGGAGGCCGGCGCAGCGTGCTCATGCAGCGGGTCGGAACAGCGGGCGTTCATGGGCCGAATCGTCACACGGTGCCTCGGGCCGCCGGAAGGTCGCTTACGGAGCCGCTTGTTTCAAGGGGGGGGTACGGGGCAAGATGCCGCGCCTCGCCAGTGCGCGAGCTTGTACCCGACATCCTGGAACCGGAATGACGCCAGAACAGCAAGAACAACTCTCCTCCATCGAGCGTATCCAGGAGGGGTTTGCCGAACTCGGCTATATCTGTTCCCGCCGTATCGCCACCGCCGTCTACGTCGCCTGCCAGCTCGGCAAGCCCGTCCTGATCGAAGGGCCGGCAGGCGTCGGCAAGACCGAACTGGCCAACACGACGGCCCGGTATCTCGATCTGCCGCTGATCCGCATGCAGTGTTACGAGGGCCTGGACGAGGCCAAGGCGCTGTACGAGTGGAAGTATGCCAAGCAACTCCTCTACACCCAGATCCTGAAGGACAAGATCGGTGAGGTTCTGGAGCATTCGGCGACCCTCGCGGACTCCATGAACCAGCTCCATCGGTTCAGCGACATCTTCTTTTCGGAGCAGTTTCTCGAGCCCCGGCCATTGCTGCGCGCCTTGCGCGAAGAGCACGGCTCGGTGCTGCTCATCGACGAGATCGACAAATCGGACCAGGAGTTCGAGGCGTTCCTGCTGGAGATCCTCTCCGAGTTCCAGATCTCCATTCCCGAGATCGGAACCGTCGCGGCGCGGTCGCGGCCGTTCGTGTTCCTGACCAGCAACAATACCCGGGAGATGAGCGACGCGCTGAAACGCCGGTGCCTGCATCTTTACGTGCCGTTTCCGGATGCGAAGCTCGAACGGAAGATCATCCAGGCCCGGGTGCCACATATTCCTGCGTCGCTGCGCGACCAACTCGTCGCGTTCGTCCAGGAGGTCCGCAAGCTCGACCTCAAGAAGCAGCCTTCGGTCAGCGAGACGATCGACTGGGCTCGCGTCCTCCTGCTGCTGCACGCGACCTCGCTCGATGCCGATCTGGTGCGGGAAACGCTCAACATCTTCCTAAAGTTCGAGGAAGATATTCAGTCGGTGGATCAGCAACTCTACGAGCTGACACGCACTGCGGTGAAGGAGACGGCGCCCGCCGCCCATGGATAGAACGTTCACCAACTTCTTGGCGGCGTTACGTGGCGCCGAGGTGCGGGTTTCGGTCGCCGAGACCTTGGATGCGCTTGAGGCGGCCGAGTTGGTCGGTTGGCAGGATCGCGCCCTTCTGAAGGACGCGCTTGCCATGGCGCTCGCGAAGACGGAAGGCGAGAAGGAGGTCTTCGAGGACTGCTTCGACCGGTTCTTTCAGGCGACAAGCTTCCGCGAACGCCGGGAGGGCGGCGAGGTCGAGGAGGCGGCCCGCGAGCGGCCGGAAAGCCGGCTACTGCAAATGCTGCAGGACGAAGATCGGGCCGGGCTTTCGGTCGCCATGCAGGAAGCGGCGGCCCAGGTCAATGTTGAGAACATCCGCTTCTTCACCCAGCGTGGCCTCTATGTTCAGCGCATCCTGGCCGCAATGGGTATCGACGAGGTGGATGCTGCGATCGCGGCGCAAGGCCGCTCCGGCGAAGGCGGAGGCGGAACCGGGTTGCGCGAGGCGCGGGCCTGGCTGTTCGAGCAGGTCCGCGACTTCGTCGAGCAGCAACTCTCGCTCCAGGGTGCAGCCGCTTCGGCGCAGCTTCGCGAGGACAGGTTGCGACGCAGCCGCCTCGGCAATCTCGACCGGCGCGACCAGGAGCAAATGCGGCGATTGGTGGAGAAGATCGCACGGCGGCTGGTGGCGCTGCACTCGCGCCGACGCAAGCTCAAGAACCGCGGAATACTCGACGTGCGACGCACGATGCGCCGCAACTATGGCAGCGACGGCGTCCTCTTCGACATCGAGTGGAAGAAGCGAAAGATCGACCGCCCGCGGGTGATCGCGATCTGCGACGTGAGCGGGTCGGTCGCGTCGGTGGCGCGGTTCCTGCTACAGTTCCTGTACGAACTGCACGAACTGCTGCACGACATTCGCAGCTTCGCCTTCTCAGGCTATCTGATCGAGACGAGTTCCTTCTTTCGCAACCGGATGGCAGACGAGGCGGTCGCGGCGGTGATGGACAAGGTGGGCTACATGTCCACCGATTATGGCGAGGCGCTGCGGAATTTCCGAGGAGGCTGGATGAACCTGGTCGACCGACGGACCACGGTCATCGTCCTCGGCGACGCTCGCAGCAACTACACGGACCCGGAGACCGGGATTCTCAAAGAGGTGCACGATCGCTGCAAGCGGCTGATCTGGCTGAACCCGGAGCCGCCGCCCTTGTGGGGCACCGGCGATTCGGAGATGCGCCGCTACGCGCCCTACTGCGATCTCGTGCGGGAATGCAATACGCTCAACCACTTGGAGCGGGTCGTCGGCGATCTGCTCCAGATCGCACAGCGCGCGGCGTAAGCTCTTCGAGGGCGGTAATCCGATTTGTCGGGATGGGGCGGGTGCGCCGGAGCGGCGATCATCGAACAGTGGAACGTTCCACTCCGATCGGACGCCCCGTGAATCGGGGTATCGCACCGTGCATCAGTTTCGGGACACCATCCCCAGGATCCTTGGCAAGCCGACGCACCACACCAGCCGGGACGCCCACGAACGGGAAGGGGCGGCAGACATCCGGGGCGCCGCAGGGGTAGATGCCCTCAACGTTACCGGGCGACCGGCAAAGACCCCGCCTCGAGCGCAGCCCGCGCGCACGCTGGTAGGGTCACCATAAACTCACGCCCATGACGGACCAGCCCCGTGATTCGACGCCGGCCGCTTCCGAGGGCGCTGGAACCGGCTGACCCGGCAGGCGATCTGCGCCGCCTTCGAGAGCTCGACCGCCTCGGTCGAGCACAATCAGGGCTTCGCCCGGCATTCTACGACGATCGCGCAGCTTTCGCTGGCCGGGGCACATCTGGCCGATTCGACGGGCGCGGCATAGGGACCCCTTGAGATCGACGGCAGGAGCGCCTGATCGCCGACTATCGCGGCGTGACCGATCCCTCCCTGACGTCGAAGGGTGGACAGGGCATGGCGCTCTGCGGCTGGAACGAGAACGGCGCGCCGGAAGCGAGAGTCGTCGACCCGGCGGAATAGCTGCCCGGCACGCCCGCAACATGGCTCTCACTCGGACTCCTGAGCCTACGTCCTCGCCCGATAAGGGAGCCGCCGCCCGCGGCTGCTCGGCTGCTCCGGGGGCAGGTCCACCTGAGACGTTGTGCGGAAGCTCCGTCTCTCGGAGTGGGGGGAGGAGGTCAGGCGAGGCGGCCGATGTCATGGCCATCGCGCCGCTACCGGGGCGCTCGGCCGGAAAGCCTCCATTGCAGCGATCAGTCGCGCGGCACCGCCGACGGGTGCAGCATCGGGGCGTAGCCGGCGTGGAGAACGGCAATCACGGAGGGCGGGGTCAGGAGGTCCGCCTCGATCCCTCGCGGGCGCGGGATCGCGCTGCCGTAGCCTTCGAACCGGAACGGCAGGAGCCGGTCGCCGCGAACAAGATGCGCGACCTCCGGCGCGCCGGGCAATGCGACGAACGCGCCGTCCGGCAAGGCGTCGAGCGGCGCGCGCCGCGTGGCCTGCCGTCGCGTCTGCGGGTCGATCCGCTCGGCGTGCAGCACCGCGTCGATGTCGGGCGCGCGCGGGCGCTCGCCCCCGAAGGCCGCGCGCCAGGCCTCGGCGAAACGCTTGTAATCCGCTCGCCTGCATTCCGCGCACGGCCGATGCCCGGCGGCGAGCGCGACGGCCTCGTCGAGGAAGAACAGCTCCGTGTAGCGGTTGGGCGCCATCACCTCCCGCTTGCGCTCCCGAAAGGCGAGCAGGCAGGCGATCCAGGTCTTGCTGCGCCAGCGCGCGCGGCCGAGCCGCTTGTGTTCGTCGTGCAGGGCTCCGCCGCGATTGCCCATCAGCAGGCCACGCGCGGGATCGGCGACGATCTCGCCGAACGGCGTGACACGGTTCTGGAGCGGCACGTTCTTTACTCCTCGCTCCACCCGGGACGCCCGAACTGCCATGCTGCCGGAGCGGTGGTCGCGCTCGGGCCGCAACATCCGGATCGGCAACATTTATAGCAAGGTCGCGAGGTAAAGCGCACCCGCGGCAGCCACCACATGAGAATCGTGACGACATCGGCCGGGTATCCGGACAGTGCGAACAGTCCCGGTCGGAGCGGCCGAAGGCGCCGCGGCGCGGTGCCCTCTGCGGCTGGTGGTCCGCCCGGGCCGTGCCGGGGATGGGGCCGTCAGCGGCGCGCCTCCGGGTTGAGCATCCGGATCGGGGCACCCGCCAGCCACGCCGCGATGTTCTCCACCGTGTCGCCGTAGAAAATGCGGTAGGTCTCCTCCGTGACGTAGCCGAGATGCGGCGTCAGCACGACATTGTCGAGCCGCCGGAGCGGATGGTCGGCCGGCAGCGGCTCGGTCCCGTACACGTCGAGACCGGCGCCGGCGATCCGGCGGTTGCGCAGCGCGTCGATCAGGGCGGCCTCGTCCACGATCGGCCCGCGCGAGGTATTGATCAGCCATGCCGTCGGCTTCATCAATGCGAGCTCGGCGGCACCGACCAGCCCGCGGCTGCGGTCGCTCAGGACCAGATGGATGCTGACCACGTCCGCGAGGCGGAACAGGTCCTGCTTCCCGACGAGCCGGGCGCCGTGCTCTGCGGCGCGCTCGGCGGTAAGGTTCTGGCTCCAGGCGATTACCTCCATCCCGAAGGCCTGTCCGATCCTGGCAGTCCGCGCGCCAAGCCGGCCGAGCCCGAGAATGCCGAGCGTGCCGCCATTGAGGCCGCGGCCGATTGTGGTTTGCCAGCGCCCTTCCTGCATGGCCCGGTGTTCGTACGGAATGTGCCGGGCCAGGGCCAGGGTCAGCCCCCAGGCGAGTTCCGGGGTCGGGTGCGTCGTCCCGCGGGTATGGGTCACGAGGACCCTGTGCTCGGTCGCTGCAGCGAGGTCGACCGAGGCATTGCGGCTGCCGGTCGTGACCAGCATCCGCAGGTTCGGCAGCCGCTCGAACACCGCGCGAGGAAAGGCGGTCCGTTCGCGCATGATACAGACGATCTCGAAGTCCTGGAGGCGGCGGACGAGCGCATCCGGGTCCGCGACATGGTCGTTGAACACCGTGACCTCGGCCGTTGCGGGCAGGGCGCTCCAGTCGGCCATGCTCCGGGCCACATTCTGATAGTCGTCCAGTACGGCGATTTTGACCATGCGTGTCTCCCCGGCCCTAAGGGCCCGCTTTCAGGTTCCTGACGCGCGCCTCGCGCAACGCGATGTAGGTGGCGCTGGTGAAGATGATCGAGCCGCCGACCCAGGTCCAGAAGTCGGGCGGTTGCCCGAACAGGGCCCAACCGTAGAACGTCGCCCAGACGAGGCGCAGGAAGTCGATCGGCATCACCGCCGTGGCCTCCGCGGTGCGCAGGGCCTGAGCGAAGGCGAAATGCCCGGCGGTGCCGAACAGGCCGATCCCGGTCAGCCACAGGAGTTGCTCCGGCGTCGGCCAGGTCCAGACGAAGAGGGCCGGGAACAGCGTCACCACCGTCGTCAGCACAGCCATGTAGGCGGTCGAGGTCGAGCTGGCTTCCGTGCGGCCGAGGACGCGGATCATCAGAATACAGCTCGCCCAGGTGGTCGAGGCGGCGAGCACCAGCAGGTGGCCCAGGGAGACGGTCGCGAAGCCGGGCCGGAGCACGATCAGGACGCCGAGAAAGCCGCAGAGCACGGCGGTCCAGCGGCGCCGCCGGACCGTTTCGCCGAGGATCAGCGCTGCGCCGATGGTGGCGATCACCGGCGAGGAGAAGCTCAGAGCGGTGACGTTGGCCAGCGGGATCAGACTGATCGCGACGAAGGTGCAGAGCATGCCGAACGCCTGCACCGTAGCGCGCACTGCATGCAGCCCCAGCCGTCGCGTGCGGAAGATCCCGAAACCTTCCGTCACGAAGATCGGGACCAGGACGAGGATATCGAACAGGTTGCGGAAGAAGCCGATCTCCAGCGGGTGCAGCTCGTCGGAGACGAGGCGCACGCCGGCCTGCATCGTCATCCAGCAGAAGGTGACCAGCACCATCCACAGCATCCCCCGGGCGTTGCCGGAGGCGCCGGCCCAGCCGCGGCGGGCGTTTCCGAAGAGGTTCATCGCAGCGCGTACGGGCTCACGCGTGCCCGGCCAGATACCAGGTCAGGAGCTCGACCGCGCGCATGAAGTCCGGCAGCGCCATGTCCTCGTCGGGGTTGTGGCTGCCGTTGGCATTGCGGACGAAGATCATGGCGGTCGGCACGCCTGCCGCCGCGAAGGCGGCGGCATCGTGCGAGGCCCCGCTCGGGATGTCCAGGGCCGGAATGCCGAGGGCCTCCGCGCCGTCGCGGAGCCGTGCCTTGATGCCGTCGTCGAGGATGCCGGGGGCGGCGCGGGTGACCCGGCCGAGGTCGAAACGGACGCGGCGCCGCGCCGCGATCTCCGCCGCGAGCGCCTGCACACGGCGCTCGACCTCGGCGAGGAAGTCGGCATCGAGGCTGCGCATGTCGACGCTGAAGCGAACCTCGCCCGCAATCTTGGTCATGGCATGCCATTCGGCGTCGGTGAAGAACTTGCCGACGGTGAAGGCGAAGTCGCCGCCCGCGGCCTCGGTCTCCGTCCAGAGCCGGTCGAGGGCGGTCACGAGTTCGGCGGTCGCGATCACCGCGTCGCGGCGATGGCTGCGCGGCACGCCGCCGCAATGCGAATATTCGCCGACGCACCGCGCTTCGGGCAGCCGAAGATTGCCGCGGATTCCGGTGACGATTCCGACCGGGATCCGCAACTCCTCGAGCACCGGCCCCTGCTCGATGTGGACCTCGAGGTAGGCACGCAGTCCTTCTCGCCGCAGATAAGGCGCCCCGCCGCGCAGAGCGGACGGGTCGCCGCCGCAGGATGCCATATGATCGGCGAGGCTGCGGCCGGTGTCGGCCCGGCGGGCGCCGTCGAGCGCATCGGGCGGTAACGTGCCGAGCGCACTGCGGCTGCCGATGTAGGACACCCCGAACCAGGCGCTCTCCTCGGCGCGGATTCCCATGACGGCGATGTCGCCGCGCGGACGAACGCCGAGGTCCTTCAGCGCCGCCACGGCGACCAGTCCGGCCACGACGCCTGCCGCTCCGTCGAAATTGCCGCCCTGCGCCACCGAGTCGAGATGGGAACCGACGATCGTCCTCGGCACACTCCGGTCGGCGCCCGGGAGGACGAGATAGGAATTGCCCGCAGGGTCGGTGCTGACCTCCAGGCCCAGTTCACGGGCGGTGCGCCGCATGAGGTCGTGCGCGAACTGCTCGCCCTCGCCGTAGGAGGCCCGGGTGATTCCGACCCCGTCATGCGTGTTGCGTTCCAGCGTGTCAAACAGGCCGGCGGCGAGGGGTTGTCGTGCCATGACGGCGGCGGAGAGTCGGCGGTCGTCCATCGGGCGGGTCTCCTCTGTGCTGGCGCCACTCTAACGGCATCGCGGGCCGCAACGCAGCCTCGCCTGTCCGGTCCCGCCGATTGTCCCGGCATCATCCACCGGGCATGCAGATCACCCGGAGCGATCCGGCTCGGAAGTCGATCGGAGGCTGATCGCGTCCTCCGAATCGCAATTGCACTCCTCCCGCGTTGCGGAAGGATTCTCCAATGGATTGAGACCATGGACTCGTTTTGTGGCTCAATCAGTATGCGGGCCTGAACCGGAAACTCGATGCCGCGGTCATTCTGCTGTCCCGCAACATGCTGCTGCGCGGCGGGGCCATGGTCGGCCTGCTCTGGTGGGCGTGGATGCACCGCCGTGAGCGCCTGATCTGCGCGGGCCTGTTCTGGCCGAAGACGGTAGTCGGGATCGTGCTCGCCCTTGCCGCGGCGCGCGCCATGCAGAATCTCCTGCCGGCCCGCGTGCGGCCGACCTTCGACCCCGGCAGCGGGTTCCAGCCGCTGCTCGGTCCCTCGTACGAGCTGCTGAGGGACTGGAGCTCGTTTCCCAGCGATCATGCGGTCCTGTTCGCGGCGCTGTGTGTGGCGATCTTCAGAGTTGACCATCGCTTCGGCTGGATCGCGGTGCTCTGGACGGCGTTCGCGATCCCGCTTCCCCGGATCTATCTCGGCCTCCACTACCCGTCGGATGTGCTGGCGGGCGCGCTCATCGGGGCCGGAATCATGCTCGCGATCCAGGCTCTTCCGGCGCCCGCCGGCGCCACCCGCGCCCTGAGGCGTCTCGAGGACCGGCATCGCGGCCTCGCCTATGGCGGGCTCTTCATCTTCGGCTTCCTGACCGCCACGCTCTTCAACGATGTCCGGGAGGTCGTCGGCGCGTTGACGCGGATCGCTCACGAGCTGCTCGGCTGAGCCGGCCGGGGCAGCCGATCGGACGAGGCTATCGCAACTCCCGTTCGGCCCACTGCGCACAGGCCAGCGTGGCGGCGGCCCGGCCGGCCGGACCGACGAGCTGGATACCGACCGGCAGCCGCTGCGGGCCGACCAGACCGGGTACGGTGACGCACGGGACGCCGAGCAGGGTCCAGATGCGGTTGAACACCGGGGCCCCGGTCGAGCGGAGCCCCTTCGGCGCCTCACCGGGGGCGGCAGGGGTGAGCAGCACGTCGACCTGTTCGAACGCCTCGATGGCCGCCGCACGACAGCCGGCCTGCACGCCGCGGGCCCAGTCATAGCGCTCGCGCGTGTGAGCGCGGCCCTCGTTGATGACCTGCCGGAGCGGCGCACTGAGCCGGTCCCAGCAAGTCTCGCGCTCATAGGCCAGCATTCGGGCCATTTCGTACGACATGATCACCGCGTGCGCCTGGGGAGCCTCGTCGAAGGGCTCGGGCAGGTCCACCTCGATGACGGTGCCGCCAGCTTTGCGGAACAGCTCGGCGGCGGTATCCAGTGCCGTCACAGTCGCCGGCTCGGCGTCGTGCCAGGCCGGGGAGCGGCAGAGCCCGAAGCGGGGCGGCCGATCCAAATTCGGCAGCGGAACGACTGGCGCGCGTTCCAGTACGGCACCGAAGGCGGCGGCATCGGCGACGGAGCGAGCCATGACGCCGATGGTGTCGAGGGACTCGGACAGGAGCTTGACGCCGGCGCGCGGGATGCGCCCGAAGGTCGGCTTGTAGCCGACGATGCCGCAATAGGAGGCCGGGCGGATGACCGAGCCGGCCGTCTGGGTGCCGATCGCGAGCGGCACCATGTCGGCCGCGACCGCCGCCGCGCTGCCGCTGGAGGAGCCGCCCGGCGTGTGCTGGCGGTTGTGCGGGTTGCGCGTCTTGCCGGGCGTGCGCATCGCGAACTCGGTGGTGACGGTCTTGCCGAGCACGACCATTCCGGCCGCGCGGGCGAGCGCGACGCACGCCGCGTCGGCCGCCGGCCGGTGGCCCGCATAGATGTCCGAGCCGTAGCCGGTCGGCAGGTCGTGCGTGTCGACGATGTCCTTCACCCCGATCGGCACCCCGTGCAGCGGGCCGCGCGGCCGCTCGGCGTCGCGGCGTCGCGCCTCGGCCAGCGCAAGCTCGGGGTCGAGCGCGATCCAGGCCTCGACCTCGCGCTCGCGGGCCGTGATCCGCTCCAGACACGCCCGGGTCAGAGCCTCCGAGGTCAGACGGCCCGCCGCAATCTCCGCAGCAGCCGCAAGAGCAGTGGGGGGCAGGTCCGAGGGCATGGGGGCGGCGCTCCGGTATCAGGCGGCGACCCCGCCGAGGGCGCGGTGCGCCCAGTCGGCGCAGGCCAGCGTGGCGGCGGCCCGACCGGCGGGTCCCACGATCTGAATCCCGACCGGCAGGTCGTTCGGCCCCGTCAGGCCGGGCACGGTGACGCACGGCACGCCGAGCATCGTCCAGATCCGGTTGAAGACGGGGGAACCGGTAACCGTAAGGTCCCGGGGCGCCTCGCCGGGTGCCGCCGGGGTGATCAGGGCGTCGATCACGTCGAAGGTCTGCCAGAACTGCGCGCGGCAGTTCGCCTGAACGCGGCGGGCCCAGTCGTACTGGTCGCGCGTGCAGTCGCGCCCGGGCTCGACATAGCGCTTCAGGGCGTCGCTGAGCCGGTCGCCGTGCCGCTCGATTTCCCAGGTCAGCGAACGCCAGCTTTCGTAACTCTGGATGGTCTGCTGCGCCTCGATTGCCTCCTCGAAGACCTTCGGCAGCTCCACCTCGACGATTTCGGCGCCGGCGCGGGCAAAGCGGGACACCGCCTCCCACAAGGCCGCCTCGCTGGCGGGTTCGACCTCCTGCCACGCCGGCGTGCGACAGAGAGCGAGGCGCGGCGGCCCCTCCCGGCGGACGAACGGCGGAACCGGCTGGCCTTCGAGCGCGGCACCGAAGGCGGCGGCATCGGCGACGGAGCGAGCCATGACGCCGATGGTGTCGAGGGACTCGGACAGGAGCTTGACGCCGGCGCGCGGGATGCGCCCGAAGGTCGGCTTGTAGCCGACGATGCCGCAATAGGAGGCCGGGCGGATGACCGAGCCGGCCGTCTGGGTGCCGATCGCGAGCGGCACCATGTCGGCCGCGACCGCCGCCGCGCTGCCGCTGGAGGAGCCGCCCGGCGTGTGCTGGCGGTTGTGCGGGTTGCGCGTCTTGCCGGGCGTGCGCATCGCGAACTCGGTGGTGACGGTCTTGCCGAGCACGACCATTCCGGCCGCGCGGGCGAGCGCGACGCACGCCGCGTCGGCCGCCGGCCGGTGGCCCGCATAGATGTCCGAGCCGTAGCCGGTCGGCAGGTCGTGCGTGTCGACGATGTCCTTCACCCCGATCGGCACCCCGTGCAGCGGGCCGCGCGGCCGCTCGGCGTCGCGGCGTCGCGCCTCGGCCAGCGCAAGCTCGGGGTCGAGCGCGATCCAGGCCTCGACCTCGCGCTCGCGGGCCGTGATCCGCTCCAGACACGCCCGGGTCAGAGCCTCCGAGGTCAGACGGCCCGCCGCAATCTCCGCAGCAGCCGCAAGAGCAGTGAGGCGCGCCGGGTCGGTCATGCCGGCACCCTGCGGGTCGGGTGGGGATTTATGGGGGTTTGTGGGGGTCTCTGTGTGGCGCTGGCGGGCATCGATCGGTTCCGGAAACGGTCCGACATGATCCTACCGGAAGCTGCAGCCGCATACAAGAACAAAGTCCTATGGTGGTCGATTCGGAGAAATCGATCGGAACGGCGCTGCGAAGACCTGTGGCAGCGGATCGCAGCGTCTGCATAAGATGTAAGCGACGAAGCGCCAATGAGGGGATACCGCCGATGACGGTCGTGACAGCGGACGTGCTGCGCCGCCAGCTCGCCGCGATCTTCGAGGCCTGGGGAATGGGTCGGGAGCACATCGACACCACGGTTCAGGTCATGGTCGAAACCGACCTGACCGGAGTCGACAGTCACGGCGTCGGCATGATGCCGACCTATGACCGATGGTGGCGCGAGGGAAAGATCAACGTCCGCCCCGAGATCCGGGTCGTTCGCGAGCGCGCCTCGGTGGCGCTGATCGACGCCGACCGCAGCCTCGGCCATCCGCCCTCGGTGATGGCGATGCAGATGGCGATCGCAAAGGCCAAGGAGACGGGCATCGGCGTCGTCTCGGTGCAGCATTCGAACCATTTCGGAGCGGCCGGCTATTACACGCTGATGGCGGCAAGGGCCGGTGTGATCGGCATGTCGATGACAAACGCCGCGCCGATCCTGGTTCCCACCTTCGGCCGCGAGGCGAGGCTGGGCACCAATCCGATCTCCTTCGCCGCGCCGGCCCGGAACAACGATCCCTTCTGGCTCGACATGGCGACGACGACGGTTGCCTTCGGCAAGGTCAACATCGCGCGTCGGGCCGGCAGGCCGATTCCGGAGGGCTGGGCGCTGGATACCGACGGACGGCCGCTGACCGATTCGCAGCGGGCATTCGAGCTGCGGCGACTGACGCCGCTCGGCGGCACGCGCGAGCTCGGCAGCCACAAGGGCTACGGGCTGGCGGCGATGGTGGAGATCCTGTGCTCGACGCTGAGCGGCTCGTGGCTGGCGGCGCTCGACCCTGCGACCGGCCAGCCGGGCGATCGCAACGACATCGGCCACTTCTTCCTGGCGATCAATCCGGATCTCGTGCGCGACGAGGGAGAGTTCCGCGACGATATGGACCGGCTGATCGACATGCTGCGCGCGACGCCGCCGGCCGACCCGGCGCAGCCGGTGCTGGTCGCGGGCGACCCCGAGTACGCGACCCATGCGGAGCGGTCGAAGACCGGCATCCCGCTGACGGACACGCTCTACGAGGAGATACGGACTGTGGCCGCGAACGCGGGCGCGCCGTTCCTGCTTGGCGCATGATCGCCGGGAGTGCCGTTGCGGCCTGGCTCTCCGAGGCCGCACGTCGTCACGCTGCGACGCCGACAAGGAGCGGAGCCGAGGGTCCGCACGCCGGAAGGGGAAGGTCATGATCACCGTCGCCGTCGAGGTGCTGAAACGGCAGATCGCCGAAGTCTATCGCGCCTGGGGCATGCCGGAGGATCGCATCGCCACGACCGTGGATCTCATGGTCGAGGCCGATCTGCGCGGCATCGACAGTCACGGCATCGGTATGCTGCCGCAGTACGACGTTTACCGAAAGGAAGGAAAGCTCGACGTCCGCGCCGACATTCGGATCGTGCGCGAGGGGCCGACATTCGTCCTGATCGACGCGGGCCACAGCCTCGGCCACGTGCCGGCGCGGATGGCGATGCAAGCGGCGATCGCGAAGTGCGAGGCCTGCGGCGTCGGGTTTGCGAGCGTCCGCAACTCCAACCATTTCGGGGCGGCCGGCGTCTATTCGACCATGGCCCTGGAGCGGGGATTCATCGGCCTCTGCGTGACCGGTACGACGCAGCGCTCGGTCGTGCCGACCTTCGCGCGCGAGCCGATGTTCAGCACCAACCCGATCGCCGTCGCCGCGCCGGCGGGCCGATCGGATCCCTTCTCGCTCGACATGGCGACCAGCACGGTTGCAGTGGGCAAGCTGCAGATCGCGCGGCGGGCCTGCAAGCCGATCCCGGTCGGCTGGGCGGTCGATGCCCAAGGGCGGCCGGAGACGGATCCGGCCGCCGCGGTGGCGGCGACGCCGAAGCGGCTGACGCCGCTCGGCGGCACACGGGAGCTGGGCAGCCACAAGGGCTACGGGCTCGCAGTGATGGTGGACATTCTCGCGAGCGTGCTGAGCGGGTCCTTTGTCGGCGCGCACGACCTGCGGACCGGCAGGCCGGGGTCGCATCTGAACGTCGGACATTTCTTCCTTGCGCTCGATCCGGCCTTCTTCCGCGGCGAACCGGGGGCGTTCACGGCGGACATGGACCGGCTGATCGACTATCTGCACGCGACGCCGCCCGCCGATCCGGCGCAGCCGGTGCTGGTGGCCGGCGACCCCGAGCATGCGGCGCGGCGAGAGCGGCTGCGGAGCGGGATCCCGATGACGGACACGCTGTTCGAGGAAGTGCGGCAGGTCGCGCGCGGGTGCAACGCCCCGTTCGTGCTGGGAGAGTAGGGCCGTTGCGGCGCCGATCTCCCGTGTCGCGGCCCAAGGGGCGGATCCGACGGTCCGCGCCCCATAGAGGATGAACCGGATGATTACCGTCTCCGCCGATCTCCTGAAGCGCCAGCTCGCCGAGATCTTTCTCGCCTGGGGCTTCAATCGGGAGCATGTACCGACGATCGTCGAGCTCATGGTCGAGTCCGACCTGCGCGGCATCGACAGTCACGGCGTCGGCAAGATCAAGCTCTACGAACGGCACTTCCGCCAAGGGAAGATCAACCCCGACCCGCAGCTCCGCTTCGTGCGCGAACTGCCGTCGCTGGCGCTGCTCGACGCCGACAACGGTATGGGGCACATCGCTTCCAAGGCTGCGATGGAGCGGGCGATCGCGATGGCCGACGCGACCGGTGTGGGTGCGGTTTCGGTGCGGCACTCCTACCATATCGGCGCCTGCGGAATTTACTCCGGGATGGCGGCCGAGAAGGGGTTCATCGGGATCGCCATGACCGGGGCGACTCAGCTCTCGATGGTGCCGACCTTCGGCCGGGTCTCGCGCATGGCGACGAACCCGATCGCCGTTGCCGCTCCCGCGAAGCGCAACCCGCCCTTCTCGCTGGACATGGCGACGACGACGGTGGCGGTCGGCAAGATCGACATCGCGCGGTGGCAGGGCAAGCCGATTCCGGTCGGCTGGGCGATGGACGCGGAAGGCCGGCCGGAGACCGACCCGAACGCCGCGCTCGCGGTCGAGCCGAAGCGCCTGACGCCGCTCGGCGGCACGCGGCAGCTGGGCAGCCACAAGGGCTACGGGCTCGCCGCCATGATCGAAACGCTGGTCTCGGTTCTGAGCGGCTCGGGTAGCGCCGGGCGCAGTCTGAAGACCTGGGAACGGGGCCGCTACATCGATGCGGGGCAGTTCTATCTGGCGCTCGATCCGGCCTTCTTCCGAGGTGGGACGGGCCTGTTCGAGGAGGATCTGGACAAGCTGATCGACTATCTGCATGCGACCCCGCCCGCCGACCCGGCGCAGCCGGTGCTGGTGCCCGGTGACCCGGAGCATGCGGCGCGGGCCGAGCGGACGGTGTCGGGCATCCCGGTGACGGAGGCACTCTGCCGCGAGGTGCGCGAGGTCGCCGAGGCCGCCGGCGCGCCCTATCTGATGCCGAACTGAGAGGAGGGCCTCATGCCCCGTATCGGCCTCGTCCACGCACTGCGGGACTCGATGCCGCCGGTCGATGCCGCCTTCGCTGCACTCTGGCCGGAAGCGTTGACCACCCACCTGTTCGACAGCTCGCTTTATGTCGACCGCAGCCGCGGCACCGCGGGTCCATCGGAGATCGACCGGCGGATCGCGGAGCTGCTGCGCTACTGCGCCTCGACCGGGGCGGAGGCGATCCTGTTCACGGGCTCGTTCTTCGGTGCGGCGGTAGAGAAGGGGCGGCAGGGGCTCGGCGTTCCCGTGCTGACCTCCTACGAGGCGCTGGTGGAAGCGGCGTTCTCGATGGGGCGGCGCTTTGCCGTGCTGTCCACCGCGCGGGATTCGGCACCGTTGCTGACGGCCGACCTCGCACGATATGCGAAGGCGAACGGGCTCACGTTCGAGGTGGAAGAGCGGGTCGTCGAGGGTGCGATCGATGCGCTGCTCGGCGGCGATGCGGCGGGGCACGATGCGGCGATCGCCGACGCCGTGGCAGCGATGCCGCAATGCGACGCGGTGCTGCTCGCCCAGTTCTCGATGGGGCGGGCCAAGGATCTCGCCGTCGAGCGGAGCGGCAAACGGGTGCTGACCGCGCCCGAGATGGCGGTGCTGAAGCTGAAGCAGATGTTCGGGAGGTAGGGTACGGCTGGGGTACGGCCGCCTTCGGGGCACGTGCAAGGGCAGCCTCCGAATCCGCTTCCGTCCGGCACCGAGGCCGGGCGGCCAGCCTGAACGACCGCGCCCGGCTATTCCGCCGTGCCGTCCGGCGGAACCGAAGGCGGGCCGTCCAGAGCCGGCCGCTGCCGGGACGTCACAACGCGCTGCGCCGCAGCACCTTTCCGGGCCGCTCGCCGGTGACGGCGCCGTCGCGCCAGACCGGCTTGCCGTTGACGAACACCGCATCGATGCCGGCGGCGGGCTGTTCCGGATGTTCGAAGGTGGCGCGGTCGATCACCGTGGCGGGGTCGAAGATCACCAGGTCGGCGTAGGCGCCTTCGCGGATCACGCCGCGGTCCTCGAGGCCGAACTTCTCGGCGGAGAGGCCGGTCATGCGGCGAACGGCCTCCTCGAGCGGCATCAGGCCGAGGTCGCGGCTGTAATGGCCGAGCACGCGCGGGAAGGTGCCCCAGAGGCGGGGGTGCGGCATCGGGCCGCCCGGCAGGCCGTCTGAGCCGATCATGGCGCCGGGGTACCTGAGCACGCGCTGCACGTCCTCCTCGGACATGGCGAAGTAGATGGCGCCGGCCGGGAGCAGGCGGCGGGCCATCTCGTACTTGTCGATGCCGTGCTCCGCGGCGAGCTCGTCGAGGTCGCGGCCGGCGGCGCCCGGCATGGACTCGGACCAGGTGATGAGGACCTTGCGCGAATCGTCCAGGCGCTCCGGCAGCAGCACGGTCGAGCTGGCGGCATAGGGGTAGACGTCGAGGCTGACGGCCTGCTCGCGCGCGGCCTCGGCGATGCGCGCCAGGGTCTTGACCACCTTGCCGTGGTTGGCGACGCCGGAGGCCTTGTGATGCGACAGCACGACAGGAATGCCGGCGCTGCGGCCGATCGTCAGCGCTTCCTCGACCGACTCTTCGAGTTTCGGCCCCTCGTTACGGAGATGGGTCGCATAGAGGCCGCCGAACGGCCGTACGGCCTCCGCGAGCGCCACCACCTCCTCGGTCGGGGCGTGGCGGGCTGGCGGGTAGAACAGTCCGGTGCTGAGACCCGCGGCACCGGCCCGCAACGCCTCGACCAGACGCTCGCGCATGGCCGCGATCTCGGCCGGCGTGGCGGCGCGGTCGAGCGAATCCATCGCCCCGACCCGCAGCGTCTGATGGCCGCACAGAAAGACGCCGTTGGTCGCGGCGGGCCGGCGGTCGACCGCGTCCAGGAACGCCGCGAAGGTGGGGAAGCGGTATGCGCTTTCGTCGCCGAGCAGGTCGAGCGGCGGCGGCGGGCGGTGGGTGGCGGTGAAAGGGGCGAGGCTGATGCCGCAATTGCCGACCACCACGGTCGTGACGCCTTGGCTGACCTTGCAGTCCATCCCCGGGTTCGCGAGCAGGGCGTTGTCGTCGTGGGTATGCACGTCGATGAAGCCGGGCGACACGGCGCGGCCGCCCGCGTCAATCTCCTGCTCGCCGCGGGCGCTCCGCAAGTCGCCGATCGCCGCGATCCGGTCGCCGGAGACGGCCAGGTCGGCGCGCACGGCCGGCGCACCGGTTCCGTCGACGACGAGGCCGTTGCGGATCAGCAGGTCGTAGCTCTGGGGCATGGTCGGTTCCGTGGTTCAAGTCAGGATGAGCCGGTCTCCGGCGCGGATCGTGCCCGCGCTCGCCGCGATTGCGTAGACGCCGCAATCGGCGTGGCCGTAGGCGCGGCGCAGCGCGAGCGGCAGGTTCTGGTCGCGCTCGGCGGTATCCGGATTGACGTTGGTCGCGGCGCAGCGCTCGATCCGGCGCACGACGTCGAGCATGACGCCGCCGAGCGCCGCTCGACGGCCGACCCAGTCGAACTCGGCCCAGGGCTCGGCCTCGACATAGAGGTTGGCGCGGAACCGCAGCGGATGCAGCTCGGCACCCACCAGTTCGCCGATGGCGCGCACGGTGGCGAGGTTGATGATCGAGATGTGGGGCGCACTGGTATCGGCAAAGCTCTGGCCGTCGGCACCGGCCGGAAAGCCGCCGCTGATCTCGACGATGCGGGGCGTCCCTGCTGCGCTGCCGGTGACCTCGGCGAAGAAGGATTCGAGCGCAGCCCGATCGCGTGGATCGCGGAGATTGCCCGAGGCCACGACGCGCCCGCCGCGCCGCAGCTCGATCGTGCCGGTGTCGGCATCGCAGCGCACGTCGAGTTCCGCCAGCACGGCGTCATTGGCGCGCTGGAAGAAATTGCTGCGCCGGATCCAGTGCGGCGGGCCGTCGAAGGTCGCCGACGGCCGCGCGAGCGCGAACTGCCGGTCGTGCGGGATCGGTCGGCCGGGCGTCAGCGCGACCGTCTCCAGGGGCTCCGGCGACAGCCCCTTGACCGGGTAGCGATAGATCCGGACGAGGGTCGCGGACATCACGCCGCCCGCGCGTCGCTGCGGGTCATGGGCTCGAAGCGTAGGCCGGGCGCTGCGTCCATAGCGGGGATGCTCCGGGCGGAAGCGGATCGGGGCGGACCGGGCAAAGGTACAGGCGACCCCGGCGCACGGCAATGTTCGCGGCCGGGGCGGTCGCGGAGCACCGACCCCATCGATTGCGTGCTCCGCACGGTTCCGCGACGGCGCGGGACCGGCCGGCGCATGCCGGCCGCGCGCCGGGCCGACGGGGTGAACCCTATTGCCGCGGCACCGGCGTCGGTACCGGGCGGCCGGCGAAATGGGCGCGGAGGTTGGCGAGGACGAGATCGGCCATGGCGCGGCGCGTTTCCACCGTCGAACTGGCGATGTGCGGGAGCACGACGACGTTCTCCATGCCGAACAGCGCCTCCGGGGCGTGCGGCTCGTTGCGGAACACGTCGAGGCCGGCGCCGGCGATCCGCTGCTCCTGCAGGGCACGGATCAGCGCATCCTCGTCGACGATGCTGCCGCGGGCGACGTTGACGATGAAGCCCCGGGGGCCGAGCGCGTCGAGGACGGCGTCGTTGATGAGGTTGCGCGTGGTCGGGCCACCGATGCAGGACACGAGCAGGATGTCGCTGTCGCGGGCGAGGTCGAGCAGGTTCGGCACGAAGGGATAGGGGGCGCCCGCCTTCACAACGATGTCGTTGTAGCTGATCTCGAGGCCGAAGCCGCGCGCCCGCGTCGCGACGGCGGTGCCGATGCGGCCGAGGCCGACGATGCCGAGCCGCTTGCCGCCGAGCTTCACGCCGAGCGGCATCGGGCCGCCGGGCCATCGGCCGGCCCGGACATAGCGTTCGGCCTCGCCGATGCGGCGGGTGACCATCAGCATCAACGCCATGGCGAGATCGGCCACGTCGTCGGTCAGCACATCGGGCGTGTGGGTCACGGTGACGCCGCGGGCGTGCGCGGCGGCGACATCGGTCGCGTCGTAGCCGACGCTGTAGGAGGCGATGATCTCCAGCTTCGGGAGCCGGCCGATCAGGGCTGCGTCGGGGCCCTTCATGCCGCCGGCGAGAATGCCGCGGACGCGGTCGCCGACCTCCCGCAGCAGCGCCTCCGGATCGGCGGCGCCGGCCAGATCGTGGACTGTGTACTCCTTCACGAGGTCGTCCATCAGGAAGGCCGGCAGCCTTGCCACCGCCAGGAGCTCGGGCTTCGTCACCGGGATCACTCCTTGACCGCGCCGGTCAGGCTGGAGACGTAGTATTCCACGAAGAACGAGTAGATCACGGCGACGGGTAACGAGCCAAGCAGCGCCCCGGCCATCAGCGCGCCCCAGTGGTAGACGTCGCCCTCGACGAGCTGGGTCAGCACCGCGACCGGCACGGTCTTGTTCTCGACCGACGAGATGAAGGCGAGCGCGTAGATGAACTCGTTCCAGGACAGGGTGAACGCGAAGATGCCCGCGGAGATCAGCCCCGGCACCGCGAGCGGCAGCGTGATCTTCCAGAGGATCTGCAGCCGCGTTGCGCCGTCGACCAGGGCGCATTCCTCCAGCTCGTAGGGGATCGACTTGAAATAGCCCATCAGCAGCCAGGTGCAGAACGG
>CAZVAR010000006.1:0-60888 GCA_964625225.1 uncultured Alphaproteobacteria bacterium | reverse complement strand
CGCCGAGCCGCTACAACCAAGCCGCCGCATCGTCGAGCCGGTGGTCCTCGAAATGGAACCACTGGCAGATTCCCATCGCCGGCGTGTAGTCGGGAAAGGCGGCGAGCGCCGGCTTTGCCGAGCCGTCCTCACGCAGGAGGCCCATGTAGAAGTGCCGGTAGTAGGAGGAGCCCTCGGCCTCCCGATGGCGCGTGGTCGCCGGCCAGGCGCGCGGCAGGTCGTAGAGGCTGTACCAGTGGATGCGAGGGCTGCGGCCGATCAGCAGCTCCGCTGTGCGCCGCAGGCCCCATTCCTGCACTTCCTCGGCGCCGAAGGTGGAGACGCCCACCTCGGAGACCCAGAGCGGCATGTCGCCGGTAACGGTGCGGATCTCGTCGAGCTTGTCCGGCCATTCCCTGAGCTGCCAATGATTCCAATCCAGGGGGAAGCCGTGGACGGCCACCGCATCCATCCGGTCGAGCACACCCCGGCCCTGCATGTTCCGCATGAACAGGGGGTCGATCGGCGAGATTCCGCCCAGAACCTTCGGCAGCTTCGGATTCTCGGCCGACACCGCGTCGGCCGTGAGTTTCGCCATGTCAGCGAACATGGACCAATCCGGGTCGATCTCCGGGTCCCAGTGCGACTTGTTGTTGGGCTCGTTCCAGATCATCACCGCTTCGATCATGGGGCCTCTTGGACTGCGTCCGTTTCGCAGCACGGGCCGTCGGACCCGCCGGTCGTGGTTCCGTTCGTCACGATATCCGCACCGGTTCCGCCCTCACGGCCCGGTCGCCGGGTGGACGGCCCTGACCCCGAAGGGCCGTTCGGCGCGGCGGCAGATGAAGGTCTCCGCCTCCGGCCGATCGATGATCGTGAAACCGGCGCTGCGGAGCAGTGCTTCGACGCAGGCGCGGTTCGGCAGCCACCAATTGGTCCAGTCGCCGGCGTAACGATGCTCGACGAAATGCATGCACGGGAAGCCGGGCCGGTCGAACATTTCGGTCTGCCAGAAGCTGTAGTCTTCCTGCACCGGCTCGACCTCCTCGCTGCCGCGGAGCATCGATTGGAAGACGAGCAGGTCTTCGACCACGTGCTCCCGGATCAGGTCGAGCGCCAGGAGCGGATGGCGCAAATGGTAGAACACGCCCATGAACAGGACGAGATCGAAGCGTTCGCCGAGCCGGGCGATGTCGTAGACCGAGAGTTGCCGGAACTCGATCTCGAGGCCGAGGACCTCCGCCGCGAAGCGCGCCTGCGCCAGATAATCCTCGTCATAGTCGATGCCGACCACATGCGCCGCGCCGCGCCGCTTCATCTCGATCGCGTGAAAGCCGCCGTTGCAACCGATATCGAGCACGGTGCGGCCGCTGAGATCGGACGGAATCGCGTGGGCGAACTCGCGCCACTTGACGGCCGGGTAGTCGCCCAGGAAGTGATCGGGGGCGGTCGGCACGCCGCCGAGGTCGAGATTATGGAACCAGGGACCGAGCGTGGCGAGACGTGCGCGGATTTCCTCGGTCGTCAGTCGCGGATTAGAGACGGGCATCGGCACTCCCATCGTTGGTCGGGACTCGTGACGAGGCGGCCGGCAGACCGTCGGCGCTGAGCAGCCGGATCGCCTCTCGGTATCCGTTGAGCGTACCGACGTCGACATAGGCGCGGCCGGCGCGCACGCCGCGCGCCTCGCCGCCCCGTGTCAGCCACGCGTTCACCAGCGTGCCGAAATACTCGTCACCGCGATCGCGTTCGATCCAGAGCCGATGCAGGGCGTGAAGCACCGCGCCCGGCATGGAAAATGCGCCCCAGATCCAGCACGACGTGGCGTCGGGCCGCTTGACCTGGATCTCGCGAACCCGGCCGGCTTCGTCGGTGACCACGGCGTCGAAGAATTCGGGACGCTCCACCGGAAAAAGCAGGAACGAGAGGCAATGATCGTCCAGGGCCGTCAGCGCATCGTCCGGGAACCAGATTGTATCCGGCAGGCCGACGATGACCCCCTCGTCTGGGTGGACCAGCGGGAGTGCCCGGAAAATGGCGTCGCACAGCCCGGCCGGGCGCGGCTGCACCACGTAGGCGAGCGGCGCGTCGCCGATGCGGCCTCCGTAATATTGCAGAATGTCTGACTTTGTCGGCGAGATCACGAAGCAGATCTTTCGCGCCCCGCCGCGGATCATCCGATCGACCAGATATTCGCTGACCGCGCGTGGCCGCTCGGCGCCGCCGTCCAGGCGGCTGCCGACCGGCAGCAGCTCCTTCGAGAAGGCGAGGGGCTGGATTCGGGTACCGCTGCCGGCGGCAGGAATGATCCCCCACATTGCGTTCTCCCTATATCGCGGCGGCCGGAGCCTCCGGCCCCTCTTCGAGGACGAACGGGCCTGGCCGTGCCGCCTTGTCCAGGATCGCCTCCAGCTCGGCGACGCGGTGGTCGGCCGTGTGCTCTGCCAGCACCCGTTCGTGTGCCTTCCTGGCGAGGGCACCCAACTCCGCATCGGTCATCGCCAACGCCGCGATGCTGTCCTCGGTGCTGTGGGCGACCAGGATTTCCTCCCCCGCCGCAAAGAACGCATCGAGGCCCGTCCACCAGTCGCTCAATATCGGTACGCCGCAGGCGGCGGCCTCGAACAGTCGCCCGGAAGGGCACCAGCCCATCGCCGCCATCGCTTGCCGCGTCACGTTGAGCGTGATGCGCGACGACGAGTAGAAGGCCGCGTGCGCGGGCGGCGGTACGTGCCGCCGGAACCAGATGTTCGGCGTCCAAGGGAAATTCCGGGGGTACTGGGCACCGCCGATGAGGAAGCGGCGGTCCGGCAATCGCCGGGCGGGCTCGATCAGCAGCGTCTCCAGGGCCAGCTGCCGGTCGTCCGCATAGGTGCCGAGATAGGAGAGATCCGCCCGATAGTCGGAGTCCGCGGCAACCCGGCAATGGACCTCCGGGTTGACGCTTCCGTAGAGCGGGGCGACGCGACGGGCACCCAGCCGGTCGCGCAGCGCGCCGAGAGCGGCGCCGCCCGTGTAGCTGAGGACCAGATCGAAGCCGCTCAGCCCGCCCGGCCCGACATAGGAGAGCGGCTCGCCACTGCGCAGTCTGGCCAGCGTGACCGGAGTGTCCAGGTCGTAGAACACCCGTAGCGGCCGCGCCGCGTCGAGAACGAGGTCGACCGCCGCGATGCCGTCGGGACAATAGGAGGTGACCAACGCCACGTCGGCCTCCCGGAGATGTCGGTCGGCTATGGGGCGGGCGGCTTTCCAATCCGGATAGAGGATGAGGTCGCCGTCCGGCAGCGCGAACAGGTCGCGGTTAGCCGCGTAATATGGCACGTCCCGCTCGAAGAAGACGACGCGATGCCCGCGGCGCGCGAGGGCCCGCAGCAGGCCGCGCCACAGGGTCGCGTGGCCGTTTCCCCATGACGAGCTGACCGTCAGGCCGAAAATGACCAGCTTCATGCCGCTCCGCGGGGGTGGCGGGACCCGGACCTGTCGTCCAGGGATGCAATCTCCCGCCTTCAACGGGCAGAGCCGGCGTTTGTTCCGCGATCCTGCGGCCGCTCAGCCGGCGCGCGTCATCGCCTCCTTCGTGATGAGGCGGCTGCGCGGCAGGTGCAGGACGAGCGTGGTGCCCGCGCCCTCGGTGCTCGCGATCTCGACGCTTCCGCCGTGCAGTTCGATCAGGCTGCGCAGAAGCGGCAATCCGAGTCCGGTGCCGACATTCTCGCGCGCGATCATGCTGTCGATCTGGGAGAAGGGCACGAAGACCCGCTCGAGATCGTCCTCGGCGATGCCGACCCCGGTATCGCGAATGACGACACGCGGGCCGCCAGGTCCGGCAGTGATGGTTGCCGTTACCGAGCCGCCCGCCGGTGTGAACTTCACCGCATTCGAGAGCGCGTTCAGAAAGCATTGCAGAAGCTTCTGCCCGTCCGCACGGAGCAGAACCGGGCGCCCGGGCGGCTCGAAATTCAACTCCACGCCTTTCGCGTCGGCGTTCGCCTCCACCATTTTGAGCGCCGAGTAGACCGTGGCCGTCAGATCGACCGTGCCTTCCCAGAGTTCCATCTTGCCGGCCTCGATCTTCGAGAGATCGAGCACGCCGTTGATCAGCGCCAGGAGATGCTGGCCGCTGGCCAGGATATCGCGGGCATATTCGCGGTATTTCTCGATTGCACCGCGGCCGAGATAGAGCCCCGCGATAATCTCGGAGAAGCCGTTGATGGCGTTCAAGGGCGTGCGCAGCTCGTGACTCATGTTGGCCAGGAAGCGCGACTTGGTCAGGTTGGCCTGCTCTGCGGCGATCTGCGCCTCGCGCAGTTCCGCGGCCGTGCGCGCGAGTTGCTGCGCCTGCTCTTCCGCCTGACGATGGGCCGCACGCAGGGCGGACTCGCGGCGCATCTCATCGGTCACGTCGCGGTAGACGGACAGATAGCCCTTGTCGCCCAGAGGTGTGTGCCGGCATTCGATCCAGCGGTCGTCGGCGAGGCGGCGATGATATTGGCCCGGTGTTCGGATCGCCGCGGTGATTCGCTCCACCGTCTCCGCCGTCGAAGCGCCGCCCGGATCGGCGCGAGCGGCCAGCGCCTCGATCAGCGCGCGCGCAGGGTCCGGAGCGGCCAGGATGGCATTGCGGTCGAGACGAAAGATCGAGAACAGCCGGTCGTTGCACCCGGACAGGCGCAGATCCGGATCGAGCAGGCAGACGCCGTCCGGCAGTGTCCGCAGAATGGTCTCGATGACCGCGTGCTTATGTTCCAGGTCCGCCAGTGCCGCTGCGGCCCGATCCTCTGCCGACAGCCGATGTCCCATCTCCCGCCAGACCAGGAGGCCGAGCACGAGGATGATCGTGAACAGCACCAGGCCGATCGAGGCCTGGCGGGCCAAGTCACCGTACCATTGCGCCAGCGCGTCCGTCTTTGCGACCGAGACCACGACGACGAAGGGCAGGCCGTCGACGCGCCGGAAGCTGGTGAGGCGGACCATGCCGTCGACGGGCGATGCGGCCTCGTAGGCGCCGCTCCGTGCGCACGGCAACCGGGTCTCGAACAGCTCGGTGCGGCCGAAGTTGCGCGTCAGCGCGTCGGGGTCGTGCGGCTCGCGCACCAGCAGCGCGCCGGTGGTCGTGAACAGCGCAATGGCGCTGTTCGGGCCGAGATCGATGTCGTCGTAGAACCCGCGAAAGTGGCCGAGGCTGACGATCGCCGTCACGGTCACGGCGTCGGGGGCGTCGAGCGGGCCGACGCGCCGGCTGAAGGCGATCGTCCCGGGGCCGCCGTCCGGCTCCAGCGTCGGGCGGCCGATCGCCAGCATGCTGCCGTCGGGCCGCGGCACCTCGACATCGGCCTGCGGGGCGAAGTGCGGCGAGCCCGGCGGGAATCCGGTGCTGTCGTAAAGAACCTCCCCGTTCGGCCGCGTGACGACCAGTCGCTGGATGAACGGAGAGGCGGCCGCGCGCTCGCGCAGGAACTGGTCGATGCGGGAAGGGTGTCGGTGCGGAAATTGCTCCGACCGCAGACGGCTCTCGGCGACGCTGAGCGAGAGATCGACGGCTTCCACGGTGCGGGCGGTATGCTGCTCGAGAACGCCCGCCACGTTGGTGGCGGCAAGGAAGCCGCGGAGGAGCGCATCGCTCCGCGCCTGCCACGCCGCCCAGCCGGTCAACCCGGCGACAGCGAGGCAGACGACCAGCAGGAAAGCGAAGAAGCGGCGCTTAGTCCGAGCTGTACTCACGGGGGCGGGGCCTCGGTGGGCAACGCGCCGGGTGCGCGCTCGCTCACCGTTTATTCATTTTGATTAAAATTGGATTAATCTCCGATACCGCGGATTGAACGGCGCTCCTGCGCCTGCCGACAGCGGCGTCTGGCGGCGGTCAGCGTCGGTGCCGCGAGCGATGATCTATCCCGGGGACCATTGCCGGTGCAGATCCATTGAGTAGACGAACCGGCCTGCCGGATGGATGCTGACCGAGACCTCGAACACCCGACGCCGTTGCCCGGTATAGCGGCGGACGATACAGAGCGCCGGAGCGCCGGCCTCGACACCAAGAGGAGCGGCGAGCGCCTCGGGCGTGGCAGCGGCGAACAGATCCACCCGAACCGACGAAACCGATTCGCCGAACCGGTCCTCCAGGATACGGTAGACGGGTTGTCGGCCGTCGCCCAGAATCTCGGCCAGCCCGGCATATTCCGGCACCACATAGACGTCGGTCCAGCAGAGCGGCGGTCCGCCGGCATGGCGCATGCCGCTGATCCGCACCCAGGCCTGCCCCAGGCGGCAATGCAACAGGTTGGCGAGGCTGCGATCGGCACGCACCGGCGCGGAGGAGAGCAGCGTAAGCTGCGTCTCGGGCGGGTACTGCAGGAGCTCGGCGGTGGAGTTGAGCGTCTGCACGTACGGTCCGCGTGCCTGCGTAGCGATCACCACGGTCCCGGCGCCGCGCCGGCGCGTGACGAGGCCGAGGTCGCGCAGCCGGCGGAGAGCCTCGCGCATGGTGAACCGGCTGACGCGGAACCGCTCGCTGAGCTCGATCTCCGATGGCAGGGTCGACCCGACCGGATACTTCCCGGAGTCGATCTCGTCGAGCAGGGTGTCCGTGATCTGCTGGTAGCGGGGCGGCGGCGCGGCCCGGCGGCCCGGGGTACGGTTCGCGTCAGATGGCGCGGTCATGCCGCCGTGGAAACTGCAGCACGAGAAGATCGAGGCCGTCGTCGCCGGCAACGATCCGGAGCGGCGGTTCGTCCGAGCCGACGAACAGGCACGAGTTGACGGGAAATGCCTCGTCGCCGTGTCGGATCTCTCCGGCCAAGACCAGGTGATACTGCCCACCGCCGGCGCAGGGGTCCGGGCCCTCGACTTCGGCACCGGGGCCAGCCCGCACCAGCATCGCCGAGAGTCCGTCCGCTTCCGGCTCGGTCAGCGCCGTCGCGACGGCGCCGCGCCGGTCGCGGCGCCGGTGGGCCTCCTCGACGGTCACGTCGCCCACCAGCAGGAAGCGACGCCGCACCTTCTTCAACTCGTTGCGCGCCTCGGGCATGAAGCGGGCGCCGGAATCGAAGCCGTCACGCAGCGTGAAGTAGCTCAGGCCGTTCCCGCCGGACACGATCGGCCCATAGGGCGTGTGCGCGGCGGCATAGTGCACCGAGACGGGAGCGACCGAATGCTTTCCGAGCCGGCCCTCGCCGGCCACGATCACCTGGAACTGGTTCTGCACGTGGAAGTGCGGCAGAATCGTCGAGTCCGGAGCCTGCTCCACGAGGAACGCCTGCGGCTGAACCGCCGGCCCGTCGGCAACGGCGCGATGAAAGTCGGTCTTCCAATACGCGGTTCCGTTCGGGAGCGTATAGCCGCGCCGCGTGTCGGCGACGGCGGCGCTGGAGACTGCCTGCAGCATGCGCCGAATCCGTGTGCGGTTCGAGACCCGCACGCATTGAACATTTTCCGCACCGCGCCCGCAACCCTGCAAGCCCGACGGTCGCGGCCCGGGTGAGGCCGTTGCCGGCGGGCCGAGCCTGTCACGCTTGCCACTTTCGGGACGGCGTATTCGGCATTAATCTTTTAACGAAAGGGGGCGATAACGCCCTTTGCGCGGATTCCGCCCCGTTCGAGACCGACTCGGCGCCGCCCGTCACCGGTACCGCCTGCACGCGAAGGATCGATATGGCAAATCTCAACGGCACCGCCGACCGCGACATCATCTTCGGAACCGAGGAAGCGGACAATATCAACGGCTATGGCGGGGACGACGATCTGTACGGGCTCGGCGGCGACGACGTCCTCATCGGCCATGAGGGCGACGACAGCCTCTACGGCGGCGACGGCAACGACCAGCTCAACGGCCATGAGGGGGACGACGGGGCGCTCGGCGGCGAGGGCGATGACCAGCTCAACGGCGATGCCGGCGACGATCTCCTCCGCGGCGGCCCGGGGAACGACCAGCTCACCGGCGGCGACGGCAACGACCAGCTGTTCGGCAACGAGGGCGTCGACCGCATCTTCGGCGGGCTCGGGAACGATTTCATCGACGCCGGGCCCGGCGACGATGGTTGGGACGAGTACATCGTCAACGGCGACGCCGGCGACGACATCATGCATGGCGGCGACGGCAACGACCGGCTGTTCGGCGGCGATGGCAATGATGTGATCAGCGGCGATGCCGGCGACGACGAGCTCTACGGCGAGCTCGGCGACGACACGCTGCTCGGCGGTCCCGGGAACGACCGGCTGGACGGCGGTGCCGGGCTCGATACCGTCTCCTATGCGGAGGCGGCGACGGGTGTGCGGGTGTCGCTGGCCACGACCGAAGAGCAGGACACCGGCGAGGGTTTCGACCGGCTGTTCGGTTTCGAGAACCTGACCGGCAGCCGCGGCGACGACGAGCTCACGGGTGACGGCGGCAACAACGTCCTGGACGGCGGCGACGGCGACGACGTGCTCTTCGGCGCTGGCGGATCGGACGCGCTGCGCGGCGGGGCCGGCAACGACCGCTTGGACGGCGGCGACGGCGACGACGTCGCTCTGTTCACCGGCGACTTCGCTGATTACCGGGTGGTCCGGGAGGGCGCCATCGTCCGCGTCGAGGATCTGCGCGCCGGGAGCCCGGACGGCATCGACACGCTCATCGGCGTGGAGCGGATCGGCTTCGCCGACGGCCAGATCGCGACCGACGATATCGCAGCCCGTACGGAGCGGGATTTCGACGGCGACGGGCGCGCCGACATCCTCTGGTGGAACACCGTGTCCGGAACCGCCGAGATCTGGACGATGGACGGCACCGCCATCACCGGCGGCGGCCCGATCGCCAGCGTCTCGACGGAATGGCGAATTCCGGCGACGGGCGACTTCGACGGCGACGGGCTTGCCGATCTGTTCTGGCGCCACCCGGACGGTTTCACCTATCTGTGGACGATGGACGGGACCACGATCACGTCGGACACCGATCTCGGCCGGGTCGGCCCCGAGTGGACCGTGCACGGGACCGGGGACCTCAATGGTGACGGCCGCGACGACATTCTGTGGCAACGCGACGACGGGCTCGTCTATGTCTGGAACATGGATGGCGGGCAGGTCCAGAGCGAAGGCGCGATCGGCACGCTGACCGACGATTGGCACTTCGCAGGGCTCGGCGACTTCAATGCCGACGGCCGCGACGACATTCTCTGGCGGCACGCGAGCGACGGCGCGGTCTATGTCTGGAACATGGACGGCCTGCAGGTGATCGGCGAGGGCACGATCGACACCGGCGTTCCCGCGGAATGGGATCTGGCCGGGGTCGGTGACTTCGACGGCGACGGTATCGACGATCTCCTGTGGCGTCAGGAAGACGGCACCGCCTACGCGCAACTGATGGACGGGCTGACCGTGCGAAGCGAGGGCGTGGTCGCGGCGGTCGGGCCGCAGTGGGAACTCGCCGACATCGCCGATTTCGACGGCGACGGTTCGGACGATCTGCTTTGGCACAATGTGAGCGGCGAGGCCTATCTCTGGACCCTCGACGGGCTCTCGATCGATGGTGGCGGCTCGCTCGGCACGCCCACCACGGACTGGGAGATCATCGGCTGAGCGACCGGTTCCTCCGGCCGGATCGCAGGTGCGCGACGGGCCGGGGGGCGCCGAGCGTCTCCGGATCGGCGCCGCTGCCGAGCGGGGCGGGGGAACCGTCGGGGCCTCAGCGATCGTGTGACAGCCGCAGTCGCAGCTCGGTCGGGCGGAACAGGCGGAGATCCTGTAGGAAGTTCTCCTTCCTGAGATGGCCGACGTCCCGCCGCGTCACCGGGCCGACGAAGAGCAGTCTCCGCACCGGGTCGTAGCGGGCCTTGTCCAGGCCGAAGACCTTTTGCAGCACGTAGAAGGTCAGATAGTGGTTGTCCACCACGGCGCGGATCGGCCGGTCCGAGCGGCGGACGACCTGGATCAGGTCGAGATCGAACAGCTTGTCGCCATTGACCGGCGAATGCCGCTCCGGGCCGTCGGAGAAGACGAAATCGTAAGGGCGATCCGGGATCTGCTGGTACTGCACGCCGCGGAAGCACTTGTAGAAGCCGTCCACCTTCGGGCTGTGCAGGATCTCGACATGGGGGCGCAGTTCGTCCGGCAGCCGCGCCTCGGCGATGCGGTGCCAGTCGGGATCCTCCTCCATTGAGGTGACGCGCCCGCGCGGGCCGCCGTCCGCCGCGTTCTCGCGCAGCGCCTGTGCCAGCACGACCGTCGAGATGCCGGTGCCGCACTCCAGGATCTCGACCGGCCGATGCCGGCGGACCTCTTCGTAGAGCGTCCAGTAGTCGGAGTAGGACGCCCCGGTGACGGTGGTTCCGCCCGCAGCGCGCATCAGCAGATCCCACAGGATCGGGTGCGCCCGCAAACGTGCCTCGGCAAGGCGGTTGCGCCGTGCGACGCGGCGGTTGATCAGCTGGACCCGCAGCCACGTCATCGGGCTTTGGCCCGCCGTCCACACGGCGCCGGCCGCCGTGCCCGGCGCGCCGTCCGCACGGCGGGCGAGGTGGAGCGCTAGTCTCGGTTTCGCAGGCAAGGGCCCCGCGCCAGCGGTCGATGTGGCGGATGGGCACCAGAAAATCACGCTCTCGGACCCGCCGCAAGCGCCGACCGCCGTGGGCTACCGACGCGTCCGATGACCTGCTACAACGATACACAACGGCAATCGTCCGAGGATGGCGGCAATGAGCATCGCGATCACCCCGGAGCAGCAGGCGTTGCAGGCACGCGCCCGCGAGCTGGCGCAGGGGCCGGTCAAGGCCCGTGCGGCCGAGGTCGATCGGACCGAGCAATATCCTTGGGACCATGTCGAACGCCTGGTCGAGGCCGGCTTCGTCGGCATGACGATCCCGAAGCGCTATGGTGGGCAAGGGCTCGGCTTCCTCGACGCCGTGCTGGTCACCGAGCAGATGTCGCAATGCTGCTCCGTCACCGGACGGATCGTGGTCGAGACCAATATGGGTGCGGTCTCCGCGATCATGGCGTACGGAACCGAGGACCAGAAGCGACTCGCCGCCGATATGGTGCTGGGCGGCGACAAGCCGGCGATCTGCATCACCGAGCCGGAAGCGGGGTCTTCGGCGATGGAGATGACGACCCGCGCCGACAAGCGCGGCAACCGCTATGTCGTCAACGGCAAGAAGCACTGGATCACGGGCGGCGGCGTTTCCCGCCTGCATCTGATCTTCGCCCGCGTCTATGACGAGCAGGGCAACGAGGAGGGCATCGGCGGCTTTCTCGCCATCCGCGACGAGACGCCCGGCCTCAAGATACCGAAGCGCGAGCCGACCATGGGGCTGCGCGGTATCCCTGAAGCGGAGATTGTCTTCGAGGATATGGAACTGCCGCCCTCGGCCCTGGTCATTCCGCCGCGCGGCCTGAAGAAGGGCTTCGCGGATCTGATGAACGCCTACAACAGCCAGCGCGTCGGCGCCGCCACCGTGGCGCTCGGGATCGCCGAGGGGGCGTACGAGCTTGCGCTCGCCTATAGCGGCGAGCGCGAGCAGTTCGGCCGGCCCATCAACGAGTTCCAGGGCATCCAGTGGAAGCTCGCCGACATGTCGATCCGGCTCGCGGCGGCGCAGGCTCTCGTCTACAAGGCAGCGGCCAGCGCCGGCCCCAGCGCGGAGAATGGCCGGTTCCCGGACATGCTGCAGGCGGCGCAGGCGAAGATCTTCACCTCGGAGATGGCGATCGACGTCACCAACCAGGCGCTTCAGATGTTCGGCGCGCGCGGCTACTCCCGGAACCTGCCGCTCGAGCGGATGGTCCGTGACGCGCGAATGTTCACCATCGGCGGCGGGACCGCGGAGGTGCTCCGTAACGTTGTGGCCGGCGCGATTCTGGGCAAGAAGCTGCCGCAGACGCGCGACGGCTGGCTGAAGGCGGCGCAGTAGGGAGACGCGGCTGCCGGCGATGGCGGCAGGCCGTCGATCCGGCCGCTCGCCGTCGCGGACGCCTTCTCCTCTTTCTCGGTTCTTTGCCGGCCCAGTGGTCGGCGGCGCGGGGCCGGCTACGGAGACCGTCCCGAACCGGCCATCAGGCGATGCTCGCGGTAAAGGATGTAGAGGCCCGATCCGATGACGAGGGCGGCACCGGCGAGGACGCCGACGGTCGGCACCTCGCCCCAGATGAGGAACCCCAGCACCACCGCCCAGACCATCGAGACATAGTCGAACGGGGCGACGATCGCCGCCGGCGCGAAACGATAGCCGGCGGTCATCAGAAGCTGGCCGGTGCCGCTGATCAGCCCGACCAGGATCAGGGCGGCCCAGCCGGTCGGCGTCGGCGGGACCCAGGCGAACGGTGCGGCAATGCCGCCGACCACGGCGCAGGCCAGGGTGAAGTAGAGGGTGGTCGTCGCACTACGCTCGGTCGAGCCGAGGCGGCGCATGCAGATGACCGCCAGCGCATAGCCGAACGCCGAGGCCACCGCGATCAGGATGGCGGGATCGAGGATCGAGGCACCCGGCCGGACCATCAGCAGGATGCCGCTGAAGCCGATCGCGACGGCCGTCCAGCGGCGCCAGCCGACGGTCTCGCCCAGCAGCGGCACCGACAGGGCCGTCACGAAGAGCGGCATGGTGAAATTGATGGCCGTAACGTCGGCTAACGGCAGGATGGTCAGCGCGTAGAAGAAGCAAAGCATCGACAGGATGCCGGTGACGGTGCGCGCGGCGTGCAGCCAGGGCCGGCGCGTCCGGAGTACCGCCACTCCGTCGCGGAACAGGAACGGCGCCAGTGGGATCAGCGCGAAGGCGCCGCGGAACAGCATGAGCTGTACCAGCGGATAGGTGCCGCCCTCGAGCTTGATCAACGCGTGGCTGATCGTGAACAGCAGCCCCGCGCCGAGGATCGACAGCACCCCGAGCCGGAGATTGGTCGCCGGCGCGAGGGCGGCGCCGGTCCGGACCGTCGCGCTTGTTGTCGCCGAAAGTGGCGGAGCGGATTTAGGAGACGTGGCGTCGTTCATGTTGGCAGGGCGACCGTCTGGATCCGGCAACCCGGCGGCGCCGGTTCCGGTCTTCCGGGTTTCACCGAAGATGAGCCATAGCATGTAGTTGGTGCGTTGGCCTCCACGAGTACGACGTCCGGCGCCGCCGGGTTGCTCGTGGGCAGCGAACCGCCTTAGGATGATGACCCGTTCGACAGTCCCGGACAGGTAGGAATGCGATTAGGGAGCGGTCGGCCGTGAGCGGCCCCGTGCTTACGGAGCGGTCCGGCAGCGTGGCGATGCTCACGCTGAACCGGCCGGAGGTGCTCAATGCGCTGAACCGGGAGTTGGCCGAGGCCCTCCGGGACGCGGTGCTAGCGGCGGAGACGGATGCGGCGGTCCGCTGCGTCGTCGTGCGCGGTGCCGGCCGCGGCTTCATGGCGGGCGGCGACATCGGCAGCTTCCATCGCGACCTCGACCGGATCGGCGACACCGTGGGTGCGCTGATCGACGTCTACCACGACGCCGCCCGGGCGCTGGCGCGTATGCCGAAGCCGGTACTGGCGAGCCTGCACGGACCGGTGGCCGGCGCGGGGATGAGCCTCGCGCTCACTGCAGACCTGGCGATCGCGGCCGAAACGACAACTTTCACGCTCGCCTATGCCAATATCGGGACCAGCCCCGACGGCGGCTCGACCTTCTTTCTGCCGCGGCTGGTCGGCCGGCGCCGTGCAATGGAGCTCGCGCTGCTTGCGGACCGGTTCGACGCGGCGAGGGCGCTCGAGCTGGGCATCGTCAACCGGGTGGTGCCGGAGGCGGAGCTCGAGGCCGAGACGATGCGTCTCGCCGAACGCCTGGCCGCCGGGCCGACGCGCGCCTATGCGGCGACCAAGCGCCTGATCCAGCATTCTTTCGAGAGCAGTTTCGCGGCCCAGCTCGAAGCGGAGCGCGAAGGCTTCGTCGGCTGCGCCGCGTCGCACGACTTCGCGGAAGGGGTGACCGCCTTCGTCGAGAAGCGCAAGCCCGTCTTCGGAGGCGAGTGAGATGCCGAGCCTGCAAGGCAAGACCGTCCTGGTCACCGGTTCCAGCCGCGGCATCGGTGCGGCCATCGCGCTGCGCTGCGCCGAGGCCGGGGCCAATGTCGTCGTCACCGGCAAGACGGTCGAGCCGCATCCCAAGCTGCCCGGCACCATCGTCACCGTCGCCGAGGAATGCGAACGCCGCGGCGGGCGGGCGCTGCCGATCCGGATGGACATCCGCTCCGAGGAGCAGATCCGCGCCGCGGTCGAAGCGACGGTCGCCACGTTCGGTGGGATCGACGTGCTGGTGAACAATGCGAGCGCGCAGACCTTCACGCAGACGCTCGATACGACGCCGAAGCAGTTCGACCTGCTGTTCGACGTCAACGCGCGCGGCACCTTCCTCTGCGGTCAGGCCTGCATCCCCCATTTGCTGAGGTCGGACAACCCGCACATCCTGAACATAGCGGCCCCGATCAATCTCGACCCGCGCTGGTTCGCCGAGCGGCTCGCCCGGACCATGTCGAAATACTGTATGGCCATGTGCGTGCTCGGCTGGGCGGAGGAGTTCAAGGAGCAGGGAATCGCGGTTAACGCGCTGTGGCCGCGCCACGCCATCGCGACGATGGCAGTTAAGGTCTTCAATCCGGACATGTACGAGACCTGCCGGCGGCCGGAGATCATGGCCGACGCGGCCTATGCGATCATGACGCGCCCGAGCCGCGAATGCACCGGCCGGTTCTTCCTCGATGATGAGGTGCTGCGCGAGGAGGGGATGAGCGAGGAGGCGATCGAGGCTTATTGGATGCACCCGGAGAAGCGCTCGCGGACTTCGAGCTTCCTCGACTGGGAGGGGCGGTTCACGCCGGTGGGAGCGCGCACGTGAGCGAGGGCACTGCCACCACTGCGGTCCGCGCCGCACATCGCTTCGACGAAGCGCGGCTCGCGGAGTATCTGCGTGACCGGCTGGCGGATGCGCAGGGTCGCCTTACCGTCGAGCAGTTCGGCTATGGCCAGTCCAACCCGACTTTCCTGCTCCGCTTTCCGAATGCCGAATATGTTCTGCGCAAGCAGCCGCCGGGCGAGCTGCTGCCGTCCGCGCATGCCATCGATCGCGAGTATCGCGTGCAGGCGGCGCTGGCCGACACCGGCGTGCCGGTCGCGCGGATGATGCTCTATTGCGACGACCGTTCGATCATCGGCACGCCCTTCTACGTGATGGAGCGCAAGATCGGCCGCGTGTTCACCGACAGCGCGCTGCCGGGCACGGACCCGGAGGAGCGGCGGCCGATGTATCTCTCGGTCGCACAGACGCTCGCCGAGCTGCACACCGTGGACGTGGCGGCGGTCGGCCTGTCCGATTTCGGCCGGCCGGGAAACTATTACGAGCGGCAGTTCAACCGGTGGAGCCGGAACTATCTCCAGACCAAGACCCGCGAGATCCCGGAGATGGACCGGCTGATGGAGTGGCTGCCCCGGCACATGCCGGCCGGGGACGAGACCAGCATCGTCCACGGCGACTACCGGATCGGCAATGTAATGTTCCACCCGACCGAGCCACGGGTGATTGCCGTATTCGACTGGGAGCTGGCCACTCTCGGCCATCCGCTGTCGGATCTCGCCTATTGCTGCATCCTCTACTACACGACGCCGGAAGAGTATTGGGGTCTGCTCGGCCTCAACCAGGAGGCGCTCGGCTTCCCGACCGAGCCGGAGTTCGTCGAGCATTACTGCCGTGCGGCCGGCCGTACCGACACGCTGACCGATGCCCATCGGGCGTTCGCGATGTTCCGGTTCGCTGCCATTCTCGATGGCGTGCGGGCACGCGGGCTGGCGGGCAACGCCGCGGCGGAAAATGCGGAAGAGGTCGGTCGGCTGGCCGTGGTGATGGCGCGCCGCGCCTGGGAGCTGGTCGGCGGCTGACGCGGTGACCGACGCCAGGCGCGACCGGCTCAGAGAGCGGCGATATCGGCCAGGTCCCGGTAGAGCCCGCGCAGGCTCAGCAGCATGATCACGAGTCCGACCAGGATCATCAGCGGTCGATCGGGAAGCCGGCGGACCGCATAGGCGGCGAACGGCGCCGCCAGCACGCCGCCGAGCACGAGCCCCGCGATGATTGGCCAGAGCGAGATGCCGATCGTGGCCACGAAGGTCGCGGAGATCACCGTCGCCACGAAGAATTCGGCCGCATTGGATGAGCCGATCGCGATCCGGGCGCGCATGCCCCTGCCGATCAGGGTGCCGGTGACCAACGGACCCCATCCGCCGCCCCCGATCGCGTCGAGAAATCCGCCGAGCAGACCGAGGGCCGGGACGCGCCGTATCGGCCCGGCGGCGGGCGCGGCTCGCCGCACCGCCTTCCACAGAATGACCGCACCCATTGTCAGCAGATAGGCGGCGACGATCGGGCGAATGACGGCCGTCGGCGCGTTGGCCAGGACATAGGCGCCGGCGGCGCCGCCGACCGCACCGGCGGCGGCCAGCCTGCGGAAGGTCGGGCCGTCGACATTGCCGAAGCGCCAGTGGGAGAGGCCCGAGGCTGCAGCGGTGAACATTTCGGCGACGTGGATGCTGGCACTGGCCGTCGCCGGCGGGATGCCGAGGCTCAACAGAACGGAGGTCGCGCTCAGGCCATAAGCCATACCGATCGCCCCGTCGACGATCTGCGCCGCGAAGCCGACCGCGATGAACAGCAGCAGGTCCTCGATCACCGGCCCGGCCTTTCCGCCCGGCCCCCCGCGACACCCGCCACGTTCAGCAGAGGCCCTGATGATGGCATTTGAAAGAGGAATAAAATCATGATATGGTCGTTCCGGTTGAAGCAGCCGCCGAGGCATGGCCATGCACCGACGAGGCCCGAAGGGCCGGGATGGGGGAGGGTATGGGGGAAGGACCCCCATGAACCCCCATCGGACCCCCATGAACCCCCACAAATCCCCACGCGGGCGCAATGGGGCTGCGCTTGCGCCGGGGGCCGGTGCTGCTCTACCGTGAACACGACGTCAGGGAGGACGATGGGGAACCATGCTGACCGACAAGCGCGGCGTGCCGGTCACGGCGGCCAGCCGGGAGGCCGCGGACGCCTTTGACGCCGTCGTCGACGAGTACCTCGCCTTCGGACGGAACACCGGAACGCTGCTGAAGCGGGCCATGGCACTCGATCCGGAGATGCCGATGGCGCACGTGGTCCGCGGCTACTTCTTCCATCTCATGGGAAATGCCGCCCTGCTGCCGCGCGCCCGCACGAGCCTGGAGGCGGCGGAGGCGAATGCGGATCGGGCGAGCCGCCGCGAACGGATGCATGTGGCGGCCCTCGCCGCTTGGTGCGACGGCGATCTTCGCCGGGCCGTGCAGCTCCTCGAAGACACCCTGCTGGAGCACCCGCGTGACATCCTGGCGCTGAAGCTCGCCCACTTCCTGCATTTCTATATGGGCGATGTCGACAATCACCGAGATTCCGTTGCGCGCGTCCTCTATGCCTGGGACGAGGGCGTGCCCGGCTACGGCTATGTGCTGGGCTGTCGTGCCTTCGGCCTCGAGGAGGCGGGGGAATACGAGGAGGCGGAGCGGATCGGCCGCCGTGCAATCGAGATCAACGAGGCGGATCTCTGGGCCGGTCATGCGGTCGCCCACGTCATGGAGATGCGCGGTCGCCACCGCGAGGGCATCGATTGGGTGACGCGGCACGAAGCGGCCTGGAAGCCGGCCAACAATTTCGCCGGGCACCTCTGGTGGCACCGCTGCCTCTACCATCTTGCGCTCGAGCAGCACGACGCCGTGCTCGACCAGTACGACCGCTTGGTGCGCCCGGAGCCGACCGATGACTATCTCGACATAGCCAATGCCACCTCGCTGCTACTGCGCCTCGACATGCGCGGCGTCGATGTCGGGGACCGGTGGCTCGAGCTCGCGACGACGGTCGGGGACCGGATTCACGATCACGTCCTTCCGTTCATCGACGCGCATTTCATGATGGCGCTCGCGCGGAGCGGCGAGACCGCGGCTGCGGAAAACATGCTGCTGTCGATGCGGAACTATGCCGATGCGCACAAGGATCTGACCGTCAGCCCGCTGATGGTCGAGGTCGGCATTCCGCTGGCCGAGGCCGTCTATGCCTTCGGCACCGGCGATTACGCGCGGGTCGTGGACCTGCTGATGCCGATCCGGTACGGGATCCTGCGGGTCGGCGGCAGCCACGCGCAGCGGGACGTGTTCGCGCAGATGCTGATCGAGTCCGCCCTGCGTGCGGGCCGTGCTCCGATTGCCCGGGCGCTCCTGGTCGAGCGCAGTCAGAGTAAGCCGTTCAGCCCGGCCGCTTGGAAAAACTACGCCCGGGCCCTGGATCAACTCGGCGACACCGAGGGTGCCAGGGCGGCGCGCGACCGGGCGGCGGAGCTTCTGACGGCGTGAGCGGACCGGTGCGATCCGGCCGGGCCACCCCGCGGGTGCCGTCGCGACCTGCCGGCGGCGCGTTCCACGGTCATGGGCTGTCCTGACGCTATCACAGATTCGGGGCCGGGATCATGCTGACCGACAGTCGTGGCTTGCCCGTCACCGCCGCTACCGAGAGCGCGGTCGTCTGTTTCGACCGGACCGTCGACGGCTATCTGTCCAGCGATCCCGAAACACCGGTCCGTCTGGCCGAGACGCTCGCCGCGGACCCGGAGATGCCGATGGCGCATACGCTGCGCGGCTATCTCCTGAATCTCGCCGGCAGGCGGGAGATGCTGGCGCAGGCCCGCGAGGCCCACGCCGCGGCGGAACGGCTCGCCGGGCGGGCCGATGCCCGCGAACGCGCCCACATCGCCGCGCTCGGCGCTTGGTGCGCGATGGATCTGCGGCGGGCGATCGACCTCTTCGAGGGGATCCTGCTCGATCATCCGCTGGACATCCTCGCGCTGCGCCTGACGCACTATCTACATTTCTTCCTGGGCGAGAACGTGCCGATGCGGGACTCCGTCGCCCGGGTCCTGCCCCGCTGGGATGAGCGTGTGCCGGGCTATGGCTATGTGCTCGGCTGCCGCGCCTTCGGCCTGGAGGAGACCGGCGACTACGCCGCCGCCGAGACGGCGGGCCGGCGTGCGGTCGAGCTCAATCCCTACGACATCTGGGCCGGACATGCCGTCGCGCACGTCCTCGAGATGCAGGGCCGCCATCGCGAGGGTATCGCATGGGTGGATCGGCACGAGAATGTCTGGGCGAGCCGGAACGCGTTCGCCAACCATGTCTGGTGGCATCGGTGTCTCTACCATCTGGAGCTGGAGGAGTACGAGGCGGTGCTCGACCAGTTCGACCGGCTGGTCTGGCGGGAGCCGTCCGACGACAATCTCGACATCACCAACGCGGCCGCCATGCTGCTGCGCCTGGAAATGCTCGGGATCGACGTGGGCGACCGTTGGCAAGGGCTGCCGGAGGTCTGCGAGAGCCGCATCGGCGATCACAATCGGCCCTTCAACGATGCGCATTTCGTCATGCCGCTCGCGTGTACGGGCCGGGTGGAGGCGCTGACGCAGATGCTGGAGTCGATGCGCGCCTTCGCCGCCGCCGCGCCGCCGCATGTCAGCATTGCGCCGATCCTGCGCGAGATCGCCTTGCCACTGGCCGAAGCGGTTGCCGCCTATACGGGGCGCGACTTCGGTCGTGCGGTCGACCTGCTGCTCCCGATCCGATACCGTATGCAGCCGCTCGGCGGAAGCTGGGCGCAACGGGACGTATTCGCCCGCCTGCTGATCGATTCCGCAATTCGCGCCGGCCGGTACCGTCTGGCCCGCGCTCTGCTCGCGGAGCGGCTTGCGCTCAGGCCGAACGGCGCTGCTGACTGGAGGAGCTACGCGCATATCCTGGATGCGCTCGGCGAGGCGGAGCCTGCCGCCATGGCCCGTGACCGGGCCGCCGCTCTGCTTTCCGGCACCGCATGATTATCCCGGAGACCCGTTCGTGACCGAACCGAAGCCGCCCGCGCTCGACCCCGCGACCGTCCCGCCCCGCACGGGCTCCAGCTATCCGGAGCCATTCGCTGCCCTGTGCGCAGGGCGCGAGAAACGCGCTCTGGGGGATGCGCTGGGTCTTCGCAATTTCGGGGTCAATCTGGTGACCCTCCCGCCGGGTGCCGCATCCTCGCAGCGGCACTGGCATACGCGGCAGGACGAGTTCGTCTATATCGTGTCGGGCGAGCTGACGCTCGTGACCGATGCCGGCGCGCAGACGCTGGGCCCGGGCATGGTGGCCGGCTTCCCGGCCGGCCGGGCGGACGGGCATCATCTGGTGAACCGCTCCGATCGCCCCGCCGTCTATCTCGAGGTCGGCGACCGCACCGAGGGCGACGAGACGGACTATCCGGACATCGACATGCAGCTTCGGCAGGTTGGCCGGCAGCGCCGCTTCGTCCGTCGCAACGGCGAGCCCTATTGATGCCGGGCGGGCGGAGCCGGTGTCCGCCGGCTCCGCCGCGGCAATTTCAGGAGCCGGTGGCCTTCTTCGCCTCGGTCAGGACCAAGTCGAGCAGTTCCTGGCCGGGAATGCCCTTGGCCGTGACCTCGGCGACCCAGTCCTGCCAGACGGGCTCGGCGCCGATTTTCCGGAACTCCTCCATTTGGGCGTCCGTGTAGACGATTCGCTCCAGCCCGGCCGCGTCGAAGATCGGGATCCACTTCGCGTCCGCCTTCTTGTAGCCCTCGATCAGCGCCTCATAGGCGTGCGGCACGGAATCGTCGAGCAGCTTGCGGTACTCCGCCGGCAGCGCTTCGTAGGCGGAGATGCTGTGCAGCGTCGGGCAATGATTGGAGCCCGGCGCCATGTTGAACGTGTACCAGCTTGAGACTTCGTGGATCTTGTAGGCGCCGTGCGAATAGCTGAACGGGAAGGCGGCGGCCTGGAACATGCCGCGCTCGATCCCCGTATAGACCTCGGGAGCCGGTACGGTCGTCGGCACCGCGCCAAGCTTCTCCATCGCGCTTCCGGTCCCGCCGAGCGCGCGCACGCGCATGCCGCGCCAGTCCGTGAGCTCCTTCGGAGCCTTGCCGCCGCCCATGAACTCGGACTGGGGAAGCAGGCTGCGGTACGTATACGCGGCGTTCCAGCGCCGCATCTCTTCGATCACTACGGGGTGATCGTAGACCTTCTCGGAGACGATCCTCTGGATCTCCAGGGTCGGGATCGGCAGGAACGGCTGGTCGAGGACCATCACGGCGGGGTTCTTGCCCGGATGATAGGAGGTGCAGATGGTCGCCATCTCGAAGGCGCCGAGTTTGAGGCCGTCGAGGTTCTCCTTGACCGGGGAGATCGCCTCGCCGAAATGGATCTTGATGACGAAGTTGCCTCCGGACTTCTCCTCGACATACCGCGCCATCTCTTCGATTCCGGCGGTATAGGCCCGCGACGGCCCCCAGGTGGACAGGTTCCAGGTGATCTTGTCGGCCGCCTGCGCCGCTGTGATGCCGAGGCCGATCGTGGCCGCGAGCGCTGCCGTGGAACGGGTGTGATGCTGCATTCCTGCGTCCTCCCTGGTGCGGATCGGGCGTTGGCTCGCCCGTGGCCGGGACAGCATAGCCGGTCGGGCGGGTGTTCGGGAACCGAGGCGCGATGGACGGCGTTTCCGGATCGGTATGAGCGGCCCGCATGGCCGGGCCGCAGCCGGTCCGACGAGGCGAGTGCATGGCGAACGAGACGGAACCACGGGTCGCGGACCTCATGGTCCCGGCGACCGAGGCGGTCCATCCCGATCACCCGCTGCGGGAGGCGATGGCCCGATTGGAACGGGAGGAGACCCCGATTCTGCCGGTCGTCGACGCCGACGAACTGGTCGGCGTGATCACCGGTCCCGATGTTCGCGGTGAGACCTCGCCCTGGCGGATCGATCCCGGTCGCGCGGCGGTTCGAGACGTGATGAGTGCGGATCTCGACTTCTGTTACGAGCGCGACTCTCTGACCGCCATCCGGCAGATCTTCGATCGGACCGGTCACCGGCATCTTCCGGTCCTGAACGAGGATCGGGAGCTGACCGGTTTCATTGCCCTGGATGCAGTGCGGCAGGCCGTGGAGACCGCTGCGATCGCACTACCGAAGCGGGATCTCCCCACCGGTGAGCGCCATGTCGAGACCGCCGGGCGCGCAAGCGCCGCTGCGCAAGGGCGACGCACCAGCTATCGCGTCCACCCCACGCTGCGACCGCCGAGGTGAGCGGTCGACCGGCATAAGCGAGCGCTACTTGTTGCAAACCGAGCGCCAATCATGATATCGTAGGCAGCTACGCGGTGGAGACGTCGGCTGCCGGGTTTATTCTGTCCTGGCAGGCGGCCTCGCGTGCGTGTGCACTCGGCCTCGGGAACAAGATTGACAGCGCTCGGTTCCGCTCGGTACCGCATGACATTGGCGGTTCCGCTCCGGTCAAGGCCAGCCGATTCTTCCTGAGTTCCCGGGATCGCTACCAGCAGCCGTCGATTTCGGTTCTGCTTCTGGGCGGCGGGATGAGACTTCGAATCCCGCTCTGGATCATTGTGAGGGTCTTGAAAGTTCGCGCGATGTTCCCATCTATAGACTTGCCGCCGTGGGGAAACGCACAAGGGTTCCGGCGGTACTCGGACAGTGAGGTGGTCGCAAGGGTACGGTCCGGCCTGGAGTCAGGCGGCCCGTGGCTCTTTTTCGTGCCGCGTCAGGCCGGGTCTGGGGGCGTCGAGGAGGTTTGATATGGCTCATATTTCGGATAACACGCTCGCGCAGTATCTGGCGGAAGCGAAGCGCTTCCCGATGCTGACCGTCGAGCAGGAACAGGAGTTGGCACGCGCCTGGCGTGACCGCGGCGACCCTGAGGCGCTGCGTCTGCTGGTCGGCAGCCATCTGCGGCTCGTGATCAAGATCGCGCGTGGCTACACCGGTTACGGCCTGCCCGTAGCCGAGCTTATCGCCGAAGGGAATGTCGGCCTGATGCAGGCGGCGGAGAAGTTCGATCCCGACCGCGGCTTCCGGTTCGCGACCTATGCGATGTGGTGGATTCGGGCATCGATCCAGGAATACATCCTGCGGTCCTGGTCGCTCGTGAAGATGGGGACGACGGCGGCGCAGAAGAAGCTGTTTTTCAATCTGCGCAAGCTGAAAGCCCAGCTTCAGGAGCTCGAGGCCGGCGATCTCGCGCCCGAGACGGTGCGGACGATCGCGGAGGAACTGAACGTGCCGGAGGCCGAAGTGGTTGAGATGAACCGTCGGCTCGCGGCATCCGACAGCTCGCTCAACGTCACCATCGGCGCCGAGGGTGACACGGAGTGGCTTGAGCTACTCCGCGACGACCGGCCCAACCAGGAGACCCTCGTGGCCGATGCCGACGAGTTGGCGCTTCGGCGCCAGCTTCTGGGCCAGGCCCTGGAGCGGCTTAATGATCGCGAGCGCAAGATTCTGCTGGAGCGTCGCCTGAAGGAGAATCCCTCGACGCTGGAAGAGCTGAGCCATCAGTTCAATGTGTCGCGGGAGCGTGTCCGGCAGATCGAGGTTCGTGCCTTCGAGAAGCTTCAGAAGGCCGTCCTTAACGCCGCCCGCAGCCTGCGGCAGCAGACGCAGACGCAGACGCTCGCTGCCGCCGCCTGACGGCGCTTCGGCAGGCGTACAAGAAGGGCTGCCGGATCCGCGGATCCGGCAGCCTTTTTCATGCCCGATGCGATAGCCGGCCAAGGGGACAACGCCCGGGATGCGGCCCTTCGCGCTCTGCATCGAGTATTCGGCTGAAGAGGCGCCGGCCGATCAGGGGCGCGGCTCGGAAGCTTGGCCGCCTGCCCAGACCGTGCCGATCAGGGCCGAGAGGCTGCGCTGCCGGCCGGTGTCGATCCGGGCCCGCACGGTCATTCCCGCGCGCAAGGGCGGGTCTGCCGGCGGGGCGACGAGGCGCAGGCGAACCGGAAGGCGCTGGACCACCTTGATCCAGTTGCCGGTGGCGTTCTGCGGTGGCAGAACTGCGAACTCGGCGCCGGTGGCGGGACTGATGCTCTCGACGACCGCGCGTATCGGCCGATCCGGATAGGCGTCGGCGATGATCTCGGCCGCTTGGCCGACCCGGACGTGAGTCAGCTCGGTTTCCTTGAGATTGGCCTCGATCCACGGGCGCTCGCTCACAACGATGCTGAAAATGGCGTCTCCGGCCTCGACATACTCGCCGGGCTGGAGCTTCATGTTCATAACGATTCCGGTTGTCGGTGCGCGTACCGTGGCGCACTGGAGGTCGTAGGCGGCACGGTCCCGGCGGGCGCGGGCCTCCAGGTACATGGGATGGTGCTCGGTCGGGAGGTCGATGTCGCCGCCGAGAGTGGCCAGGATTTGCGCCATTTTGGCGCGGATGGCGCCAACCCGCTCCCGGGCGACCGCCAACTCGAACTGGGCCTCATCCAGGCGCGCGCTGGTGGCGGCGCCACGCGCTTCGAGATTGCGTGTGCGCGCTGCCTGGCGATCGAGAAATCGAACCCGCTCCTCGGCTTCGGCGAGCTCCACGCGGGCGCCGCGAAATTCCGCACGCAAGGCACTCAGCCGGTTGGCGACGGTCGTCAGCTCCGCCTCGGTCTCGGCCAGTGCGATCCGGAGCGGTTCCGGGTCGATGCGGAACAGGATGTCGCCGGCCTCCACCCGCTCGTGATCCTCGACGGCGACCTCGGTAACGCGCCCGTCGATCACCGTACTGATCACGACGATGTCGTTCTTGACGTAGGCATTTTCGGTGGAGACGTAGCGGCCACCGGTCAGCCATAGATGGAGACCGCCCGCAACAGCGAGCAGGGGTACGAGGGCGAGCAGGATCAGGCGCAGGGCGCGGCGTGACATCTATACGGCTCGAATTACGCCGCCATGCACGGCCGCACCCCGCGACGCGATGTCGAGAGGGACAGACGAGGGCGCGCGCGTTCCGGAGAGGGGGTCGTGTATCGTAACTCGGACCAGGGTCATTGTTCTTCGTTGCGGCCATTCTACGCAGCGAGCGGCAGACCACCACCCCCGGTGTTATAGACTCCCGTTCGGCCGGCGCGGAGCGGAGACCGCCTCATGGACAAGGATGCGGCATTGCCGGTGATCGATTGGCTGACCACAGCGGCGTTGGGCGGCGCCAGGGAGCATACTCTGCTCGAAGGCTTATGCGACCGGCTGGTCGCACAAGGTTTGCCGTTGATGCGCGCCGCCATGGGCTCGGATCTGCTTCACCCGACAGTGGACTCGCGTGGCTACTGGTGGGTTCGGGGCGACGGTGTGGCCGGCCAGGACTTTGCGCGCGACGACCCGTTGTCCGACCGGGATGAGTGGAGACGCAGCCCGTTCTTCTACATGCTGGAGCATCGTCTCCCACGGCTGCGGTGCCGTCTGGCCGAACCCCGTTGGACAGCAGCATTCCCCCTCCTGGCCCGCTTCGCCTCCGAAGGAGCCACCGATTATGTCGCCTTCGCCGTCGGCCTGGGCGAGGCCGCGCGGCTCGGCGCGGTCGAAGGCATGGTCTGCTCGTGGACGATCGACCGTCCGGGCGGCTATCGCGACGAGGAGATTGCGCTGCTGGCGCGCGTGGTGCCGGTCCTCGCCGTCTGCGTCCATCTCGCCGGGTCGATCGGGACGGCCCGTACATTGCTGAACACCTATCTTGGCAGGGATGCCGCCGAACGGGTGCTCAAAGGCAATATCGTGCGCGGTCGTGCCGAGACGATCCGCGCAGTGATCTGGTACAGCGATTTGGCGGGGTTCACGCGGATCTCCGATTCGATCGAGCGCGACCACATTCTTGGGCTGCTGAACGATTACGCCGAATGCTTGGTCGAGGTGATCGAGGCCCATGGTGGGGACGTCCTCAAATTCATGGGCGACGGGATTCTTGCCATCTTCCCCGATGACGCGCAGTCCCAGGCCTGCGGCCGGTCATTGGGCGCTGCGCTGGAGGCGGAGGTACGGCTGGCGGCACTGAACGAGCGGAGGTGGAACGAGGGCACGGCGATCACCGACGTCTACTTGGCGCTCCATGTCGGCGACTTGCTGTACGGAAATTTCGGCAGCCGCAGCCGCCTCGATTTCACGGTGCTCGGTCCTGCGGTCAATGAGGCGAGCCGGATCTCGGCGATGTGCCGTTCGCTCGACCAGCGGATCATCGTCTCCTCCGCTTTCGCCGCAGCGGCTGGCCGGGGCCGCGATTGGCTGGTCTCCCTCGGTCGATATGCGTTACGCGGCATCGGCCGACCGCAGGAGCTCTTCACGATCGACCGGGAGGCCGCACACCGGGGAAAGGACGCTTAGGACCGTGGGCGGGAGCGGACCATCAGAATCAGGGGGAGCGCCGCCAGACTCGCGACCGTATAGGCCGTGAACGCATTCAGATATCCCAGCATTGCTGCCTGCCTGCCGATCTCGCGGCTGAGGCGGGCGAGCCCGGCAGTGGTCTCCAGGCTCCATAGGTCAGCGACAGCGCCGTCGGCCTGTGCCAGCGGTCGGTGAAAGGGAGAGGTGAAGGCGGTCATCCGTGAATAGTTTGCGTTGCCGGTGCGGATCACCAACGTCACGCTGAGCGAAATGAACAAGCTGCTGCCGATGTTCCGCAGCAGGTGGAACACGGCCGAAGATTCGGCCAAGTATCGCGAATCCAGCGTTGCGAAGGTGGCCACGACCAAGGGAACCCAGATCAGACCGACGGCAATGCCTTGCAGCAAGCTGGTCACCGCCACTTCGGTTGCCGTCACGTCGAGATTGAAGCCCATCATCAGCCAGCCCGACCAAACCTGTATGGCGAATCCGACCGTCATGCCGATGCGGGGATCGAGCTTGCCGACATACATGGCGAGGAAGAAGCCGATCATGGCTCCGGCGCCGCGCCAGGCAAGCAGGGTGCCGATGATCGCGTCGGGATAGCCCATCAGGCTCTGAAGCATCGGCGGTAGCAGCACCATCGGTGTGAAGTTGAGCATCCCGTAAACCGTAACGAGCAGCAGCCCGATCGCATAGTTGCGGTCGAGCAGCAGCCGCGGGTTAAGAAAGGGGCGGTCGGAGGTAACGCTGTGGACCGCGAACACATACAAGCCAAGCGCCGCGGCGGCCGCCTCGAGAATGATCTCGTACGACTCGAACCAGTCCTGGCGCTCGCCGCGGTCGAGCATGAGCTGGAAGCCGATCACGCCGACCATCAAGGCGAGAAACCCGGTCCAGTCCAGCCGGACGTCTGCCTGGCGTCCGCGATCGGTCAGGATCGGGTAGAGCCCGAGCCAGGAGAGTGCGCCGACCGGCACGATCACGAAGAACGCCCAGCGCCAGTCGTAGACTTCGGCCAGCCAGCCGCCCAGCACCGGGCCGATCACCGGGCCGACGACCACACCCATGCCGAAAATCGAGGTCACCCAGCCATGCTGCTCCCTCGGGTAGGAATCGAGGATAACCGCCTGTCCGAGCGGAACCATCGGAGCGCCGAATGCGCCTTGGGCGACACGGTAGAGGACGAGTGCTTCGAGCGAGGTTGCGGTGCCGCAAAGGAAGGTCGAGATCGTGAACCCGGCGAGACAGTTCAGCATGACCTGCCGCCGCCCGAACCGGGCGACGAGCCATCCGGTCATCGGCGTCGCCAACGCGGTGGCCAGAATGTTGAAGGTCACCACCCAGGCGATCTGATCTTGGGTCGCCGACAGCGCACCCTGCATCTGTGGCAGGATCACGCTGACGATGAGGAACGTGGTGGAGTAGAGGGTCGAAGCGAGCGTGACCGTTACGAGTAGCGCGGTGCGGTAAAAACGTGAAGTCGAGGGCGCGCCGGAATCCGCGGTGGCGTCGGTGCTCGTCATGGGGATGCAAACGCGCTAGGACTCATTAGGGCAGTGCTTCGGGGGCGGGGCGGACATCATCGGTGCCGGCAGGTTAGCGCCGCCGGCGGGCGAGACCAACGGCGGAAGGACGGTTCGGATGGCACGCACGAAGGCGAATGGAATCGAGATCGAGTATGAGATCACCGGTCCAGCCAAGGGCGAGGCGGTTCTGCTCATCAACGGGTTGGGAACACAGCTCATCTCCTGGCCGGAGAGCCTCATCGACGGGTTGGCGTCGCACGGATTCAGGGTCATCGCTTTCGACAATCGCGATGCCGGACTTTCGACCAAGTTCGACGCGGCCGGTCCGGCCGACCTGAAGGTGGCCTTCGCTGCTGCGCGCGCGAAGCAGACGGTTGCGGCTCCCTACACGCTGGAGGACATGGCCGACGACGCGGCCGGGCTGCTCGACGCCCTGGGTATCGCGGCGGCGCACATAGTCGGCAGTTCGAATGGTGGCGCCATCGCCCAGATTTTCGCGATCCGACACCCGGATCGGACCCGCTCGCTCGTCTCGATCATGGCGACTTCGGGCCGGCGCGGACTGCCGCGGCCGGGGGAGGCGGCGAACGCGTGGCTCAACAAGACACGCAACCCGCACGCGACCCGGGACGAGTATATCGAGGAGGCGATTGAGGCGGCGGAAGTCATCGGCAGCCCCGGCTTTCCACGCGACGAGGCCGCGATCCGCGAGCGGGCCGGCCGGCTCTATGATCGATCCTATTACCCGCTCGGGCATGGTCGGCAGCTTCTCGCCAGTATCGCTTCCGGTGACGGCCGCTGTGCGCATCTTGGCGAGATTGCAGCGCCGACGCTGGTGATCCACGGCTCGGACGATCCCCTGGTGCCGCTCGGTTGCGGCGAAGACGTAGCGCGCAGCATCCCGGGCGCGCGCATGATGGTGATCGGCGGTATGGGACACGACTATCCTGACGCCGCGGTACCTCAGATCGTCGCCGCGATCGCCGAGAATGCGGCCCGGGCCGGGTGAGGGGAAGTGGCGGGCTTCTTTCGGCCCTGCGGCGAAAATCGCCGCATGGCGGTTACGCGTTCGACGGCCGGGTTCCGGCCGGTCCTGATGAAGCCGACGACCGGCGCTCCTATCACGAGGCACGCGCCGCAAATTCTGCTGCAGCAGCCTCCATCGTCAGGAACACGGCGCCTTCGTCGATCAGCTTCAACATCAGCCGCTCCAGCATCATCATGCGGTGACCGTGGCCGATGACGTAGGGATGGCAGGTGTAGGTCAGGACGCCCCCGTCGGTTGTGTCCCTCATGTAGAGGAAGTCGTCGACCCAGTTCGGACAGCACGTCATTCGCGTTGCTGAGACTCTGGCGAACGGCGCTCCCGATGCTGTGATATTCGAAGTGCGAGTAGTCGTCGAGGGACCAGCTTATCGGCATCTCGACCTACGAGATCTCGGGGCCGAAACGCATCGCTTCCTCCACGCTTATCATGTTGCCGACCCTGGCGCAGCAGGGCAGGTGGTCGTGACCCATCATGCTGCTCTCGTAGATGAAGCCGTGCTTCAACAGCAGCTCGATCGTGTTCGGGCCGAAATCCTAGGAGGGGGATCGGTAGCCACGCGCAGAGCATCCCGTGATGCCTGCCATCGCCTCGTTGCCGCGAACCAGGCCCTCCTCTTCCTGCTCGTGGCCGGGGCCGGCCGGCGGCACGTGGCTTCAGCCATGATGGCCGATCTCGTAGCCGGCTCCGGCGATGCGATGGCGGATCTCGGGGTAGGTCCCGATCACCACGCCGGGGATGAACCAGGTCGCCGGCAGCCGGTACTTGGGCAGCAGGTCGAGGATTCGCCGTGCGCCGACCGCGCCGAACTCACCGCGCGGGACCGGGGTCGGGGTGGTCGGGCTGCGGGCGACGAGCCCGGACACGGCATCGAAATCGAAGGTTAGGCAGACGATGTGGCGGCGCATGTCCGGCCTCCTCGCGGGTGGCAGTTTGCCGGTCCTGTTCGCTTGTTGTCCCAGACGCCCGGAGCGCGGTCCGGAACCACCCTGAGCGGTGCCGTCGGCCAGCGCGGTGGCAAGGGCCCGGCGCCGCTTGGTGGCAGCTGTCGGGGATGGCTACGGCTAGCCCCAGGACGATCTCGGGGAGGCTTGCAACGGCCGTGTCAAAGCCCGCGATGCTCCTCGCGGCCGGCCTGTTCCCTCCTTCGACGCAGACGTTCGCGGTGGACGGCGGTCGCTGCCATGTCCACCGCCGTGCCCGCTTCGTCCAGCACGACGCCGTAGACCCGCGCCGCCGCGTCGCCGCTGACCAGTCCATCGCGCACGTCGCGCAATACGCGCGCCGGGTCGCGCTCCAGCGGATCGCCCCAGCCGCCCCCGCCGGCCGACCAGATTCGCAGGCGCGCCGGGCCGGCTGTCCGGTGGATGCCGTAAGTCGGCGGGCGGACGAGCTCGCCGCCCTCCGGCTCCAGCCGGTTGTATCCGACCGCGCCGGCGCCGCCACCATTGGCGCCGACCGCGCCGAAGCTGACATAGGCCTCGCCGCGGAAGGCGATCTGGACTGGAGTCAGCAGCTCGACCTCATATTCGACGCCGGGTCCGCCGCGGAATGTGCCGGCGCCGCCGGAGTCGCAGCGCAGCTCCTGGCGATGGATGCGCACCGGATAGAGCTGCTCATAGCTCTCGACGTTGGGAATGACGAGGCCGCAGAGCGTGTTCACTCCGCCTTGCTGCGGGAAGCCGTCGCGGCCGTCCACGGCCCCGCCGCCGGACTGCGCGGCCCAGTGATACATGACGAAAGTCCGGCCGTTCGGGTCAGTGCCGGAGGTGATCGGCGCTCCCGGCTTGCCCCAGCCTGCGCAGCTCCGACCGGCATCCGCTCTGCCCAGGGCCTGCCACACCGCGTTGATGATCTCGCAAGCGGGCGCGATCGTGTCCATCGTCATCGGTGCCGGCGGGAGCGGGTTTACGATACTGCCCTCGGGCGCGATGATCGTGACCCCGCGAAAGGTGCCCTCGTTGCGGGGAATGTCGGCGCCGAAGAAGGACGAGAGCGCCGTGTAGACGCCGGACCAGGTATTGGCGAGCGAACTGTTCTTGAATCCGCGAATTTGCGGCGCGGAGCCGGTGAAATCGACCGTCAGTCGGTCGCCTGCAACCGTCACCGTGACCCGGATCGGCAGGTCCATCGACTCGAAGCAGTCGTCCTCGAAGCGATCCTCGCCGAGATATGTGCCGTCTGGAAGCGCGGCGACAGCGGCCCGGAAACGTCGGTCGGCATAGTCTAGCAGCCCCTCCAGATAAGCTTGTCCGCGCTCCAGGCCGAGGTCAGCGAACAGCTCGGCGACCTGATCGCCGCCGATGCGGGTGGCGCCCAGCATGGCCCGCAGATCGCCGTCCAGCAGGTGCGGTGTGCGGGTGTTCAACATCAGGAGTTGCCAGAGGTCGCGAAGAATCTCGCCGCGCCGGATGATGCGCAAGGGAGGCAGCCGGATCCCTTCGTGCCAAATCTCGGTCGCCTCGGGATTGTAGGTGCCGGCTGCTCCGCCGCCGATGTCCGATTGATGGGCGCGGATATTGGCGAAGGCTACCGGCCGGCCCTGGACGAAGACGGGCCGTGCGACGACCCAGTCGGGCAGATGATTGCCACCGGCGGCGTAGGGGTCATTGAGCAGGAAGGCGTCGCCTTCGGCGATATCGTCGCGGAATGCCTGCAGGACCGCACGAACCGCAAAGCCGCCGCCGCCGGTATGGATCGGAATGCCATCGGCCTGCGAGACGAGGGTTCCGCGAGCATCGGTCAGGAAACAGGAAAAGTCATGAGCATGGCTGAAGATCGGGCTCCGCGCGGTGCGCGTCATCACCCAGCCCATCTGTCGGCTGATATGGTCCAGCCGGTTCTGCGTCAGCGCAAGCGTGACCGGGTCGAGTTCCATCTCAGCTCTCCGGGCCCGGGAGATCGATCACGAAATTGTCGGCAGCATCGACCGTGAGCCGGTCCTCCGGGCCGACGAATACGGTCGTTGTCTGCTCCTCGATCAGCAGCGGTCCTATAAGGCGGTGGCCCGGGCGCAGATCCGCGCCGCCATACACCGGGATCTCGCGCCGGCCCCGTGCCGGATCGAGCCAGACGGCGCGGCGCTCCCGGGGCTCCGGCGCCTCTTCGGCGAGCGGACCGTCGGGAGGCTGCAACGGCGGCAGCAGGCCGATGCCGACGACCCGCAGCTTGGTGATCTCGACGATCCCGTCCGGTTGGTGGTGGCCATAGAGCCGCTCATGCTCCGCCTCGAATGCAGCGCGAATGCTTTCCGTCGTGGACCCTTCCGGGAACGGAACCCGTACGTCCCACTGCTGTCCGAGGTAACGCAGATCCAGCTCGCGCTCCATGCGCGTGGCGTCCGAAGCGAAGCCATCGGCCTCCAGGGCACGCCGGGCCTGCGTCTCGAGATCGCGAAAGGGAGGATCGAGTTCGGCCACCCCGGCCTCGTCCAGGCGAACAAGATGGACGCGCAGAACATCATGACGCACATCGGTGTTCAGCATGCCGAGTGCGCAGAACGCACCGGACAACCGCGGGACGTACACCTTCGGGCATTTCAGCATCCGTCCGACGGTCGCTCCGTGCATCGGTCCGGCGCCACCACAGGCAACCAGGACGAAGCGGCGGGGATCGTGGCCGCGCTCGATGCTGATCCGTTGTACGGCATGCAGCAGGTTCTGCTCGACCAGCCGGATGATCCCGGCGGCCGCGGCATCGCGGTCGAGGCCCACTGGACGGGCGATCTTCTCCTCGATTGCACGGACCGCGGCATCGCGGTCAAGCGTGACCGAGCCGTCGGCATAGGGTCCCGGCTTCAGGCGACCCAGCACGAGCTGTGCATCGGTGACGGTAGGCTCGGTCCCGCCGAGGCCGTACGCAGCCGGCCCGGGAACCGCACCGGCACCGCGCGGGCCGGCAAACAGCATTCCGGCTGCGTCCGTCCCGGCGACCGTGCCGCCGCCGGCGCCGATCGTGTGGATGTCGACCGAAGGCAAGGCGAGATGGTAGCCGGCGATCTGGAACTGATCGGTGATCGGCACGGCGCCGCGACTCATCAGCATCACATCGCAGCTCGTGCCGCCGATCTCCATCGACATCAGGTCGTCGGAGCCGATCGCCCGGGCATAATAGCGGAGCGCCCCGACCCCACCCGCGGGACCGGAAAGCAGCAGCGTTACCGGCTTGGCTGCGACCTGCTCGACCGAGATTGCGCCGCCGTTATTCTGGATCAGCAACAGCGAGTGCGGAAGGCCCATCGCCCGTAGCCGCTCGTTCAGGCGGCGCAGATAGCCTACGGTACGCGGCGCGACATAGGCATTCATCACCGCCGTCGATCCGCGCTCGTACTCGCCGACGATCGGCGCGATGCTGCTCGACACGGTGATCCAGTCGCCCGGCCAGTATCGGGCCAGCGTCTCGGCTGCTTCGTGCTCGTGGGCTGGGTTGGTGAAGGCGTTGAGCAGGCAGACGGCTACCGACTCGACCTGCTCGCTGGCAAAGGTACCGGCTGCGGCGGCGATGTCTTCCGCCGAGAGGGGCACCAGCTCCTGCCCGTTCCGGTCGATCCGGCCACGGACGGGAAGGCGGAGATGGCGTGGCACGAGAACGGGCGGGTTCGGTGTGCGATGGTCCCACGGGTTCTCGCGCATGCCGCGGCGGATCTCGAGGCTGTCGCGGAACCCGACGGTCGTCAGCAGTCCGACTTTGGCTCCCCAGCCCTCCAGCACCGTGTTGGTCGCCACCGTCGAGCCATGTACGAACAGACTGCATCGGCGCAGCAGGTCGCACGGCGACAGCGAGAGGGCCGCGGCAGCACGGTCGAGCGCATCGAGGACGCCCTGCGCCGGATCGGAGGTGACGGAGGGGACCTTGAATACACGGACCGCGCCGCGGGTATCCGCGAGTACCAGATCGGTGAACGTGCCGCCGATATCCACGGCGATGCGCCAGGAATCGCCGCGCCCGGCCAGGTCTTCTGCCGCCATCTTCTTCAGTCTCCTCCCCTGGCGCGGTACTGTAGCAGATTCCGAATGTCTCCCGGGACGATCGAGCTCATCTCAGGTGGGTCGGGTCGCTTGTCCTGTCTCGCGGCCGATAAGGTGGGCGCGATCGTGGCCGAAGCGGACGCCGATCAACGTGTTCATCGCAATCTGGGTATCGGCGCTGACCTGGCGTGTCATGCGGCACTTGATGCCGTAGGCGAGATCGACCGGCTTCCATGGATGACCGACCTCGCCGAAGTGATTCAGGAGAAGACCCGGACGATTCTCCACGAACCTCGCTCCCGCGGCAGCCGGCCTCGTCACGAACCCGACCTACCTTGACGAGGTGGATTCTCCGGGGGAGGGGCCATCCCGAATCCAAACCTTCATACCGTATGCGTCAACGTGTTGACGATATCCTGCGGTGCCGGCGGGAGGCTAATCGCCGGGTCGGGCCTTTCGTGTGCGAGGTGGGGCTCCGCCGGCATCTCTCAATTAAGGAAGTGCCCCACCGATCAAAGAAGTGCCCCACGCGCCGTAATCGGCCACAGAGCCTCCACCCGGTCACCGCGTATCCCGACATACCAGTCATAGGCATTGACGGTCGGGTCGCAATGGCCCGGGATCAACCGCACTTTATCGCCGACGCGGAGCTGGCGGTTGGTTTCGCCGATCGTCAATACGCCATGCTCGTCGGAGGCCCGCTCGTAGTGGATGTCTTCCATGTCGGCTACGATCGGCATGCCGGAGTCGACGCTGAGGGCCTTCAAGCCGGCGTCGAGGACTGCCCGTTCGCGGGTCGGTTTGCTCATCACGGTCGCATAGACGAACAGGCTCTGCTCGAACTCGGCAACGGGTCGTCCATGCTCGTCTAGATTGCGGGCATAGTCTGCATCCATGAAAATGTAGGATCCGGGCTGCAACTCGTTGTAGATGCCGCTGGACGCCTCGAAGCGGTAGGTGCCGGTGCCGGCGCCGCCGACGATATCGCAAACGAGGCCGTGACGGGTGAGCAGATCGACGGTCCGGCTGGTCGCGTTCACGGCAGACTGTACCGCGGCCCTGCGGTCGGCATGGCTGCGGAGGTGCTGCGCACGGCCGTGATAAGCCTGCAGACCGGCGAAGCGCAGACTCGGGGACGCGGCGATCCGCTGCGCCAGGGTCAATGCCGGCTCTCCAGATTCGACGCCGCAACGGCGGGCACCGACATCGATCTCGACCAGTACATCGATACGGGCACCGACGGCGGCTGCAGCTGCCTCAAGCTCGCCGATCTGCTCGGGATCGTCGACGCAGACGCCAATCTTGGCCTGCCGGGCCAGCGCCGCCAAGTGACGCAGCTTCGGACGGCCGACCACCTCGTTGCTGATGAGGATGTCCGGCACCCCGCCCAGGACCATCGCCTCGGCCTCGCTGACCTTTTGACAGCAGATCCCGACGGCGCCGAGCGCCATTTGCTTCAGCGCGATCACCGGGCTCTTATGTGTCTTAGAATGCGGGCGGAGGCGTACACCCGTTCCGGCGATCGCAGCCGGCAAGCGCTGCAGGTTGCGCTCGAACGCATCGAGGTCGATCAGCAGGGCGGGCGTATCGACCTCGAACAACGACATGCCGATCTCGGCGGGAGGACGGGCAACCACGGGAGGGGTCTCCGGTTTCAGGCGGCGCCACGGCATACGACCGTGGGACAATTGAGCATCCGAACGATAAGGATGCCGTGCAAAGACGATCGATGACAACGCATCACGAGTGCCACCCGTTGGTCGGCATTATGGTATGGCACGAAACTGGCCCGTGTGCCGCGCCGTGGCGGGGTCCGGGGCTGGAACACATCTTCGGAGGCGACCGCTTCCGCCGCGGGTATCCGCGCCGCCTGCGACCGCCCCGGGCGCGGTGCACCCACGATGCCGCGCACGGTGCGACCGGTCATCGCCTCGGGCCGCGTTCCGAATCGGTCCTCGTAGGCGGCATTTGCCAAACTGCAGGGGTATCGGCTCCCACGAAGCCAATCACTGTCAGCAACGAGCCGCCATTGCCGCTCGCTGGTCCGAAGTGCTGCTTCGGTTTGCCAGCATTCGGCGGTGTCACGTTCCAAGATCTCGTTAGCCTGCTGCAGTGGAGTTAGGTCGCCGCACATGCCGATCGTCCGCAGAGCACGCCTCTTCGGGCCATGGGAAACCTTCCGAAACTGCACCGGCCGATCGGGCTCCCTCTGGTCTGCAGCCGGTAGGATGTCGCATCGAGCGTACGGTATTCCGTGAGCGCGCGCTCCGGTACGATCGGGCACGACCGATAGCCGCCGCTGTCCGGGAACAAAGGCCGAGTTCTCAGCGGGGGTGGGGGAGTTTCGGGTCGCTTCGGGCGGTCATGGCAACGGCCTCGCGGGCAAGAGCCATTATACGGCGCCAGTCGCTGTCGGCCACCGCGTCGGCCGGAGCCACCCAGGAACCGCCCACGGCGAACACGTTCGGCAAGGCCAGATAATCGCGACAGTTGTCGCGGTCGATGCCACCGGTCGGACAGAAATTCAGTCGCGGGAAGGGACCGGCGAAGGCACGCAGACCCGGGACCCCGCCTGCAACCGAGGCTGGGAAGAATTTGAGATGCGTGAGGCGCAGCGCCTGCGCGTGCATCATCTCCGTGGCAGTGGCGACGCCGGGCAGGCAGGGCAGTCCTGCATCGCGTGCGGCCTCCAACACCGGTTCGAACAGGCCCGGGCTGACAGCGAAGCGGGCGCCGGCATTGGCGGCAGCCCGGACCTCGTCCGCGGTTGTGACCGTTCCGGCACCGACTACGATGTTGGCCTCGAGGTCCGAGATAGCGCGGATCGCCGGGAGTGCGGCCGGAGTGCGCAGCGTGACCTCTAGGACGGTCAGACCGCCCGCAACGAGTGCCTCGGCGAGGGGCACGGCGCTCGCTGGGTTCATGATGGTCAGGACCGGGATGATGCTCATGCCACCGAGTAGGTCCGTGATTTCGGGCGTGCTATGGTTTGCGTCGGGCATCGGCGCCTCCTGCGGCCGGGGAACGATCATTGACCACGAGAATGGTCCGGGTTGTCGCGATCGGCGAATGCATGATCGAACTCTACCAAGCCGTGGCCGGAAGCATGGTGTGCGGCTTTGGGGGCGACACTCTGAATGCCGCCGTCTATCTCGCCCGCCTTGTGGCTGCCCACGGCGTGAGCGTCGATTACGCTACGGCGCTCGGAGACGACCCGTTTAGCGACGAGATGCTGGCTCGTTGGCAAGCAGAGGGGATCGGCACGGCGCTTGTGATCCGCTTGCCGGGTCGCTTGCCGGGGTTGTACGCAATCCGAACCGACGGTCGGGGCGAGCGGTCATTCTACTATTGGCGGGAGGCAGCCGCGGCACGGGACATGCTGCGGGGCTCAGCAGGCGAGAACCTGATGCGTCGGTTGGTTGAGTACGACGTGATCTACCTCTCAGGCATCACGCTTTCGCTTCTCGACCAAACGAGCCGCGACAAGTTGCTCGGGATGCTGGAGACGGCGCGCCGGCTGGGCAGCAGGGTGGTCGCGGACTCCAACTATCGCCCGCGCGGCTGGAGTGGGCAGGATGAGGCGCGCGCATGGATTACCGAGCTCTACCGTCGCACGGACATCGCGCTGCCGAGCCTCGAGGATCAGTCGACGTTGTTCGGTGATCACGATTCAGCGGCGGCAGCGGACCGGCTGCACGAGCTCGGTGTCGTCGAGATTGCGATCAAGGCAGCCGGCGCCCCGTGCCTGGTATCCTGGCCGGGCGGACGGACTACCGTACCGCCCGTCCCGGTCGCGGCGCCAGTGGATACGACCGCCGCGGGCGACGCCTTCAATGCCGGCTATCTCGCCGCCCGCCTGTTCGAATGCGACCCCGAGGCGGCAGTTCGCAGCGGGCACGCACTCGCGGCCATCGTCGTCCGGCATCGCGGCGCAATCGTTCCCGCCGCGGCAATGGCGCATCTGGCGCCCGCCTAAGTCGCGTCAGGCGGGTCCGGTAACCGGAGCGCCGGGGACGTAGCCGATCGCGTCTACCTCCAGCCCGCAGTCGAAGGGTGTAGCGCCAGCTTGCATGCGGGTACGGGCCGGAAGCGTGCCGCGGTCCCTGAAATATTCGAGATAGACACGATCGAAGGCGGCCTGGTCCTTCTGGTCACGCAGCCACACCGTCACTTTCAACAGATGATCCATCGAGGACCCCGCTTCCTCCAGCAGCCATTTCATATGGTTCATGACGATGCGGGTCTCCTCCTCGATCGGCTTGCGCTCGTACTTCGGTAGCGGCAATCCCTTCGCACGGGCCTCGCGCAGATCCGAGCAGAAGTCTTCTTGAAAGGGTGGCAACCCGGAAATGTAGACGTAGGGTCCATACCGTACGGCCATACTGAACGGTCCGCCCGTCTCCGGCACGCGTGAAGAGCGGATGACGACTTTCTCCATGGCTCCCTCCCTTACATTGGCCGCGGTTGGCTGTTATGACCGCTTTCGGCTCTTCAACCGCTCGATTGTCTTAGCGATGAGCCGGCGCGGCTCATCGGTCTCGTAGGCGCGGGCGATCGAGCGGACACCAGCCTGAATGGCATCGTTGACCGGCATCGCCTCCCAATCCCGGATCAGCTCCTTCTGCAGGCGTATAGCGCGCGGTCCGGACTCAATGATCGCCCGAACCCATTCCTCGACCGCAGCGTCGAGCGCCTCCTGCGGCACGACGCGCTCGACGAGCCCCCAACTCAGTGCCTCGCGGGCGTCGATATTCTCACCCGTGTAGAGGAACTGCTTGGTTCGACCCCAACCGATGAGCTGCGGAAACAGTGCCGCCTCGACAACGGAAGGGATGCCGATCTTGACCTCGGGCATGCCGAATATCGCGCTGTCGGATGCGACGCGCATGTCGCAGGCGGCCATGACCTCGACACCGGCACCGAGACAATAGCCGTTGACGCGAGCGATCACCGGTACCGGCAGATCGCGGATCGCCTTACTCATACCGTGGACGAGCGTGATGAAGGCGCGAGCCTTCGAAGGGTTCAACTCCGACAATTCGAAAATGTCGGCGCCACCCATGAAGGCTCGGTCGCCCTGGCCGGTGACGATGAGAACGCGAAGGTCGGCATCGTCGGCGAGGCCGTTCACCGCGTCGATGAAGGCACGCATAACGCCCGAGTTGAGGCTGTTGAGCCGCGCGGCGTTGTTGATCGAGACGGTGGCCACGTGGCCGTCGTCGCCGCGACGGTCGATATGCACCAGGACGGGGGCGTATGGCTGCTCGGACATGGACTTGGTCACACTCTAAGGGGCGGGGCGGGAGGAGCCTGCCGCATTTACGGGGTGCGGATCCGCGTGGCGTTGCGCAGGTCAGAAAATCGAATATGCGCCGTCGATCACGAAGGTGTCCCCGGAATGGTAGGCGCTGGCATCACTGGTCAGATAGACGGCGATACCACCGAAATCCTCCTTGGTGCCCCAGCGGCCGAGCGGCACACGCGGCTTGACTGCTGCGACGAACTTGTCCCAGCCCAAAGTACGCTCGGTCATGGCGGTCTCGATCCAGCCCGGCAGGATCGCATTGGCACGTATGCCGTTGCGACCGAACTCGGTGGCGAGTCCGCGGATCATCGAGATCACTGCGCCCTTCGTCGCGCCGTAATGCTCGCCGCGCGCCTGGCCCATGATCGCCGCCAGACTGCTCGTTACGACAAGCGAGCCGCCCTGGCCGCGTTCCACCATGTGTCTCGCCGCCTCGCGCAGCGTGAAGAAGGCTCCGTCGAGATTGACGCTCATCACGCGACGCCATTCCTCGTAGGTCATGCCTACGAAGCCCTGCGGGTTCCGCCGGCGGTCACTCGATACGCCGGCATTGGCGAAGCAAGCATCGACGTGGCCGAGTTCGCGCACCGTTTCGGCGAAGCGGGCCCCCACCTCCTGCTCGTCGGATACGTCGCAGAGGAGCGCCACCGCCTTGCTGCCATACGCATCGAGCAGCTTCAGTGCGGCGGCATTCTTCTCCGGATTGGTGCCCCAGATACAGACGTCGGCGCCGGCTTGCGCGAGGGCCTCGGCCATGCCGAGGCCGATGCCGCTATTGCCGCCCGTAACGAGGACCTTCTTGCCAGTGAGGTCGAACGGCTTATAGGCCATCGGTTCCGTTTCCTCTTCTCGCGAAGTAGATTGTGTAGGCGTCTCAGTCGCGGCACAACGGTGGCGGACCCAGACGGTCTCGCGCTGTGCCGAGAACGCGTTCAAAGGCGAGAGCTGCAGCCAATAGCCGTTCCTCCTCGCCATAGGAGGCGATGAGCTGAAGGCCGACGGGCATTCCAGCCGTGTCGAGCGCAACCGGTAGGGTCAGGGCACAGAGGCTGAGCAGGTTACCCGGGCTCGTGTTCCGCAATGCAGCCATGTTGGCCCGGTGATAACTTTCCCCAGTTGCTACCGACTCCAGTGTGGGCGGCGTGATCGGGACGGTGGGGCCAAGCACGAGGTCGACGCTCGCCAGCCGCTCCTTGGCCTCGGCCGCCAGTTCCTCCAATCGCCAGCGCCGGCGGAGATAATCGACCGCAGTGATCCCCTCCATCCGCTCGAATCGCGCGGCAACATTGGGGTCGAGCGTGTGCCGGAAGGCCGACATCTCAGTGTTGACGAACGTCGCGAACTCCGCCGCCGCGAGGCCCCCGCTGCGGAAGAGCTCCGAGGCCTCGATCAATTCGGGCCAGTCAAAGGTTTCCACCCTGAGTCCGGCCTTCGACAGCTCATCGATCGCAGTCTTGACCCCCTCCGCGATGCCCGGGTCGGTATCCTGGAAGAACCAGTCGCAGACGCCAACGCGCAGGTCTTCCAATCGCTGCGTGGCGAGCCGCGCCAGGAACCTCTCACCGGGATCGGTTACCAGCGGGTCGATCACGGCAAACGCGAGGGCAGCGTCCGCAACGGTGCGAGTGAGTACGCCCGGCGTATCGAGGGAGCGGCTCAGCGGCACGATGCCCCGTGTCGACCACCGGCCCACGCTGGTTTTCAGCCCCACGACCCCGGTCATGCTGGCCGGGATCCGCACCGATCCCGCGGTGTCGGTACCAAGCGCCACGGTGCAGGAGCCTTCCCATAGACTAACGCCAGCGCCGGCGCTCGATCCGCCCGGCGCACGATGCGTCTCGGCGTCCCAAGGATTACGCGGCGTACCCCAATGCGGGTTGGTGCCGATGCCGCCAAAAGCGAACTCGACCGTGTGGGTCTTGCCGGAGATTACTGCCAGACTGCCCCGTACAGCCGCGACAACCGGGCCTTCTTCCTCCCACTTCACGGGCAACTCGCGCGGTGCTCCGGCGCAGGTCCGAAAGCCGGGGACGCCAAAGAGATCCTTCACGGAGACAGGGATGCCCTGGAGCGGCCCCATGTCGAAGCCCGCCGCAAAGGCGGCGTCTGCGGCCGCGGCCTGCTTACGCATCCTGTCCGGGTCCCACGCCTTGTAGGCTCGTAGGATCGGGTCACGCCGCTCGTGATTCGCGATCGCCGCCTCGGTAATCTGCGCCGCGGTCACGGTACCGTCACGCAGATTGCGCGCCAGTTCGGCAAGCGGCCGGTTCGCGAGTTCTCGATTGGCTTCGGGCATGGCGCGACTCCACCTTCCGTCGACGGGCTGGCAATGTTATCGCCCGTCGGATCGGGCTTGCCAGATGAAACCTTCGTGTCGTTACGCGAATTGAGCAGGTTCGGACCGGCTTAGCAGGTTCCGATTGTCGCCCGCAGCATCGCAGGAAGGGATGGTCACGGCCTACATCAATTGGATCGGCACGGCCGTCCCACCACACGACGTGCACCGGAAGTTTCTCGCCTTTGCGCCTACCTTGCTGGCCAGCGAACGGGACTGCCGCCTGTTCCGTCGCATGGCCGAGCGCGCCGGAATCGAGCACCGCTACTCGTTCGTGGAACCGGATTCCGATCCGGGTGGTCTCGACTTGACCGGCTTGTATCGTCACGAGGGTTTCCCCGACACGGCCGAGCGGATGCGCTTCTACGAGCGGCACGCCTTCGATCTGGCTTCTGCGGCGCTGGCCGACATGGGCCAGGACGATCTGCGCCGGATCACCCATATCATTTTGGTGACCTGCACTGGGTTCTACGCCCCGGGGCTCGACCTGCAGATGATCGGGCGTTTCGGGCTCGCGCCGAACGTGGAGCGGACTGTTGTCGGTTTCATGGGATGTCAGGCGGCAATCAATGCCCTCAAGCTCGCCCGCCACATCGTGCGCTCCGAGCCGGCGGCGCGCGTGCTCGTCGTGAGTCTGGAACTCTGCACGGTGCACCTGCAGCGAACCAGCGAGCTCGAGCAGGTCTTGTGCTTCCTGATTTTCGCCGATGGCTGTGCTGCAAGTCTGGTCACTGCCGAGCCGGAGGGGGTTGCGATCGACGGCTTTTCGTCGGTCGTGCTGCCGGGGACCAGCGATCAGATCACCTGGCACATCGGGCCGCTGGGCTTCGATATGGTGCTGTCCGGCAAGGTGCCGGGGACTATCTATCGCGGCCTACGGTCCGAAATCTCTATGGTGCTGGGCGGCCGCCAGCCACGGGACTACGCCCTCTGGGCCGTGCACCCCGGTGGCCGATCAATCCTCGACGCGGTGCAGGCGAGCTTTCGGCTCGACGGTGAGCAGCTTCGCCCCTCCCGCGACGTGCTGCGCCGTTATGGCAACATGTCGTCGGCGACAATCATGTTCGTGCTGAAGGAAATGCTGGCCGGTGGTGCGGGATCGGGACCCGGATGTGCGCTCGCATTCGGACCAGGGCTGTCTGCGGAAAGCATGATGTTCCGGATCGGGGACCCCGCATGAGGCTCAATCTGAGTCGCCGCAGTGGCATGGCCGAACTGATGGACGACGATCGCGTCGTACCGGCCGAGCTGGCGGCTTGTCTGCGCGACCTCGCCCGGGTGAATCGGTGGACCCTCGCATATCGGCCCACGCTCTCCTGGTTCAGCCGGCTGGTTGCACAGTGTGCCCCCGACAGGAGCCTACGGGTACTGGATGCCGGCTGCGGCTACGGAGACATGCTCCGGCGCTTGGTGCGTTGGGCGCGGGCTCGCGGAGTCCCGATCGAGGCTATCGGCATCGACCGCAATCCAGCAGCACAAAGCGCGGCGGCGGCCGCAACGCCGCCCGACTTGCCGATCCGCTACGAGGTGGCGGATCTGTTCACTTTTGCACCCGAGAAGCCGTTCGACGTGATCGTGAGTTCTCTGGTCGCCCATCATCTCACGGACCAGGAACTCGTACGCTTTCTCTGCTGGATGGACGAGCGGGCGGTGCTGGGCTGGTTCGTCAATGACCTCCACCGTCATGTGCTGTCCTACCGCTTGGTTAGGGCTGTTTTCCCGCTGCTTCGTCTTCATCCTCTGGTCGTACACGACGGGCCGGTCTCGATTGCCCGGGCCTTCACCCATGACGACTGGCGGCGATTGCTGGATGCGGCCGGTCTCGACAGGGGCGACGTCACCGTCGAGCGGTACTTTCCCTTCCGGTTCGGTGTCGGTTGCATCCGACCGCTGCGCGCATGACGGATGCACGCACCCGCGATGCGGTCATCGTGGGCGGGGGGCCCTCCGGCGGTACGGCTGCCACGCTGTTGGCCCGGGCGGGTTGCGACGTCCTCTTGATCGAAAAGGAACCCGGTCCGCATCACAAGGTCTGCGGGGAGTTCGTAAGTCCGGATGCGCAGATTTGTCTGGATGAGCTGGGAATCGATACAGCGGCGCTCGGTGCTGCGCCGATCGACCGGGTCCGTCTGACCCGTGGCGTGCGATCCGTCGAGACCGGGCTCCCCTTCTTGGCGATGAGCGTGTCGCGATGCCGCCTGGACGAAGCCGTGCTCGCCGGGGCCAGCGCCGCCGGTGCCACGATCAGGCGGGGCGAGCGTGTAGTCGGCGCAGCGCAGGCCGGGGGTACTTGGCAGGTCGAGACCGATCGAGGCAGTCGCTATCGCGGGAGTGCTCTCTTCCTCGCTACCGGCAAGCATGAGTTGCGCGGCTTGCGGCGGCCGTCCGGTGTGCAGAACGATCTGATCGGTTTCAAGATGCACTTGTGGCGGCGGGGACCGGCGCGGCGGTTGGTCGACCTGTTCTTGTTCGACGGCGGCTATGGCGGTCTGGAGCCGGTCGAGGACGGTGTGGACAATCTATGCCTCGCGGTCGGGCGGCGAGAGTTTGCGGTCCTCGGCCGGAAATGGGAGTCACTTCTGGATCTGGTTCGACATAGCTGCCCGCCCCTGGCCGTGCAGCTGGACGGCAGCTGCGCGTGTTGGACGAAGCCTCTTGCAATTGCCGGCATTCCCTATGGCTACGTCGCCGCCCCGGGGCTATCGCGGACCCTGTTTCGCATCGGCGATCAATTTGCGGTCGTACCGTCTTTCGCGGGAAACGGGATCGGGATCGCTCTCCATACCGCACGTATCGCGGCTCGGACCTTTCTCGCTCAAGGCGATGCGGCAGACTATGCGGCCGCAGCGCGACGCGCGGTCGTGCGGCCCGTTCGGCGCGCAACGTGGCTTGCGGTGGCTGGCTTGGACCGACGCGGACAAGCGGCCGCTATCGGAATACTCGCGGCGGTACCCGGGCTTGCCGCTCTAGTGGCGCGATGCGTACGGCTGTCTGATCGGACGTGAGTGCGACGTTAACCAGAAGCCTGGCAAAAGCATTCGTCGTTGAGGCCAGCCAGGGACGAAAGAGTTCGGTGGATGGGGCGTGTTCTGACGAGCCGGCGGGAGATGATGATGGCGGCGCTCGGGGCGGTCACCCTCGGCGTGTGGCCACAGGAACTGCTGTTGGCATCCGGTCGTCCTGCCGTGTTGGTCAATCAGGCAGGCTATCGGCCGAGCCTGTCGAAGCGTGCGCTGCTGATGCATGCTTCGGGTGATCCCGGACCCGCCGTACTGATCGACGCCGATAATCGCCGGGTGGTCGCCGACCTGGTTGTCGGGCCGGCGCGCCGCGATCCCGAGACCGGTGCAAGGCTGAGCCTGATCGATTTCACCGGCTTCGACAGAACCGGACGCTATGTCGTCCGAGTGGGAGCGTTCGAATCATCTCCCTTCCTTATCGACGACATCGTCTTCGATCTCGCCTTCGTGACGATGCTGCGGACTTACTATTTCCAGCGTTGCGGTGTTGCCGTCGAGGACCCGATCACCGGTCTCCGGCATGGACCCTGCCACCAGCATGACGCGATCGTTGCCCGCGCGGACATGTATCACCGGGCGGGGGAGTGGATCGATGCAGCCGGTGGCTGGCACGATGCGGGCGATTACGGGAAGTATGTCGGGCCAACGGCCGTGACCATCGGGCGCCTTCTTAGCCTCTACGAGCAAACTCCCGAACTCTTTGCCGACGGGCAGATGACGATCCCCGAAAGCGGCAACGGCACCCCCGACCTGCTCGATGAGATGTCAGTGGGCCTGGATTGGCTGCTGCGGATGCAGCGGCCCGACGGGGCCGTATATCGGAAGCTGTCCGGCGCGCAATGGCCTGGCGAGATCATGCCGGAGGCGGATCGGCAGCAGCGGTATGTTTACGGAGTTTCGAGCCCGGATACGGCGAAGGCTGCGGCGGCGTGGGCGATGGGAGCCCGGGTCTATCGGCCGCTGAATCCGCGTCGAGCCGCCGCTTATCTGGAGGCGGCACGCCGCGCATGGGCTTGGCTGCAGACCGTTCCCAAGCAGCAGGTCGACTGGGCCGTGGGCGACGATGATGGCTCAGGCAAGTATCTGTTCTCCGAGATCGACAATGAGGAGTCGCTGCTGCACGACCTCGATGACCGTCTGTGGGCCGCGGCGGAGCTCTACCTGACGACGGGGGACCCGGCGTTTGAGGCCGCTTTTGCCGATCTTGCAGTCGATGCGCCCTTCACCCTCTTCGAGTGGAAGGACCCCTCTGTCCTCGGCTTGACCGATTACTTGTTCGCGTCGGTACCGGACCGGCACGGGTTGCGACCGCTGATTCGCGAGCGACTGCTGCGCCGGGCGGATGCCGCTCTGGCGCGGGCCGGTCGCAGCGGCTACCGCCTCGCAATCGAGGAACTGAAGTGGGGTTCGAATAAGATGGTGGCAGAGGAGGGCATCACCCTTGTCCATGCCTACCGTCTGACCGGCCGGCTCGAATATTTGACGGCCGCGGTCGATCAGCTTGATTACCTGCTCGGCCGCAATGCCTTCAACAAGAGTTTTGTTACCGGCATCGGTGCCAATCCGGTGCTGCGGCCGCACAACCGGCTCGTTCAGGCGAGCGGCGTCTACCTGCCTGGCTATCTGGTCAATGGTCCGTTTCCCGGGGCGACGGATGGGATCGCGCCGAAGGGGCGGGGGCCACTCAGCTACGTCGACGATCCGCGTTCCTATGCCACCAACGAGAATGCGATCGACTACAATGCCTCGATGATCGGACTGATGGGCTTACTCATGGCGGTTGCGCCAGTGACACGATAGCCTAGGGAAAATTGCTGTTACGCCGACGGTCCGGGACGAGCTGGACGAACGCCGCGAATGCGCGAGGGCAGGGAGGACATGGACACGAATGCGCCTGCCGATGGCCGGGCTAAGCGTCGGCTGCGCGCGATGCGGCACTGGTTCCGGGCTCGGCTCCGAACCTACTTTCTGGCCGGCGTCCTGGTGACGGCGCCGATCACGATCACGGTATGGCTTGCCTGGGAGATCATGGGCTTCTTCGACCGCCAGGTCCGGGCCCTCATACCTGCGCAGTACAATCCGGAGCAATATCTACCCTTCAGCGTGCCCGGCCTCGGCCTGTTGATGTTCGTGATCGCGCTCACGCTTATTGGCGCCCTGACCGCAGGCTTTATCGGTCGCGCCGCGGTCGATCTCGGCGAGCGTCTGCTCGCCCGGATGCCGGTGATCCGCAACATCTACGGTGCGGTCAAGCAAATCTTCGAGACAGTGCTTGCGCAAAAATCCGATGCATTCCGTCAAGTCGTTCTGGTCGAGTTTCCCCGCCGCGAGATGTGGTCCCTGGGTTTCGTGACGGGCGTTACCCGCGGCGAGATCCAGGATATAACCGACGATGAGGTCGTAAACGTCTTCGTTCCGACCACCCCGAACCCGACCTCGGGTTATCTCATGTTCGTGCCGCGGCGGGACGTCATCGTCCTCAGAATGACGGTCGAGGAAGGTATAAAGCTGGTCGTATCCGGCGGGATCGTTACGCCTCCCTCGCGCACCATTGATCCGGCCGACGCAACACGCCCGTCAGAACCGACGCCCGTGCAGGGGGGTGGGAGCGCTATGGTCGGCTGACTTGGCCGCAGGGCGCCGTGACGATGGCGGGGCATGCACGGGCGAGCCGCCTTGGCCGCCGTCGATACTGAGCAATGCAGATCGTGGGAAAGGGGACGGTCCAGGCCGGCATTGCCCGTGGCGCCTCCTGTCCGCTCATTCGCAATACCGGTCATGATCCTGGTTTCTCGCCCGAAGATCGTAATGCGCCGGGTGAATTCGGCTGTGGATAACCGATCGTCTGCAAACGTGGAAATCGTGGAACGCCCCATTTCGTCAATGGCGTCGCCACTCCGGGTATAAATTATTTGTGTGTTTACAATGAATTACAGGCCGATGTGGATAAACTGGAGAATCTTCGCTTGACTGTCGGACGGCTGTGGATTTCTTTTTAGCATAGGTTAAGGGCTGGCGGAGGGCGACGGCGCATGCCTTCTCAACCACCTCCCGTACTCACTCGAGAGGCGCTGCAGATCGCGCGTGAGTACGTGTTCTACCGACTCGCCGAAGGCTGGAGGCTGGTCGAGATCCTGATGGAACTCGATCTTCCCTGCCCCCGCGATGCCGGCGACGAGGAGGCGGTCATCCGCGCCGTCGCGGAGTTCTGGCTGACGACCTTGGGGCCAGCCTCTCGAGCTGCCGATGCGAAGCGGCGGGTGGTATTGGCCCAACGGGCGGCACAGCGCCATTGGCTACGGTCGAGCTGGCGCCTGTCGCGCGGGCGGATGATGGCAAGCGTATCTTGACGGAACCCTGAGGCGTGGATCAGCCTGAGCGGGCATAGCGGACAGCGGCGTCGCGCTCGAACAGATAGAGCAGTATCCGCAGGGCACGTCCCTGTTCGGAGGAGAGTTCGGGATCGCGGCTCAACGCCAGCTCCGCCTGCTGTCGCGCGGGCACCAGAAGTTCGCCATGGACCGATAGATCGGCCAGCCGGAACTCCGGCAAGCCGCTTTGCCGCGTGCCTAGAATCTCGCCGGCGCCGCGCAGGCGCAAGTCTTCTTCGGCGATCCGGAACCCGTCATCCGTCTGCCGGAGGATTTCCAACCGGGCGCGCGCCGTCTCGCCGAGGGGCGGCGTGTAGAGCAGCAGGCAGGTCGACGACGCGCTGCCTCGGCCGATGCGGCCACGGAGCTGATGAAGCTGGGCGAGGCCAAAACGCTCGGCGTGCTCGATAACCATTACGCTTGCCTGCGGGACGTCGACGCCGACCTCCACCACCGTGGTCGCCACAAGGATGTCCGTGTCGCCGCCGGCGAAGGCTTCCATCACTGCATCCTTGTCGCGTCCCTTCATCCGTCCATGGACCAGCCCGACCCGATCACCGAAATCGCGACGAAGATCGGCGAACCGCTGTTCGGCGGCTGCAAGGTCTACCTGCTGCGATTCCTCGACAAGAGGGCAAATCCAGTAAACCTTGGCGCCGTGCGCCAGCGCCCGACCGATCGCGCCTTTGATGTCATCCAAGCGCGCGATCGGGAGTACGCGCGTATCCACCGGCTTGCGGCCGGCGGGTTTCTCGAGCAGCCGCGAGGTGTCCAAGTCGCCGTAGGCGGTGAGTGTCAGCGTCCGCGGGATGGGCGTGGCGGTCATGATCAGCACATGCGGATTCCGGCCTTTATCGGCAAGTGCGATCCGCTGGTCCACTCCGAAGCGATGCTGCTCATCGACGACCGCGAGGGCGAGGTCCGCAAAGGTCACGCCCTCCTGGAACAGTGCGTGAGTGCCGACGACGATCCTGGCCGAGCCTTCGGCCAGGTGCCGTAGCAGCTCTTCGCGGGCCTTGCCCTTCTCTCGGCCCGTCAGCAGGACAGGCTCGATCCCCGCGGCCGCGGCGAGCGGCGCGATCGTGGTCAGATGCTGTCGGGCCAGAACCTCGGTCGGCGCCATTAGTGCCGCTTGGCCGCCTGCTTCGACGACGTCGAGCATGGCGAGGAGGGCGACGACGGTTTTGCCGCTGCCGACATCGCCCAGGAGGAGGCGCAGCATGCGGTCGCCGCTCGCCATGTCGGCCCGGATCTCTGCAAGAGCCCGCTCCTGCGATCCGGTCAGGTGGAACGGCAACGCAGCCTCGACGGCCCGTGCCAGCGCGCCCGCCGGGGCGATGCGCCGGCCGGCCACCCGGCGCTGACGAGCCCGGACCAGAGCGAGGGCGAGCTGATTGGCTACCAGCTCGTCGAAAGCCAGCCGCGCCCGAGCCGGAGCCAGAGGGTCGAGGTCTTCAGGGCCCGCCGGCGCATGCGCGCGGATCAGCGCCTCGCGCCAGCGCGGCCAGCCCCGGCAAGCGACGAAGCTGGGATCGAGCCATTCGGGGAGGTCGGGTGCCCGCTCGAGCGCGGCCCGTACGGCGCGACCGAGAACCTTGCCGCTAAGCCCAGCGGTCAGTGGGTACACCGGCTCGATCGGCTGCATCGACGCGGAGTCCTCGGGCGTCAGGACGTGATCCGGGTGGGTCATTCGGATCTCGCCCCAGTCCCGTTCGACCATACCGCTGACGATCCGAGTTTGGCCGGGAGGCAACAAGGTTTCCAGCCATTCCCGGCGCGCATTGAAGTAGACGAGATGCAAGAACCCCGTCTCGTCCGCGCAGCGGATCCGGTATGGATGACGCGGGCTGCGCGGTGGCAGATGGGCCTCGACGGTGACCGTAATGGTCGCGATCTCGCCGGCCGGTGCGGTCGCGACCTTCGGGCGCGCGCGGCGGTCGATCAGACCGCTAGGGAGATGCCAGCACAGGTCCGCTATCAGCGGCCCGGCCGCCCGTTCCACCAGTCGTGCCAGCCGCATGCCGATGCCGGGCAGCGACGTGACGGGAGCGAATAGCGGAAAGAGTATCTGCGGGCGCACGCTCGACGCGTTTGGCTAAAGGGATCGCGGCCGGTGCTGACAGGCCGTGCTACGGGTTCTATATCCTAGCCATTCCGACGGAGAAACGCATGGTCGACCCCATCGAGATTCGCCGCAAACGCCTCCTCTTCCGGAGCTGGCATCGCGGTACCAAAGAAGCCGATCTCATACTCGGACGGTTCGCCAAGCGGCATCTACCGGAGTTCGACGAGACGGACTTGGCGCTGTACGAACTGCTGTTGGAACGTAACGACCCGGATATCTTCGACTGGGTCAGCGGACGAGCGGCGATCCCACCGGAGCTGGACAACCGCGTCACCCGCCTACTGGTGAACTTTACGGAATCGGTCTGAAACCTTGAACGATCTGCAAGCTCTGCTCGAGGTTTCCGGGCGCGTCGTCGTCACGGGAGCGCCCGAGGGCCACGACGCGCGTGTGCTCGCGGCACTGACCAAGCCCGACCGACCGCTTCTGTACGTCGCACGCGACGAGGAGCGGATGACCCGGATGCGGGACGCACTCGGCTTCTTTGCACCGGCACTGCGGCCTGTGCTCTTCCCTGCCTGGGACTGCCTGCCCTACGATCGGGTATCGCCGCACAGCGACGTCCTGAGCCGGCGCATCGACACTCTTGCGCGGCTCGCCGATCGGTCGGACGAGGTAGCGCCGCTTGTCCTGACGACCGTGAACGCGCTGGTCCAGCGGGTTCCGCCGGCCGAAGTGTTCCGCGAAGCGCGCTTCACCGGCCGTGTCGGTGGGCGGGTCGATCTCGACGCGCTTGGCACCTTCCTGACGCGCAACGGCTATGCCCGTTCGGACACCGTCATGGAGCCGGGCGAATATGCTATCCGCGGTGGCATTGTTGACATCTTCCCGCCGGGTACCGACGAGCCCTTCCGCCTTGACCTCTTCGGTGACGAGATCGAAGGCATTCGGCGCTTCGATCCACTGACCCAGCGGACGACCGGGACGCAGGACGGCTTCGATCTCAAGCCGGTTAGTGAGGTGTTGCTCGACGACGCGGCCATTCAGCGGTTCCGGTCCGGCTATCGTGCCCTGTTCGGCGCAGTTGCCGGCGATGACCCGCTCTACGAGTCGATCAGTGCAGGCCACCGTCATGCTGGCATGGAGCACTGGCTGCCCCTGTTCTATGAACGGCTCGACACGCTGTTGGATTATATTCCTGGTGCGACAGTGGTCCTCGATGCGGAGGCGGAGGAGGCGCGCGACAGCCGCCTCGACGCTATCGCCGACCACTACGCCACTCGCCTCGCGATGATGCAGAGCGATGCGGGAGGCGGTCCGTATCGGCCATTGCCGCCGGAACGGCTCTATCTCGATGCCGAGGGTTGGGACGCGCTGCTGCTGGAGCGGCCGACGGCAGCGTTGACACCCTTTGCGGCACCCGAGAGCGGCAGTCATCGGTCGGTGGATGCTGAGGGTCGGCGTGGCCGCGATTTCGCCGAGGCGCGCGCCAAGACGGACGTGAATCTCTTCGAAGCGGTTGCGGAGCGGGTCGCGAGGGAGCGGCAGGCGGGCAAACGCGTGTTGATAGCTGCCTACAGTGCCGGCTCCCGTGATCGGCTCGGGAACCTGCTGACCGAGCACGGGCTCGAAGCCTTGGCTCCGGTCGAGGATTGGCCGGAAGCGGTGCGACTGCCGGCAGAAGCGGTCGGCCTCGTCGTCCTCGAGCTCGACCAGGGTTTCGTGAGCCCCGATCTTGTCGTCGTCACCGAACAGGACATTCTCGGAGAGCGACTCAGCCGCAAGCCGCGCAGCCGGCGCCGGGCCGAGCAGTTCCTTACCGAAGCATCACAACTCGCCGAGGGCGATCTGGTCGTCCACATCGACCATGGTATCGGCCGCTATGAGGGGCTGGAGGCCATCGACGTAGGCGGCGCACCGCATGATTGCCTGCGGGTTGTCTATGCCGGCGGCGACAAGCTTTACGTGCCGGTCGAGAACATCGAGGTGTTGTCGCGGTACGGCTCGGAGGAGGCCGGAGTCCAGCTCGACAAGCTCGGCGGCGCCTCCTGGCAGGCCCGCAAGGCAAAACTCAAACAGCGCATCCGCGAGATCGCCGACCAGCTCATCGCGGTCGCCGCGCAGCGTACGCTCAGGCCCGGCGAGACCGTGCAGCCGCCGGAAGGGCTCTACGACGAGTTCTGCGCCCGGTTCTCCTATCCGGAGACCGAGGACCAGATGCGGGCGATCGAGGAGGTCCTCGACGATCTCGGTTCGGGCAAGCCCATGGATCGACTGGTCTGCGGAGACGTGGGCTTCGGCAAAACCGAGGTCGCGCTGCGCGCCGCGTTCGTGGTTGCGATGGCGGGGTTGCAGGTCGCGGTCGTGGTGCCGACGACGCTATTGGCGCGACAGCATTACCGCACCTTCGCTGAGCGCTTTGCAGGGCTGCCGATCAAGGTGGCGCAGCTGTCCCGTATGGTCACGGGCAAGGAGGCCAGCGAGGTGCGGGCCGGACTCGCCTCCGGTGCGATCGATATCGTTGTCGGCACCCATGCGCTTCTGGCCAAAAGCATCTCGTTCCGCAATCTGGGCCTCCTGATTGTCGACGAAGAGCAGCATTTCGGCGTGGGCCACAAGGAGCGGCTGAAACAGATGCGCGCCAATGTGCATGTGCTGACGCTGACCGCCACGCCTATCCCGCGCACGTTGCAGATGGCGCTGTCAGGCGTGCGGGAGATGAGCCTGATTACGACGCCTCCGGTCGACCGGCTTGCGGTCCGTACCTTCGTGACACCATACGACGCGCTGACGATTCGCGAGGCGATCGCCCGCGAGCGGTTCCGCGGCGGCCAGACCTTCTATGTCTGTCCTCGACTGAAGGACCTGCCGGAGGTTGCCGAGAACGTCCGCAAGCTGGTTCCTGACGCCAAGATCGCTATCGCCCACGGACAGCTCTCGGCGACTGAGCTGGAGGCCGTGATGGCCGGCTTCTACGACCGGCAATACGACGTGCTGGTTTCCACCAACATTGTCGAGTCGGGCCTCGACATTCCGACGGCCAACACGTTGATCGTCCATCGGGCGGACATGTTCGGCCTCGCGCAGCTGTATCAGCTCCGCGGACGGATCGGGCGCGGCAAGGTTCGGGCCTACGCCTATCTTACGCTGCCGGCCAAGCGGGCGCTGACGAAAGCGGCGGAGAAGCGGCTCCAGGTGATGCAAGCACTCGATACACTCGGCGCCGGCTTCAGCCTTGCCAGCTACGATCTCGATATCCGTGGCGCCGGCAATCTGCTCGGGGACGAGCAGTCGGGGCATATCCGCGAGGTCGGCATCGAGCTCTACCAGCAGATGCTGGAGGAGGCTGTCGCCGAGGCCCGCAGCGGTGAGGGCGCTCGAGCCGAGACGGACGGGCAATGGACGCCGCAGATCAGCCTCGGCACCCCGGTGCTGATCCCGGAGAGCTACATCGCCGAGCTGTCGGTACGGCTCGGCCTGTACCGGCGTATTGCGGGCCTGGAGGGTCGGGCCGAGATCGATGCCTTCGCTGCGGAGTTGATCGACCGGTTCGGGCCACTGCCGCGCGAAGTGGAGAATCTGCTGGACATCGTCGCGATCAAACGTCTCTGTCGTGCCGCGAGCGTCGAGAAGATCGATGCCGGACCCAAGGGAGCGGTGGTGACGTTCCGGGCGAGCGGGTTTGCCAATCCGGCCGGCCTGGTGGACTTCATCACTCGACAGATGGGTACGGCGAAGCTGCGCCCCGATCAGCGACTGGTCTATCAACGTGCCTGGGAGGAACCGAAGGCGCGGCTGCTCGGCGTTACGAAACTGCTCGAGAATCTTGCCGCGATCGCCCAGGGTGTCGCCGCCCAGCCGGCCACCACGTCTGCCGGCGTAGCCAGCCGGCGAACGCCGGCCCGTCGGGCAGTGGCAAGCTAACCCCGGTCACGCCCCCGCTGCAGCTTGTTCCTGGCCGTTCCGGGCCAGATCGAAGAGGGGGAGGAAGTATTCAGGCTCCTGGGCGCCCGAGACGGCATAAGTCCGGTCCAACACGAAACAGGGCACGCCCTGGATTCCCATGCGACGGGCCCGCAGGTCCTCGGCCCTGACCTCGTCGTGCTCATCATTGCTCTTCAGAAATTCGAGTGCTGCATCCCGGTCGAAGCCGGCCTCTGCGGCGACGTCGACAAGGGTATCATGGTCGCCGATGTCCCGGCCGTCCTGAAAATAGGCACGGAACAGGGCCTCCACGACAATTGTCTGGCGGCCGTCCTGACCGGCGCGCCGAATCAGCCGGTGGGAGTCGAGCGTGCTCGGCGTGCGGCGGATACGGTCGAAGCGGAACGAGATCCCCTCGCCGGCGCCGACCCGGGTAATCGTCGTATAGATCCGCTGCGCGTCCTCGGCACCGAACTTGGCTTGAAGATAGGCGGTCCGGTCCATGCCCTCCGGGGGCATCCAGGGGTTGAGCTGGAACACTCGCCAGCGGATTTCTGCCTTTAGCTCCGGGCGCATCGCCAGCGCCCGTTCCAGCCGCCGCTTTCCGATGAAGCACCACGGGCAGATCGTGTCGGAGAAGATCTCGATCAACATGAAGCTGTCCTCATCCGGCCGTGGCCGATTGTGCCGATGATAGTGCAGCCGATGTTTCCGACCAGCCCTGGTGAGATCGCATCATCGAGACGGGCGCAGGGCCACGATCGGCGTGCCCCCGATTGGAATGAACATGTTCAGGTGCATGCTCTCCGTTCCGTAGGCCGCATCTCGTCGCGGGTCCCATAGCTTCGGTCGTAGCCTGGGGGGAACACCGTGCGGTCGGGTCGACGGCAAACCTGCCGGTCGACTTCGATCGACGCTTGACCGATGCCGTGGTCGTGATCGAACTCGGCCGCGGGACAGCAGAGATCGGCCGGCATCGATTTGGTGATGCTGGCCGCCAGGTGGGCGGCTCCCGGAAGACCGGATCCGTGGACAGTGTGTCCGGAGTGCCGGAGGCACCGTAACACGCCGTCTGCAGCACCTTCTGGGGCGCTTCTGCAAGTTCGTTGGCGTCAAACTTCGCCTTCGTGGCGCGATATTTCAGGTTCGGTGTCAGGGATGCCGAACGGCCCGCGAGGACCACGCCGACGTCGGTGCTACCTCTGAGCTTGATCGCGACCCGACGAACGATAACCCACCGGTTGGCATTGTGCCCACCCCGCACTCGATGATCCGCTTCGCTGTGATCCCGGTGACGAACCCCGGGTTTGCGTAAGGGCGTCCCAGCCGACACCAGGCGGAGCAGACCAATTCGGTTCCATCGCAGCCTGCTGGCACCCCACGCTTCGGGTCCTGCCACCGCCTGCACTGCTCGATTCTCCAAGTTCCGGTAGTGCAACCGGAATCGGCTCCGTGCCTTGACCTGTCGCGGCACCTGACCCAGCATCCGGGTTGTCGTTGAAACGGGCTGGAGCGAGACTGGTGCAGGATCTTTTTCGGCTGGACGGACGCACGGCGCTGATCACCGGTGCGTCCCGCGGGCTGGGGCGATCGTTCGCCCTGACGCTGGCGCGTGCCGGTGCCAAGGTGGCGCTCGCCGCGCGCGATCGCCAGCGATTGGAGAGTGTACGGGAAGAGGTCCTTGCGCTTGGCGGCGATGCGGCGGTCGTCGTCCTCGACGTGACCCGGCGGGACAGCGTGACGGCCGGCATCGCGGCCGCAGAGGCGGCGCTCGGGCCGCTGCACATCCTGGTCAACAATTCCGGGATCGCCATCACCCGCCGCCTCCTCGATCTCGATGAGAGCGACTGGCGCAGCGTGGTCGACACCAATCTGACCGGAGCCTGGTTCGTAGCCCAGGAGGCTGCCCGCCGCATGTCGGAGCACGGGCAGGGCGGCAGTATCATCAATATCGGCTCGCTGCTCGGGCTTCGAACCAGCACCGGCCTCGCGCCCTATGCGGCGGCTAAGGCCGGGTTGATTCACCTGACCCGGGTCATGGCTCTGGAGTTGGCGCGCTACGGTATCCGAGTGAACGCGCTCGCCCCGGGCTATTTCGAGACCGACATGAACCGGTCATTCTTCGCGAGCGAGCCGGGCCAGGCACTGATCCGACGCATTCCGCAGCGCCGCCTCGGGCAGGAGGGTGATCTCGATGGACCGTTGCTACTCCTTGCCTCGGATGCGTCGCGTTATGTGACCGGCGAGGTGATCGCCGTGGATGGCGGTCACCAAGTGGCCGGTATCTGACTGCGGTTACGTGGTCCCGGCGGCCTGGTCAGCCGGTCCGGGTTATCGGTCGGGCAGGGACTTCGGCACGCAGGGCGCGGCGGCGGGTGCCGTGCCAGCGCGCGCCGCCACTGACCGGCCCTGCGGATCGCCGTGCAACCCGCAGGGCCGGCCCGGTTCGGAATGGCCAGGATGAGGATCCCCTCGAGTTGGTCGTCCCACTGCGCTCCGCGGGGATCACGTCACCCACAGTCTCACCGTAGGACGTCCGGCACACTGCGCATCGTCCCGGACGCGGCGCGATCAGGGTCGATCAGCGCGCGCCCCCCGCGCCGAGTACCCCTACCGCTTCCACCTCGACCAGCAATTCCGGCATCGCGAGCGCGCTTACCTCGACCAGGGTCGAACAGGGGAACGCCCCGGTGAAGAACTCCCTGCGAGCGCGCCAGACCTCTTCGCGGCGGGCGATGTCGGTGACGAAGATCGTGACTTTGACGATATCGTCCATCCGTCCGCCGGCAGCCTCGACCAGATGCTTGATCTTCCCGAAGATGGCCTTCGCCTGCTCGTACATACTGTCGCCGCCAATGATCTCCGTCCCGTTACGGGCAGTCATACCGGCGACCCAGAATTGGTCGCCGACGACGAGGCAGTTCGACCAGGTCTCCGGCGGCGGCTCGGGGACCTGAGGGCTGGTGATCTGCTTTTTGACCGGCATGACATTCCTCCCTTTCGTCGATGCACGCAGATAGCTTATCCCATTCCACGTGGCCGGCCAGCGGTCGCTTCGGATCCTGAAGGCGGCGTGATGACGACGCGGCGGTACAAGGCTCTCGGTTTGATCAGCGGGACGTCGATGGACGGCATCGATGCCGCGCTGCTGACGACCGACGGTGAGCAGGTGTTGGCACGAGGGCCGTGGCTGACCCTGCCTTATCCCGACGACCTCCGGCGCGACCTGCTGGCGGTGGCCCGTGACGAGATCGCCGCCAGCGGCCCGCTGCCCGAGTTGGAGGCGGCCGTTACGGCGGCCAATGCTGCGACGGTGCGAGCGTTCCTGGATCGGTTCGGCCTGGCGCGGCACGACCTCGATCTGATCGGAATGCACGGGCAGACGGTATTGCACCGGCCGGAGCGGCGCTTCACCCGGCAGCTCGGGCGTGGCGACGGCCTCGCCAAGGCTGTCGGAGTGGATGTAGTCGACGGCTTCCGCCTCGCCGATGTCGCCCGTGGCGGCCAGGGTGCCCCGCTGGTGCCGCTCTATCACGCCGCCCTGGCGGCGGCGTTGCCCGGGCCGCTCGGTATTCTCAATCTCGGCGGGGTCGCCAACGTTACGTTTATCGATGCCGGCGAGATCCTGGCCTTCGACACCGGGCCGGCAAGCGCATTGATCGACGACTGGGTTCTCGCCCATACGGGGCAACGCTTCGACGATGGCGGAGCGATCGCCGCCTGCGGACACGTTCATGCCGACCGGCTCGCGAGCCTGCTGGATCACCCCTACTTCGCGCAGCGCCCGCCGAAATCGCTCGACCGTAATGCTTTCTCGCTCGATCCGGTCGACGGCCTGTCGCTCGAAGATGGTGCGGCGACGCTCACCCGATTCACTGCACGCTCGGCGGCGCAGGCATTGCACCACCTTCCGGCCCCTCCGCGACGCTGGCTCGTCACCGGCGGCGGGCGCCACAACCGGACTCTCATGGCGATGCTGCACGAAGAGCTGCGTGTGCCGGTGGACCCGGTCGAGGCGGTCGGCTGGAACGGGGACTCGCTCGAGGCGGAATGCTTCGCGTTCCTCGCGGTTCGGTCGGTGCGCGGTCTCCCTCTCAGCCTCCCGACGACGACCGGGGTACCGGAGCCGACGACCGGAGGGACCCTGCATCGGGCCGGCGGGTGATCCGCCTGCGGGAGGAGGGCAGCGCCGGTGCTTGCAGCACCGGTCAGATGTCATCGAAGCGGCCGCTGCGGCCGCGCCCGGCGGCGAAGCGGGTCGCGCCTTCGGCGGCGCCGGCGAGCAAGGGTGCCCGCCCGGCCTGGGCCTCGCGACGCAGCGCCTCGGCAAGGTCACAGTCCCACTGGCCGATCGCGGAGGCTCGGTCGGTCCGCATGCACAGCTCCGGGAAACGGGCGATCTCCGCCGCCAGCGCCTCGGCCTCCGCCCGGGCTCGCCCGGCAGGTACGACGCGGTTCGCCAGCCCCCAAGCAAACGCTTCGGCAGCCGCGACCGGCCGGCCGGTCAGGATCATGTCGAGTGCACGGCTCTGCCCGATCAGCCGGGGCAGGCGCACCGTGCCGCCGTCGATCAGCGGCACGCCCCAGCGGCGACAGAACACTCCGAAGACGGCCGTCTCGTCGGCGACGCGAAGATCACACCACAGCGCGAGTTCCAGCCCTCCGGCTACGGCATATCCCTCCACCGCCGCGATCACCGGCTTCGAGAGGAGCGTCCGGGTCGGTCCCATCGGGCCGTCGCCCTCGGGATCGTAGGTGCGGCCGATATCGCCCCGGGCTGCCTCCTTGAGATCGTAGCCGGCGCAGAAGGTGCCGCCGGCGCCCCAGAGCACACCGACCTTCGCATCAGGATCGGCTTCCAGTTCGCGGAAGGCCGTGCGCAGGGCCTCGGCCATCGCCGCGTCGACCGCATTGCGCGCCTCCGGTCGGTCGATCACGACCGTGCGGACGGGGCCCTTCGCTTCGACACGAACCCGCATGCTGGATCCCCCGATGATGCCGGGCCAGAATTGACTCGGGCACGGGCCCGGATTTTACTGCAACCGGACCGGGGCCGATCAGGAAGGAATTCTTTAAATGCCTCACGCCGCCAATACCCGCACCGGCGGGCAGGTTCTGGTGGACGCGCTGCTGATCCACGGCGTCGATACGGCGTTCTGCGTCGCCGGCGAGAGCTACCTCGCCGTGCTGGACGCTCTTTACGACCACCAGAAGGAGATCAAGCTGATCACCTGCCGTCACGAGGCGGGAGCGGCCAACATGGCGGAAGCTTACGGCAAACTGACCGGCAAGCCCGGCGTGGTGATGGTGACCCGCGGTCCCGGCGCCTGCCACGGCAGCATCGGTGCCCACACCGCCTTTCAGGACTCGACGCCGATGGTCATGCTGGTCGGGCAGGTAGCGCGCGATCAGATGGACCGCGAGGCATTCCAGGAGATCGACTACCGCCGCATGTACGGCCAGCTCGCGAAATGGGTGGCACAGATCGAGAGTGCGGACCGGATTCCCGAGTACATGGCGCGGGCCTTCCACACCGCGACCTCCGGCAGACCCGGGCCGGTCGTGCTGGCACTTCCGGAGGATATGCTGCGCGACCGGGTCGCCGTCGGCGATACGGCGCCCTATCAGGTCGTCCGCGCGCATCCAGGCGCGGCCGATCTGCGCCGGCTGCGGGCCATGCTGGCGGAAGCGAAGCGGCCGATGATGCTGGTGGGCGGCGGCGGCTGGACCGAGCAGGCCTGCGCCGACATCGTCGCCTTCGCCGAGGCGAACGAAATCCCGACCTGCTGCTCGTTCCGGCGACTCGATATTTTCGACAACAGCTCGCGCTGCTATGTCGGCGACCTCAGCACCAACCCGGCGCCGAAGCTGCTGAAGGCGGCCCGGGATGCGGACCTGCTACTGGTGGTCGGCGCGCGGCTCGGCGAGATCACGACCCAAGGATACACGCTCCTGGAGGTGCCGCATCCGCGGCGGCGGCTGGTCCACGTCCACGCGTCGGCCGAAGAACTGGGCCGCGTCTTCCAGCCGACCTTGTCGATCCAGTCCGGCATGCCGCAGTTCGCAGCGGCGGCGCGGGAGCTGGAGCCGGTCGAGTCCGGTGCGTGGGCGGAGTGGGCACGCAGCGCCCGCGACGCCTATCTGGAGTGGCACGCGCCCCAGGAGTATGGCGGGGCGCTCGATCTGGGCGCCTGCATGGAAGAGTTGAAGGATCGCCTCTCCGACGATTCGATCGTGACGACCGATGCCGGCAACTTCTCCGGCTGGGCGCTGCGCTTCCTGCCCTTCACCCAGCCGCGGACCTTCGTCGCGCCGACCAGCGGCGCCATGGGCTACGGCGTTCCGGCGGCGATCTCGGCCGCGATCACCTTCCCGGACCGGCTGGTCGTCTGCTTCGCCGGCGATGGCGGCTTCATGATGTCGGCGCAGGAACTCGCCACGGCCTGTCACTACGGCGCGAAGCCGATCTTCCTGGTCTTCAACAACGGCATGTACGGGACGATCCGGGCGCACCAAGAGCGGCACCATACCGGGCGCTACATCGCCGTCGATCTCACCAATCCGGACTTCGCCGCGCTCGCCGCCGCCTATGGCGCGCACGGCGAGACGGTGACGAAGACGGAGGAGTTCGGCCCGGCGCTCGACCGGGCGATCCGGTCCGGCAAGCCGGCCGTGCTCGACCTACGGATGGACCCCGACGTGATCAGCACGACGACGACGCTGACCCGGATGCGCGAAGCGGCCCTGGCGCGCGCCGGGCAGGCCGACTGATCGCACCCTGACCCGGGCGAGCGCGCCGACCCGCACCGGATGGAGCGCCCACGTCACCTTTACGTCGCCGTCACCGCGCACGGCTACGGCCACGCGACGCAGGTCGGCGTCGTCGTACGGGCGCTCCGGGCGCGGCTGCCGGACCTACGGATTACGGTCCGCAGCGCGCTGCCGGACGCGCTGCTGCACCGGGCGATGGGCGGGCCGATCGAGCTGATCCCGACGGCCGCCGATCCGGGAATGGCGATGGCCTCGGCCTTCGAGGTTCTGGTCGAGGAGAGCGCCGCGGCCTATGCAGCCCTGCACGCTGACTGGCCGGAGCGGGTCGCGCGGGAGGCGGCACATCTCGCCGCGCTCGCGCCCGATGGGGCCCCGAGAGAGGACCTGGTCCTCGAGTGG
>CAZVAR010000005.1:0-63910 GCA_964625225.1 uncultured Alphaproteobacteria bacterium | reverse complement strand
GAAATCACGCTCCGCGGCCGGGTCCTGCCGATCGGCGGCCTCAAGGAGAAGCTGCTCGCCGCGCTGCGTGGCGGGCTGCGGACCGTGATCATTCCGAAGGACAATGAGAAGGATCTCGCGGAGATCCCGGACAATGTGAAGAAGGGCCTGAAGATCGTCTGCGTCGAAACCGTCGACGAGGTGCTGCAGCATGCCCTGGTGCGGCCCTTGACCCCGGTCGAATGGAACGAGGCCGAGCAGGTCCAGCCGGTGAGGCAGAGCGAGAACGCCGACAAGGCGGTCCCCGGCGTCGTCACACACTGACTCTCGGCCTGCGCAAGTGCGTCAGACGGGCGGCAAAGGCGCGGAAATTCGCGCTTTTGGCCGCCCGTCGACGTTGACGGGCCGGAATCCGGCGAATTAAACTCCGCCAGTTTCCCGCCTCCGGGGCGCAATTCCATCGGGCGTCAGCGCGTCGGTGCGAGAAGTCAATCAGAGCAGGGGGATCTGGCGTGAATAAGAACGAGCTCGTTAGTGCCGTGGCGGAAGATGCCGGTCTGTCGCGGGCGGATGCTGCCCGGGCGGTGGATGCCGTTTTCGGATGCATCACGGGTGCCCTGAAGCAGGGCGACGAGGTTCGCTTGGTAGGCTTCGGGACCTTCTCGGTAGCGGAGCGCGCGGCATCGACGGGCCGCAATCCGCGCACCGGCGAGACCATCCAAATCGCCGCGTCGAAGCAGCCGAAATTCAAGGCTGGCAAGGGCTTGAAGGACGCAATTCAGTAATCGGATTCAGGCAGTCCGGACAGGGGCCGGCGCCGGTGGCCGCCGGCCCTTTGGATTCCCGGGTGTGCGATGTTAGGCTGAGTGCGGGCGGTTAGCTCAGCGGTAGAGCGCCTGCCTTACACGCAGGATGTCGGCGGTTCGATCCCGTCACCGCCCACCAAGCGCACCTCGGTTCCTCATCGGATCTCTTCCGCGAGGCCGCCTGCGCCCCATGGCGGCAGGTGGCGCGCACCGATATATTCGGTGGTACACATCGGCGGCGGCAGGGAGCGGGCCGTTGGCTATCGGCGCGTACATTCTGGCGGCATTCGTCCTGGCCGGGGTTCTTGCAAGCCAGGTGTCGACGGTCCGTGCGCAGGAGCTGCTGGTGTTCGCTGCCGCGAGCCTGAAGAATGCGCTCGACGAGGTCGTGGCGATTCACCGTACCCGGACCGGGACCGGTGTGTCCGTCTCCTATGCCGGTAGCGCAGCGCTCGCCAAGCAGATCGAAAACGGGGCTCCGGCCGGCCTGTTCGTATCGGCGAGCACCGACTGGATGGACTATCTGGAGGCGCGGCAGGCGATCCGGCCCGAAACGCGGATCGACCTGCTGGGCAACCGGCTGGTTCTCATTGCACCGGTTCGCACCGCCATCTCCGTCGATCCGGTACCCGGCCTCCCGTTGCGCCGGATGATCGGCGACGGGCGGCTCGCGATGGCGGATCCGGATGCGGTCCCGGCCGGCATGTATGGAAGGGCCGCTCTGGTCTCCCTCGGCGTCTGGCAAGAGGTCGAGGACCGGGTGGCGGCCGCCGAGAATGTCCGCGCCGCACTCGCACTCGTGTCGCGCGGCGAGGCGCCGCTCGGGATCGTCTATGCGACCGATGCGAAGGCCGATCCCGGTGTCCGCGTTGTCGCGACATTTCCTGCAGCGACGCACCCGCCGATCATCTACCCCGCCGCGGTGACGCGATCGGCTCCGCACCCTGCCGGTGCCGCTGCGCTGCTCGAGTTCCTGCACTCGGCGGAGGCCGCGGCAATCTTCACGAAGCACGGCTTCGCCGCGATGGCGGGGACGGATTGAACGGGCCGCATGCCGTTCGCACCGGAGGAGATCGAGGCGCTCGCGCTCAGCCTGCGCGTTGCATTTTGGAGCGTGTTGGGCAGCCTTCCGCTTGCCGTGCTGACCGGCTTCGGACTGGCGCGCTGGCGGTTCCCCGGCAAGGCCGTGCTCGACGGTATTGTCTATCTGCCGCTGATCCTGCCGCCCGTGGTGACCGGATATCTGCTGCTGCTGCTGCTCGGCCGGCGCGGGCCGGTCGGCGCCTGGCTCGAGGCGACCTTCGGCATCGTCTTCGCCTTCCGCTGGACCGGGGCGGCCGTGGCCGCCGCCGTCATGGGCTTTCCGCTGATGGTTCAGGCAATCCGGCTGTCGGTGGAAGCCGTCGACCGGCGGCTCGAGGCCGCCGCCGCGACGCTGGGCGCAAATCCCGGATGGGTGTTCCTCACGGTGACGCTGCCGCTGGCTCTGCCAGGCATCATCGCCGGGACCATCCTGTCGTTCGCGCGCAGCCTGGGCGAGTTCGGGGCGACCATCACTTTCGTGTCCAACATTCCCGGCGAGACCCGGACCTTGCCGCTCGCGATCTACACCTTGACCCAGGTGCCGGGCGGGGAGGGGCCGGCCCTGCGCCTCGCGCTCCTGTCGGTCGCGCTTTCGCTTGCGGCGCTGCTGTCGTCGGCGCTGCTGTCGCGCCGGGTGAATGCCCGCTTGCGGGGCCGCGATGCTTGAGGTCGATGTCGAGCGGCGGCTGGGGGACTTCGAGCTGGCCGCCAGATTTACGGCCGGTCCCGGAATCACCGTGCTGTTCGGCCGCTCCGGCGCGGGTAAGAGCAGTCTCGTCAATATGATCGCCGGCTTGCTGCGCCCCGACCGCGGCCGGATTGCCGTAGACGACCGTGTCCTGTTCGATTCCGAGGCCCGGATCGATCTCCCGCCGCACCGGCGCGGCGTCGGCTACGTCTTCCAGGAAAGCCGGCTGTTTCCCCATCTCACGGTACGGCAGAACCTGCTCTACGGCCGCTGGTTCACGCCTACGCGCAAGCGGTATACCCGGCTCGACGGGGTCGTGGATCTGCTCGGCATCGGGCCGCTGCTGAAACGACGGCCGGGCGACCTCTCCGGTGGAGAGAAGCAGCGGGTCGCCATCGGCCGCGCCCTGCTGGCGAACCCGCGTCTCCTGCTGATGGACGAGCCGCTCGCCTCTCTGGATGCGGAGCGCAAGGCGGAGATCCTGCCTTATGTGGAGCGGCTGCGGGACCATGTCGGGGTGCCGGTGGTCTATGTCAGCCACTCCGTTGCGGAGGTGGCCCGGCTCGGCGATACGCTGGTGCTGATGGAGGGCGGAACGGTGGTGGCCAGCGGATCGGCGGCGGAGCTGACCAGCCGGCCGGACCTCCGCGGGCTCGCCGACCGGTTCGATGCCGGCGCAGTGATCGTCACACGGGTCCACGACCACGATCCCGAGATGCGTCTCACGGTGCTCGCCTTCGATGGATATCAGCTGTACGTCCCGTTCGTGGATCTGCCGCCCGGCGCGCCGGTCCGGGTTCAGATCCGGGCGCGCGACGTGGCGCTGGCGGTGCGGCGGCCCGAAGGAATCAGCATCCTGAACGTGCTGCCCGGCCGGCTGATCGGTCTCGGGCCGGCGCATGGCGCCCATGTCGAGGTGCGGGTCGCGGTCGGTTCGGCGTCGATCCTGGCGCGAATTACTCGACGGTCCGCACTCGACCTCGGCTTGACGCCGGGCATGTCGATATTCGCAATGGTCAAGAGCGTGGCCCTGGAGCCGGGCCGCTGAGAGCGGCTTGCGATGCGGCCGCCGGTGCGAGCCGCGATTCGAGCGCGCGCAGCCGGGAGCCGAGCAGGCAGCCTGCCTCGTTCTCCATCTCGCGGTAGAGCCGGACGATCTCCCGGCCGAACGGTGTCAAGCAGGCGCCGCCGCCCTCGGCACCGCCGGTGCGGCTCACCACCACCGGCTCCCGGAACATCCGGTTGAGGCTGTCGACCAGCAGCCAGGCACGGCGGTAGGACATGCCCATCGCCCGGGCGGCCGCCGCGATCGAGCCCTTGCCCTGGATCAGCTCAAGGAGGCGCACCTTGCCGGGACCGAGACGCTCGCCCGTATCCAAGTCGATCCGCAGGGTGAGCCGCGTCATTCCGCCTCCCCGTCCTTGCCCGCCAGTCTAGCACGCTCTGACCGGTTGCAAGCCGGCCGCACAGCGGCGACCCTGACATGAGAACCGAAACGGAGGGACGAGAATGGCAGAGCGACAGGCCGGCCGGCTGGCCGGAAAGGCGGCGATCGTGACGGGCGGCGCCCGCAATATCGGCCGCGCGATCGTGCTGGCCCTGGCCGAGGAGGGGGCGGCCGTCACGGTCAACGCCCGCACCGACGAGGCGGCGGCCCGGTCGGTGGCGGACGAAGTCGAGGCGATGGGCGGCCGGGCGCTGCCCTACGTCGCCGACGTCACCGACGAGGCGGCGGTGCAGCGCATGGTGGACGCCACGGTCCAGGCGTTCGGACGCCTCGACATCCTCGTGAGCAATGCGGCGCTGCGCCGGCAAACGCCATTTCTCTCGATGAGCTTCGCCGAGTGGCGGGAGATCGTGTCGGTCGCGCTGGACGGCGCATTCATCATGGCGCGGGCCTGCACGCCGCACATGGTCAAAGCGGGTGGCGGTGCGATCGTGACCCTGGGGGGCATCTCGACCCATGTCGGCACGAAGAACCGGGCGCATGTTTCCGCGGCGAAAGCCGGGCTGGAAGGACTGACCCGGGCACTGGCCATGGAGCTGGCCGAGCACCGGATCACCGTCAACTGCGTCGCACCGGGTGCGATCGACACCGTGCGCGGCGCATCGGCCGGCGCGCGGCCGAGCAACATGGGTGCCGAAGCCACGCCGCTGCGCCGCTTCGGTCGTCCCGAGGAGATCGCGGCGATGGTCCGGCATCTCTGCCTGCCGGAAGGCAGCTACATCACCGGACAGACGATCCACGTCAATGGCGGGGTGTGGATGCCGTAGGGCCGGACGCGGGTCCCCGGGACGGTGCCCGACGGGCCGGCTGGTCCGTTGCGCGGGAGAAAGACCGGGCATAGTGTGCCAGCATCACAAGCCTCGTTCGGAACTCAGGGATTCGACCCATGCCCTTCGACCCCAACAGCCCCGATCTCTGCATCGGCGTCGTCGGCACCGGCGTGATGGGACGCGGCATCGTTCAGGTCACGGCCGAGGGCGGAATGCGCTGCAAGGTATTCGACGCCAATCCGGGAGCCGCCCAGAAGGCGAAGGACTTCATCGACAGCATGCTGCGGCGCCAGGTCGAGAAGGGCCGGATGGCCGCCGACGCCGCCGAAGCGGCGCTGGGGCGCATCGAGATCGTCGACAGCATCGAAGCGTTCCGCGATTGCCAGGTCGTCATCGAAGCGGTGTTCGAGGATCTCCAGGTCAAGAAGGACCTGTTCGCGGCCCTCGACGCCGTCTGCGGCTCCGACACGGTCCTCGCCACCAACACCTCCTCGCTGTCGGTCACGGAGATCTCGACCGTCTGCAAGGACAAGGCGCGCGTCGCCGGCTTGCACTATTTCAATCCGGTACCGCTGATGAAGCTGGTCGAGGTGATCGACGGCGTGTTCACCGCACCCTGGGTGGGAGAGGCGTTGATGGTCGTCGGCCAGCGCCAGGGCCGCGTCCCCGTGCGCTGCGGCGACACGCCGGGCTTCATCGTCAATCACTGCGGCCGCGGCTTCGCCGAGGGCATCCGCATCCTGAGCGAGGGCATCGCACAGCCGCAGGATATCGACCGCGTCATGCGCGACGTGGGTGGCTTCCGCATGGGGCCGTTCCAGCTCATGGACCTGACCGGCATCGACATCAACTTCGCGGCCGGCAAGGCGATCTACGATCAGTACTTCCAGGAGCCGCGCTTCCGGCCGTTCGTGATCCACAAGCAGCGCTTCGACGCCGGCCTCTACGGCCGCAAGACGGGGCGCGGCTGGTATAGCTACGCCGAGGGGCAGGCAGATCACGAGCCGCCCGAACCGGCTGCACCGTCCGATCGGCCCGGCCGGGTCTGGGTCAGCGGTGCGGAACCGGACGGGCAGCGGGTCCTGGTCGAGCTGCTGCGTCGGCTCGGAGCCGACGTCGTGACCGGGGATACGCCGGACCCGGACGCGCTGTGCTTCGTCACCCCGCTCGGCCAGGACTGCACGACGGCGGCGATCGATCAGGGGCTCGACCCGAAGCGGACCGTTGCCGTGGACACCTGCTTCGGGATGGACGCGCGGCGGACGCTGATGGGCAATCCGCTAACCGATCCGGCGGCGCTGCGGGCGGCGCACGGTCTCCTGGCCAGCGACGGCGTGCCGGTGACGGTCATCAAGGATTCGCCGGGCTTCATCGCCCAGCGGATTATCGCCAACATCGTCAATATCGGTTGCGACGCGGCGCAGCAGCGGGTCGCGCGGCCCCAGGACATCGACACCGCCGTAACGCTCGGCCTCAACTACCCGTACGGCCCGCTGGCCTATGGCGACCGGATCGGGCCCGCCCGGGTGCTGAAGATCCTGCGCAATCTGCAGGACTTCTACGGCGATCCTCGCTACCGCCCGAGCGCCTGGCTGACGCGCCGGGCGCGGCTGGGCGTGTCGCTGCTGACGGAGGATTGAACGAGGGCGTTCGGATGGGGCTTCAGCGCGGCGATCCGGCGAGCCCCATTTTCCCCGTCGCCACCGGGCCGGCCTCGACCTCGGCCCGCGTCCGGCCGTCCTCCTCCACCTCGATCACCAGCTTGTCGCCGGGACAGACCGGGCCGGTCCATTTGACGTACAGCTCACCGCCGTAGAACCAGTCGCGCCCGAACTTGCGCGCGCCGAGCTCGGCGATGTAGCCCATCGTCATCATCCCGTGGTTGAGCGTGCCGCGAAAGCCGCGCTTTACGGCGTAATCATGGTCGTAGTGGATGATGTCGTTATCGCCGTTGATGCGACCGTAGCGATCGATCATGGCCTGAGTCTGAGGGACCTCGCGGCGCAGCCTGCTCATCGCTTCTCGAACCTCTCCAGCGGCACGTACATCGTGTTGGCGGCCTCGGTCAGCAGCACGCCGTCCCCGGCGCGGCGAAAAGTCGCCCGCCAATGCACGAAGTGCTTGCCGCGCTTCTCGTACTTATCGGCGATCTCGCCGACACCGACGATTTCGGTGTCTTCGTCCGCCCAGATCGGATGGTGAAACCGCCAGGACACGTCGGTCAGGATGATGCCCTGGGTCGGCGGGTACTTCCGGTAATTGATCGCCAGCAGATAGACGGCCAGCACATTGGGTGGCGCCGCCTGGCGGCCGTCTACGACGTAGACGGAGGGATCGGCGTCGACGGCCTCCATATACTCCCGGACGATTGCCGGCGTGACCGTGAACCGCATCTCCGGGGTGCGGGCACCGACCTCGTAGGCCGACCACGGCGTTCCGGGATGCTCGTCCTCGCGGGGCTTCAGCTCGGTCGGGTGGGTCATCGAGCACCCTCCAGGGTACGGCCGATCCGCTCGGCAACGGCACGCCGCTTAGCGATGAGCTCGCCGGCGCGGGCAGTGAGCCGTTCAACCATCTCCGGCGTGGCGGTGGCGGGAGAGCCGCTGTCGAAGGGCGGGTGCGGATCGTATTCGATCTGCAGCTGGATCTCCCGCGCGAGCTCTTCCCCGTGCAACTCTGCCGCGACGGTCAGGGCGAAGTCGATACCGGCCGAGACCCCGGCACCGGTGATCACGTTGCCGTCGATGACCACCCGTTCCCGCACGGGAGTGGCTCCGAGCAGCGCGAGCTGATCCACTACGGTCCAGTGCGTCGTCGCGCGGCGACCGACCAGCAATCCGGCCGCTCCGAGGATCAGCGAACCCGTGCAGACGGAGGTAATCAGTTTTGCGCCGCGGCCAGCGCGACGCACGAAATCGATCAGGGCGGCATCCTCCATCGCCGGAAGCTGGCCGGGACCGCCGGGAATGAACAGGATTTCGGGCACGCCATAGTCGTCAAAGGTTGCGGTCGGCATCAGGGTGAGGCCGCGATCGCTCGGCACCGGCTCGATCCGGTGCCAGAGCAGGTCGACCTTTGCGCCCGGCAGTCGCGCCAGCACCTCGAACGGACCGGTGAGGTCGAGCTGGGTGAGGCGCGGGAACAAAACCATGCCGATTCGGCAAGGCGGGACCGTGTCGGTCATTCGTATCGTCTCCGGGTTGCGTCGCGCCGATTGGGCAAGCTTATCGCGCCCGCGCGCGACGGGGGAGGGGGCATGGAGCACGGGCGCTCGCCCGGGCACCGGCCGGGCCGCTTCGGCTCCCCGCTCTCGGTTTCCACCGTCAGTGTCACGGCGTAAACCGGGAACGAGCATGGAAGCCTCTGTGCCGTCCCGACCGGGGCCGGTGCCGACCGGTTTGCGATCGCACGGCCGCCGCCGGGCAACTCTCAGCGCCGGCCCAGCAGGTCCCGCAGCCACCCGGCACCATCCTCGGCCGCCTGCGCGCTGCGGTCGACGGCGCCGAGGGCCCGCAGGAAACCGTGGGTCAGGCCGGGATAGACCTCATACCGGACCTCGACCCCGGCGGCCCGTGCCTTCTCCGCGAGGGCGGCGTTCTCGTCGGCGAGCACATCGACCTCGGCAGCACCGATCCACAGGGGCGGCAGCCCGGCCAACGAGGCCCGTAACGGCGCCGCCAAGGGATGAATCATCTGATCGGGGCTGGCCGTGTAATTGCTCCAGAAGAACCGCATCATCCGTTCGGACAGGTAATAGTCGCCGCGGCCGTACAGCCTGTAGGAGTCGCGTCCGAAGTCGGAATCGAAAACGCCGTAGAGAAGGAGGGCACCCCGCAGCAGCGGCTCGGCGGCGTCGCGCAGCACGAGCGCCGTGGCGAGGGCCAGATTCGCTCCCGCCGAATCGCCGGCGATGACAATCCGGGTCGGGTCGAGACCGCGGGCGGCGGCACCTTCGCGTGCCAGCCAGCGTACGACGGCGACGCATTCGTGCAGGGCCTGCGGGAACTTGTATTCCGGGGACAGCGAGTAATCGACCGCGAGCACCGCCGCCCCGGCCCGGGCGGCATACTCGCGGGCCGTGCGGTCGATCGTGTAAATGCTGTTCCACGTCCAGCCGCCGCCGTGCAGCCAGACCAGTACGGGCAGAGGACCGTCGGCCGGCACGTTCAGGCGGCAGAGCACGTAGCGGCCGGGTCCGGGCGCCCAGAACTCCTCCACGCGCCGCATCGCCGGTCCGCCCTCGGCATAGCCGATCCGACCCGCTTCCACGGCCCGGCGCAACGAGGCGACGGGCGTCGTGAAGACGTCCACGTCCCGGGTCGCCGTGTCGGTCGTCGATTCGAGATACGCCCGCATCTGCGGGTCGAGTCGGGCGGGTTCGCGCGCCTCCGGCATCGGATTCCCCTGGTTGGCCGCATCGCGACTGCCGGAAGGATCGCCCGGTCGGGGCGCCATTGCAATTGTGTCGGTGTCCTCACCAGCGCAGATGGAGCTCGTTCCTGGTCGCCTCGTAGCTGTGCAGGCGTCGCAGGAAGCTCATTCCGAGCAGTGAGATTCGCATCGGTGCCGCGGTGACCGCTGCCTCGACATCGTAGGCGGTAAGATTGCCGAGCCGGACCTCGCGGAGCGACACCGGCGCGAGCTGCACCGCGCCGTTGGCCGTGTTCGCGCGCAGCGTGTACTCGTGCGACTGCGGGCGAAGACCGACCCGGGCGGCGTCCTCGGGCGAGAGGGCGATCGAGGTGGCGCCGGTATCGATCACGAACCGGACCGGGGTGCCGTTCACCAGCGCGTCGACATAGAAGTGGCCGTCCCGGGCCGCGGGGATCGTCAGTTCGCTGCCGAAATCCGCCACCGCTGTCGATGTGGACGGCCGCTCCGGTGTGGCCGTCTCGCGCGGGTGATCGCGGTCGGGCGGCAGGGCGCTTCGGTCGAGAAGGTAAGTGGCACCGACGAACAGGGTCATCAGTGCCAGCCCCCAGCGAAGCGACCAGCGGATCACCTCGTGTCTCCTTGCGGTCCTGGCGGGGTGTCTCCTTGCGGTCCTGGCGGGCCGGACGATGTCGGCGTGTGCTGCGGCTCCGGGCGGCCGGCAAGCCGCTCCACCGGCAGCTCGACCCGTGCGGTGGTGCCGGCACCGGGGCGGCTGAGAAGCTCGAGGGTGCCGCCGTGCAACTCGACGAGCGCCTTGGTCAGCGGCAGTCCAAGCCCCGTGCCGCTGTAACGGCGGTCGAGGCAGCTTTCGACCTGGCCGAACGGTGCCAGAGCTGTCGCAAGGTCCTCCGGGGCAATTCCGATCCCCGTGTCGCGCACATCCAGAACCACGCCTCCCGGTCCGCTGCGTACCTCAAGGTCGACCCGGCCTCCGGACGGCGTGAACTTGATCGCATTAGAGAGCAGGTTGAACAGCACCTGCCGCATCCGCCGTTCGTCGGCCCGGACGCGGAGCCCGCCTTCGGGCCCGGACATCCCGAGGGTGATGCCTTCCTGATCGGCCTGCTTGCGCATGACCAGCAGCACCGACTCGACGAGCCGACAGAGATCGAACTCGTCTTCCACGATCTCGACCTTACCGGCCTCGATCTTGGCGATGTCGAGAATGTCGTTGATGACCGCGAGCAGGTGGTTACCGCTTTCGTGGATGTCGCGGATGTAGTCACGGTACTGCGCTTGGCCGATATCGCCGAACAGGCCGTCCCGCATGATCTGCGAGAAGCCGATGATCGCGTTCAGCGGTGTTCGCAGCTCGTGGCTGACATTGGCGAGGAAGTCACTCTTGGTCCGACTCGCAAGCTGCGCAGCATCGCGGGCTTCGCGCATTGCCTGCTCTGCCCGGTGTCGTTGCGTCACGTCGGTTCCGACGCCGCGCCAGCCCACGATCGCGCCATGTTCGTTGCGGATCGGCTTGCCTGCGATGCGCATCCATGTGCCGACCCCGCCATCGTCGGCGAGGGCGAATTCGAGGCCGCGGAAACTCTCCCCGCGGGCCATGTACTCGCCAATGCGGTCTGCGACCGCGGGGTCGATGTCGCGCCAGCAACTGAGCCCGCATGCATTCTCTTCGCCGGCTGCGGAATTGCGGCGCACGGGAGCCCGGCTCGAGACATAGGTGAAGCGCTGGAGCAGATCAGTCTCCCAGAACCAGTCCGCGCCGAGTTCGGCGAAATCGCGGAACCGCTCCTCGCTGGTGAGCGCCGCCCGCTCTGCGGCCTTGCGCGCGGTGACGTCGTTCTGAACGCTGACGAAACCGATCAGCTCGCCTGCGCCGTCGAAGATCGGGCTGATCGTGAAGTCGTTCCAGAACGGGTCGCCCTCCTTCCGGTAATTCAGGACTTCCACACGAACCGAGCGCCGGTCGCGAATGCCGCACCGGATCTCCTCGATCGCGGCCGGGTCGGTATCCGGCCCGTGGAGGAACCGCAGGTTCCGGCCGAGCACCTCGTCCGGACCGTAGCCCGTGATCAGGGAGAAGGCCGGATTGATGAATACGACCGGCTCGCCCGGCCGGAACGGGTCGATGATCGCGACGCCGGAGGAGGTTGCCTCGATCGCGGCCGCGAACTGGGCATTCTGCTGGGCAAGATCGAGGGCGCTGCACGTCGTGGGCGGACAGGCCTCCTTCCGCGGGTGGGATGTCGGGATGACGCGCTCGCACGGCCCGAGCAGCCGGCCGATGCCCCGATAGCCGACGAATCGGCCGGCCGGATCGAACTCCGCCCGGCCGCTGAGACTGCACCAGTACTCGGAGCCATCCGCACAGCGTATACGGCAGCGGAGATCGCTGAATGGCCGCCGCGAGACCAAGTCGCCGACGAGCACGTCCCATCCCTGCGGAGTCACGGAGGGAAATGCAAGCTGAAGCAATGATTTGCCTAGAAGAAGCTGATGTGCGATCGGAGACTCGGAGCACGAGGGCGACTGGAAGTCGAGCCGGGCATCGGTGTGCCACGCCCACGAGGCATCGGATACCGGGGCCGACCGAATGGGTTCCGCCGCTTCAACGCCTCCTATCGTGATAAACGCCGTCTTCGAATCCATCCGCAAGGTCCAGCCGGAGATCGCCGGGTCCAGGCGGCCGCGGGCCGCTGAGCGGGTGCAGGGTGGCCGCCATCCCTTTGCGAATCCGTAAAGATGTCGAACCGCGGGAGAGCCGCGCCTAGTGATCCGACTTAAGTGGGCCTTTACCAAAGTTCGCTACTCTTGCCGGCGTTCGCGGGATCCCGACGGGATGGTCGCGCAGGGGGTGAGTGGCGGTCATGCAGGTACAGCGCGAGCTCATACGAAAGAAGCCGGTCGACCAGGAACAGACGCTTCTCGACCTGGCGCATCGCCTTCCCGGCAATTGGGGGGTGGTGCACATTCACCTGTCCCGCGTCTCGCCCGTGAAGCGGAACGAGAACATCGTCTTCGCCCTGCAGATGTTCGAGAATTCGGTCCGGGGGCTCGATGGACGACTGCTTGTCCTGAAGAGCGGCGACTGGATCTACCTGTATCCCGACAGTCGGATGACGCAGGCGAAAGTCGCTGTCAGCAAGCTGAGCCGGCTGTTCGCAAGCGACCCCCTCTACTACAATGAGGAACGCTACGATGCCGATTTCGCGACCTGGTACGTGCTGGACCGCGATCGGGACACCGTCATTCGTCTGGCCGAGACGCTCTGCGGGATGCCGGCGGCCGCAACGCCGCAGCACGGCCCAGTAGAGCCGGTCGCGGTCGTGCCGGCCGCCGTCGAGCCCCGCCTGGTAACCCGGTCGTCGGAACTCATAGCCTTGGCGCAAACGGTCGAGGCGATCGAGCGGACCAATCTCGCCGCCTTCCTGCGACGCCAGCCGGTCTGCATGGTCCCGGTTGACGGGAATCCGGTGTGGCAGTTCGACGAGTTCTACTTCTCCATCCTGGATCTCGAAACATCGCTCAACCGCAGCCCGCTGATGACGGGTGACGCCATCGTCCTGCAGTACGTCACCAAGTGTCTCGACCGCAAACTGGTGGCGCTCCTGCGGCCGGCGTGCCAGAGCGGCGACCGGGCCAATCTGAGCCTGAACCTGAACGTGTCCTCCGTGCTCACTCCGGAGTTCACCGACTTCGACGCCGTGATCAGCGAGGCGGCCAAGGCTACGGTGGGTCTCGAATTTCAGTTCGTCGACGTGTTCTCCGACCTGAATGTCTTCTTCTATGTTCGTGCGCTGCTTCGGGAGCGGGGCTACCGGATATTTCTGGACGGGGTCACGGAGGTGAACCTGCCGTTTGCAGAGCCCGCGCGCCTGGATGTCGATCTACTCAAGGTCCGCTGGGCGCCGAGTCTGTCCGGGGCCGGGCTCGACGCATTCGCCACCTCGATCGCCGCCGTCCGTCCGGACCGGGTCATCCTTTGCCGATGCGACAGCAGCGCGGCCATCGAGTTCGGCCATCGGGCCGGCGTGACCCTGTTTCAGGGACGGTTCGTAACCGAGCGGTTCCAAGGTGAGGTTTCTGGCGGTCAGGCGACGCGGGTCTTCTCGCTGCAGCATTGAGCGTGGCCGCGCAACGAAGCGGCCTGCCCTCCGGTCGGTCGTCGGGGGATGGAGGCGGGTGGAAGCGCGGCGGCCGGCGAGACGCGCCGTCACCGTGAAGGTGATGCGGCGGGGTGAGACGCGGCGTGTCGGGTCCGGATGCGGCACGGCTCGAGCTGTGCAGCATTCGGACACGCCGCATAGGTCGCCGGGGCCGGCCCGCGCCCGGTCAGCCGAGGTCCGATCGGGCACCGCACGATCCCATCCCGTAACCCCGTTAACCCGATTTTCGGCGTTGGTGTCTAGGCTTCGCCATCCTTAGTTGATTCGCCAGGGCAGTGGCGCATGTACGACTTTCGACGGCGGGGAGCCCAGCGGCAATCCCTCCTGGACCGCTACGGTGCGCAGCTCGGTCGTATCGTGGAGCGGAATCGGGCGGAGGCGGCCCTGTATGCCGCTAAGCAAGAGGCGGAGCGCTCGGCCGAGATCGCCCACGCGGCGATGGTGGAAGCGCAGGCGGCGAACCGCGCCAAGACGGAGTTCTTGGCAAATATGAGCCACGAGCTGCGCTCACCGTTGAACGCCGTGATCGGCTTTTCGCAGGTGATGATGGACGGGCTCTTCGGCCCGCTCGGATCTCCGCGATACGAGACCTACGTTCGCGACATCTACGCCAGCGGCAATCATCTTCTGTCGGTCATCAACGACATTCTCGACCTTGCGAAGATCGAGGCCGGAAAGGTCGAGCTGGACGACCAGGTGGTCGACCTGAAGGAAGTGGCGCGCTTCTGCATCGCCATGATTCGCGAACGCTCGCATGCGCGTCGGATCCGTCTCGTCAACGAGGTACCCGACGACGTGCCGGGTCTGATCGCGGACGAACAGAAGCTGAAGCAGATGCTGATCAACCTGCTCTCGAACGCAGTGAAGTTTACGCTCGATGACGGGGAGGTGCGGCTGTCGGTCGCGCTCGAACCGGACGGCAAACTTCTGATCCAGGTCGCCGATAACGGAATCGGCATGAACGAGGAGGATCTCGATCGGGTCATCGAGCCCTTCACCCAGGTCGATGGCGGGCTCAACCGCAAGTATGAGGGCACCGGCCTGGGACTGCCGATCACCAAGTCCTTCATGGAGCTGCATGGCGGCCAACTTCTTCTGGAAAGCCGCCCGAACGTCGGCACGACGGCAACGCTGGCCTTTCCGGCGACCCGCGTCCAGAGCAACCGCAACCTGATGCACGAGGATGATGCCTATGTTGGATGATGCCAGTTGCGCGGCAGCATCGGGGCTCGAGCGGTCCGAGAGGATCGGGCGCGTAGTCTCCGTTTCGGGTTCGCAGATCATCGCGCTGATCCAGAGCCCGCGTCAGGATCGGCAGACGGCACCGGCGGAGCTCCAGATCGGCTCGCTGGTCAAGATGTACACCGCGGACACGACCGTGTTCGGCATGGTCAGCGGTGTCAGCATCCCAATTCCGGCGCAGGACCCGCAGGAATCGGAGCTGAAGATCGCCGAGCTCGACCTGATCGGTGAGACGGTTCACCGGGATGCGCCCGGCGGCGAGCTGTTTCAGCGCGGGGTCTCGCAGTTCCCGGCGTTGGGTGCCGAGGTGTTTGCCGCAACGCAGCGCGACCTCGGGATGGTCTATGCGCGGCCGGCGCTGTCCACGGTCCGGATCGGCACGATCCACCAGGACAAGTCGCTGCCGGCCTTCGTCGTGATCGACGATCTGCTCGGCAAACATTTCGCCGTCCTCGGCACGACCGGGTCGGGCAAGTCCTGCGCCGTCGCGTTGATCCTTCACGCGATCCTCGAAAAGCACGGGAGCGCCCACGTGGTCCTGCTCGACCCGCACGGCGAGTACGCGCAGGCGTTCGGTGAGCGTGCAGAGGTTCTGGACTCGACCAGCCTGCAGCTCCCGTATTGGCTGTTCAATTTCGAGGAGATTTCCGAAATCATCTTCGGCGGCAACGCCGCGGAGTGGGAGTCGGAATCCGCGATCCTGCGCGAGACGATCCAGCTCGCGAAGATGCGGCTCGTCCCGGACCCGGACGAAGCCGGTTTCATTACCGTCGATACGCCAATTCCCTACAAGCTAAGCGAAGTGACGCGCCTCATCGACGAGGCTGCGGGCAAGCTGGAGCGACGCAGCGACCTTACGCCCTATCTGCGACTGAAGAACCGGTTGAACATTCTTCAGGCCGATCGTCGCTTCTCGTTCATGTTTCCGGCCGGCGTGGTCCTGCGCGACAACATGGTCCAGATCCTGTCGCGCATCTTCCGGATGCCGGCACTCGGCAAGCCGATCTCCATCATCGATCTCTCCGGGATCCCGTCGGAGGTCATCAACGTCGTGGTGTCGGTCGTCTCGCGTATGACGCTCGACGTGGCGCTGTGGAGCGACCGGGCCTTGCCGATCCTGCTCGTCTGCGAGGAGGCCCACCGCTACGCTCCGCAAAACACCGAGCTCGGCTTCGAGCCGGCCAAGCGCGCCCTGTCGCGCATCGCAAAGGAAGGCCGGAAGTACGGGCTCTCGCTCTGCGTCGTCACGCAGCGGCCGTCGGAGCTCGAGGCCGGCCTGCTGTCGCAGTGCAATACCATCTTCGCGCTGCGGATGACCAACCAGAAGGACCAGGATTTCGTGAACGCGGCGATATCGGACGCGACACCCGGGTTGCTCGGCTCCCTCCCGTCATTGCGCAATGCCGAGGCGATCGCCGTCGGTGAGGGCGTATCGGTGCCGATGCGATTGCATTTCGACGAGCTGCCCGAGGATCGCCGGCCACGCAGCGGCAATGCGCCATTCTCGGCGGCCTGGCAGTCGGAAGATGGAGACACCTCGATCCTGTCGGTGGTGGTCGAGCGCTGGCGGCGCCAGCGGCGGTAACGGCGGCCTTTGCCCGAGGCACCGGGAACAACCTCGTATTCGCAATATCTTACGGCGTGAAACTAAAGCGGACAGTCAGATAGGGCGGCGCCGGGTCGCAGGCCGCATGTGGATAAACTTGATGCGGCGGATGAAGATCGGGGCGGAGACGAGAGCGCTGCGATTCCCCATCGACTCGCAGCGTCTGACACATTGATCGGACGCGAAATTCAGGAAGTCCGACTTCGTCGTGCACAGGGTTATCCACAGGGTCGGCCCGCCGCGGGCTCCGTCGGCGCCGTCCCGGCCCGCCGCCGCGCCGCTGGACAGGTTCCGCTACGGTGACGCGTGCTCACCTTTACCGGCGGCGTCCGGTACTGTAACGAATGGCAGTTCGTTCCAGCGACGATCGGGAGCCGTCATGCCGAGCCATCCCTCCTTCCCTCCCTGGCCGGTTTTCGCCGACGACGAGGTCGAGGCGGCCGCAGCAGTGCTGCGCTCCGGGCGCGTCAACTATTGGACGGGCACCGAATGCCGTGCGTTCGAGCGCGAGTATGCCGCGCACTGCGGGACCGCATATGCCGTTGCTGTCGCGAACGGGACGTTGGCGTTGGAACTCGCCTTGATCGGCCTCGGCATCGGACCGGGTGACGAAGTGGTCGTTCCCTCCCGGACCTTCATCGCAACCGCGAGCGCCGCGGTCATGCGCGGCGCGGTGCCTGTCGTCGCAGACATCGACCCCGACAGCCAGAACGTCACCGCGGAGACGATCGCGGCTGTGCTGACACCGCGGACCCGCGCGATCATCGTCGTGCATCTCGCCGGCTGGCCGTGCGAGATGGATCCGATCCTGGACCTCGCGCGCGCCCGCGGCCTGAAGGTGATCGAAGACTGCGCACAGGCACACGGGGCGCGCTACCGCGGCCGTCCGGTCGGCGGGCTCGGCGATGTCGGCTGCTTCTCCTTCTGCCAGGACAAGATCATCACCACCGGCGGTGAAGGCGGGATGCTGGTAACCGACGACGAGCGCGTGTGGCGGCGGGCCTGGGAGTTCAAGGACCACGGCAAGTCCTACGCGGCGGTTTACGAACGCGAGCACCCCGCGGGCTTCCGCTGGCTGCACGACTCGTTCGGGACCAATTGGCGGATGACGGAGGTCCAGGCCGCCATCGGCCGCCTGCAGCTCCGTAAGTTGCCCGACTGGCTCGACCAGCGGCGCCGCAATGCGGACATCCTTCGGAGGCAACTCGCGGATGTTCCCGTGCTCCGGATCCCGGAGCCGCCCGCGCATCTCGACCACGCCTATTACCGGCTCCAGGCCTTCGTGCGACCCGACCGGCTGCGTCCCGGATGGACCCGGGACGGGATTCTCGAACGGCTGACCGCGGAGGGGGTTCCCTGCTTCACCGGGTCGTGCTCCGAGATTTACCGGGAGCAGGCTTTCGCGGCGAGCGGGCTCGGACCGTCGGAGCGCCTGCCGATCGCGCGCGAGTCGAGCGACACGAGTCTTGCTTTCCTCGTTCATCCCTCGCTCGGCACGAGCGACATGATCAGGATGGGAGGCGCGATCGCGCGAACGCTCGCCGAGGCGTCGCAATCACATTTCAATCCCGTACTCCGAGTCTCCGCGTGATATCGTGTCGTCGCACCGGGCGCGCAGCTCCGATTCCGCATGCCCGCATTCCGTTCTCCCCGCTCTGAGATGCCCGAAGCCGACATCTTGACTTCGCTCGCGCCGACGCCGGCCGACCATGTGGCGACCGGAACCTCCGCATGCGGTAGCCGGCGACGTCGGCGGCACGTCGCAGACCGCATCCGATTCGCAGTCTGGGTAGTTTGCGCCTGCCTCGCGGCATCGACCCCAGCAGCAGCGCAGATGTCCGGTATTCCGGAACTGCCGTCGGGTATCGACCCCGGGGCGATCCCCGGACTCGACCGGATGCTGCGTGATCGCGTCAATCAGGGGACCGGTGCGCAGCAGCTGGGGAGTCCGCTCGAGGTCTCCCGGGACGAGCAGGAGATCCCGCTGGAGGCGATACCGGAGCTGCTGCCGCCACGCTCCCCGCTCGAGGAAGACTACAGTCGCCGGGCCGGCCGGCCGCTCGACCAGATCGGCTATCTGGTGTTCGGCGTCCAGCAGCCGGTGGTCAGCAGCCAGGTGGGGGCGATTCCGGACAGCTATGTGCTCGGAGTCGGCGACGAGCTCCTGATTCACCTGCGCGGCAAGGTCAATCAGAGCTTCAGCGTGCCGGTCGACCGGGAGGGCACCGTGGTGCTGCCGGAGCTGCCGCCTCTGGCCGCGGCCGGCCTGACCTTCGGCGAGTTTCGCCAGCAGCTCCGTGCCGAGGTCGGCCAACGACTGCTCGGCACGGATGTGTTTGCATCGGTCGCGCGCATCCGCGAGATCGCGGTCACCGTCACCGGCGAGCTGCGGCGGCCCGGCGTCGTTCGGCTCAACGGGCTGGCAAGCGTGGTCGATGCCATTCTTCTCGCCGGCGGTATCAAGAAATCCGGCAGTCTGCGGGGCGTGCAGATTCTGAGGCAAGGGACGGTCATTCCGGTCGACCTCTACGATTTCGTTCTCGGCCGGGCAGAGGCCGGGATGCTCGCTCTCGCCGACGGCGATCGAATCTTCGTGCCGGTGATCGGGCCCACCGTAGCGGTCACCGGCCGGATCAAGCGGCCGGGAATCTTCGAACTACCGCCCGGACAGGACGAAATCGCGGCGGAAGATCTGCTCGATCTCGGCGGCAGTGTCTGGATGCGCGGGGGGTATCGCCACTCGGTCCTGCGGATTCGACCCAACGGCACGCAGGAGTTGGTGGAGCTGCCTCGCCTCGCCCGTCAAACCGTACGCAGCGGAGAGATTCTGTTCGTCGAGCCCGCAGCCAACGCGATCGACGGCGAGGTCGAACTGGCCGGTCACGTCCGCTTACCGGGGACCTTTCCGCTCGCCGCGGCGCGGACCCTGCGCCAGTTGCTGAGCGGGGGCGTCAGGGCTCTGCTGCCTGATCCTTACCTGCCTTTCGCAGTCGTCGAGACGACCGACTCGCGGACACAGGCGAGCCGGTTCACGAAGGTCGACCTGTGGGCCGTCCTGGAAGGGCGAAGCAATCTACCGCTCGCCAGCGGCGACCGCGTCTACGTGTTCAGTCTCGACGACATCAATTATCTCACCTCACGCGGCGTCATCGAGGCGCTGCAGGGCCGGCTCGACGAAAGGGCGAACGGCTGCGCGGGCTTGCGCGTTCTCGCGCGATGGGTCCGTGCCAATCCCCGCAGCGATCTCGCGTCCGGGCAGTTCAGCACGGCCGTGCGGGATCTGGTCGGAGGCGATCAGCCCTGCCCGGCACTGTTCGACCGGGTGCCCGGCCTGCTGACCTTCCTTCTGCAGAACGCCATCCTTGTGCGCGGCAACGTGCTCAATCCGGGTGTCTATCCGATCGCATCGCGCGAAGGTATCCAACAGGTGATGGCGATCGCGCGCAGCCTTTCGGGCGACCGGCGCAGCAGCCTTCCGCAGCCGGCCGGGCATATCCGGGTGGCGAGCGCCGGCGGCTGGATGCCGGTCGTCGAGGAGCCTGATCTCGGTCGCGCGCTCCAGGTCGCGGGGAGACCGGGCGAGGGCGGTTTCCTCCGCACCAGCCAGTCCACCGACAGGCGACTCGGCGGATCGTCCGTCTGGGCGCCGCCGCAAGGGCTGGAAATCATTCCGGCCACGCCGGGTGCGGCCGCGGTCGCGTCCGATATATTCGAGATCGACGAGCCGCGCGTCGCCGTCCGCGGCCATGTGCGCTATCCAGGCACGCGGAGCCTAGCATCGGCCCCGACCCTGCGCGCCCTGGTCGGCAGCCCCGAAATATACGGGGAGAATCCCTATCTGCTGTTCGGCATCATCATCCGCCGCAATCTGAGGACGCTGCAGCGCGAGGTGGTGCCCTTCGCGCCGGCCAAGATCATCGGCGGGGATGCGGACCTGCCGCTGCAGGATCGGGATATCGTCCGGATCTTCAGCTTTGCCGAAGTGCAGGACCTCATTCGGCTGGGCAGGGGCGAGAGCGATCGTAAGGAGCGGGACGCAGAGCGTCGGGAGGAGATGCTCCGAGCCGAGGAGGCGACGCAGGCTCGCCTGCAGGAAGGCACCGGTTCTCGAGGCTGGAGCGTGATGGGACCTTCGGGCGCCGATGTGGCGAACGTGCCTCCGGCTCAAGGGGCGCCGTTCCCCGGAATGGCATCCAATCCGTTCGCGCCGGAGGGCAGCGGGACCTCAACGATGCCTCTGTCGGCTCGGCAGGAAACCATGGAGGGTCTGAGGCCGGAGCAGGCTGCGGAACAGGCGGACGAAATCATCATTCCGCGAGAGGCGCTGGCGCGCCTTCTGACCGACAGTGCCATCGAACTCCTGGGCGAGGTGGTGCTGCCGGGGGCTTATCCCGTCGCAGGGACGGTCACGCTCGAGGAATTGCTTGCCGCTGCCGGCGGACTAGCGCCCGGTGCCGACGTCACGGCGGTCGAGATCACCCGATACCCGCTGAACCCAGCGACCAATCGCCTCGAAGTCGACCGCAGCCTGATCGATCTGAGGACGGTGCAACCCGACCTCATTGCCATTGGCATCGGCAACACTGTCCGCGTCGGCCCGCTCATCTCCGATCGGGAGCGGGGCTTTGTCGAGATCGTCGGCGAGGTTCGGCGTCCTGGCCGCTACGACATCGTTCGCGGGGAAAAGCTGAGTTCGGTGATCGAGCGGGCAGGGGGCTTGCAGCCGACCGCCTATCCGGCCGGTGCCGTGTTCACCCGGGAGAGCGTCCGGCGAACCGAGGAGGCTGCCCGGCAGCGGACGATCCAGGAGTTCCATCGGGCCCTGATCGGGCGGATCTCGGAGGTGCCTACGGGGACGGCCGCACGCGGCAGCGATCTCACGGCACAGGAGGTCAGCCTGATGACCAATCTGATGGAGCAGCTCTCTGCCGAAGCGGTGGTCGGCCGGATGGTGGTCGAAGCCAACCCTCTCGTCCTGGAGCAGCGCCCGGAGCTGGATATTACCTTGGAGGGAGGCGACCGGCTGGTGATTCCCCGAACCCCGCAGATGGTGTTCGTATCGGGTGAAGTGTTCAACCCGGGGGCACAGCAGTTTGCTCTGGGCATGACGGCGGCCGAGTATATTGCGGCAGCCGGCGGCGTTACCGAAGCGGCCGATCGCTCCAATGCCTTCCTTGTCCGGCCCGACGGGTCCGCCCGACAGATCTCGGTGTCCTCCTGGGGGCGCAGCGGCGGAGAGACCATTCCGCCGGGATCGTGGATCGTGGTCCCCCGCGATCTGACGCCGTTCCGTTTCCGCGAACTCGCGACGGTGGTTACCGGCATCGTTCGCGATCTTGCGGTATCGGCCGCGTCGCTCGCCGTGATCACGCGAAACAATTAGCCGTGCCGGTACACTCGCAGACCGGTGCTGGGGCCGCGTGACGGCGCCGGCGCGCGGCGGATGGCGGGGATGATCGCGTCGGTCGTGTCGACGACCTCGTAGAGGCTGCGCGTCCGGTCGGTCGCAAACCCTCTCCGGATGACGGCATCGAACAGCGCCAGAAGGGGCTGCCAAAAGCCGTCGAGGTCGAGTAGGACGATCGGCTTGGTGTGTCGATGCAGCTGTTTCCAGGTCAGGATCTCGATTGTCTCGTCGAGCGTCCCGATTCCTCCGGGCAGGACCACGAACCCGTCGGCGAGGTCGAACATGCGCTGCTTCCGTTCGTGCATGCTGCGGGTGACGATCAACTGGTCGGCAGCGCGGTTCGCGACCTCCCGTCGCTCGAGAAAGTCAGGAATCACGCCGACGACGCGGCCACCCGCCGCAGTAACGGAATCGGCGATGACACCCATCAGGCCGATGCGCCCGCCGCCATAGACGAGGGTGATTCCGGCTTCGGCCAGCAGAGTGCCGAGACGCGTAGCTGCAGCGGCGTAAGTCGGGTCGTTGCCAACCCGTGAGCCGCAGAAGACACAGAGCGAGTGCGGATCCATCAGTGAAAGGGTCTCATGACGCGCCGATGACGCGTCGAGTGGACTGACGCGGGCGGGGGCGCGCGGCGGATTCCGGTTGCGTGTCGCCGGACGCGGCTCTTAACTGGGTATTGTCACGAATTTGCATCATTGCCTCGACCGAGTGCGGCCGGCCGGATCGCGGGCACGTCTTTTTATACCGATCGGGGCTAGGCATGGCGAACGGCGGGCGCGCGTGAAGCGGTTCTTGTTCATTGCGGTAGCGGCGATCCTCGGCGGGGTCGGGTTGGGGTACTACTATGCTGGGCTGGGGTCCGACCGGCCGGCCGACCGCACGATTACCGAATCCGGCCGGTCAGCCGGGCAGCCTGGCTGGGTAACGCCGGGTTCTCCCGCAGCGGCGAGCGTTTCGCCCGAACCCGGGAGAACCGTCGATCCGCCACGCGACCGTACGGATGAGCCACGACCGGCAGCGCCGCGCAACGATGCGGAACCGAAGGGCGCTGCGCCTTCGCCGATACCGGCCGGTCACTCCGACCTGGCGACGACGCCCGAGAAGGCACCCCCACACGAGGAGAGGCCGCGCGAGCCCAAGCCGGATCGGTCGGAACCGAGTTTCGACATCGTCCGGGTCGCCCGCGACGGAAGCGCGGTGATCGCCGGGCGAGCGGCTCCGAACGCCACGGTCACCGTGGAAGACGCCGACCGGACGGTCGGGACCGCGCGCGCCGACCGGCGAGGGGAGTGGGTCCTTATTCCCGAGGCCCCGCTCACTTCCGGGGCCCACGAACTGCGGCTGCGAGCGGAGGGTGATAGCGGCGAGACGGTGGAATCCGAGACCGTGGTGGTGCTGGCAGTCCCCGAACGAGATGCCGACACGCCGCTGGCCGTGGCCGTGCCGCGCGAGAGGATCGGACCGAGCCGGTTGCTGCAGCGCCCGGAGCCCGCTGCGCCGACGAAGGAGGAGGGTGACGGGCCGCCGCCGGCGGACCGCCTCGCGGCAATGGTGCCAGGGGATGCGGAGCCTGGAAAACCAGACATCCGCAGCAAGAACAGCGCTCCCTCCGATAACAGCGCTCCCTCCGATCCAGCATCCCCGGCAGATGCCGGTGTGCCTGCAGACACGGGTGCGGCGGAGGCCCGGCCGCAGGATACCGCCGCCGCGGGCCGCACCGTCCTGGACCGTCTGCAGCAGCGCGGCTCGAACACGCCCGGATCGGAGCCGCCGGGCGGCGAGAGCGAATCACGATCGGAGGTCGTCGCGCGCGGCGGCTCCACGCTGGCGATCGAGACGGTCGATTACGACGATCGGGGCAATTTGGCGTTCAGCGGTGCCGCGGCTCCGGGGGAACGGGTGCAAATCTACCTCGACGACCGTGCCATCGGCGAGGCACAGGCCGATCCTTCGGGCCGCTGGGAACTGACGCCTGAGGCCGATGTGGCGGCCGGCGATTACACGCTGCGCGCGGATGCGCGCGCCGAGTCCGGTGCGCTCACCGCTCGAATCCGACTTCCCTTCACTCGGGCCGACCTCCACGCCGAACTGGCGCCCGGTGGGCTGGTGGTCGTGCAACCCGGCAACAGCCTGTGGCGGATCGCCCGCCGCACCTATGGGAAGGGCATCCGGTACACGGTGATCTACGAAGCCAATCGCAACCAGATTCGAGATCCCGACCTGATCTATCCGGGGCAGATCTTCTCGCTTCCGAAGGTGGAGTGACCGGGTCTCCTGCAGATTAACGCCGCTTTTGCCATTTCCGGGCAAGATGGTGGCAGCGGCTTCCGGGCCGCGGCGCAGCACGGAGATCGGGAACGATGTCGGACCAGATCAAGGCCGCCGATCGGTCGCGTGCCACGCCGATGAACAGCCAGGGCGACCCGGTCGACCTCAACAGGCGGTATCGGCTCTTCCCGGGGCTGCCGCTACCGGAGCTCGATTCGCCGTCCGCCCGCGCGTACCTCGCCGAGGACCCGCTGGATCCGGGGGCATCATTGTTCGCGGTGATCTGCCGGCCCACGCTTCCGGCGAGGCTTAAGGCGATGCAGCATTTGCGGGCGTCACCCGAGCCCGGTCATCTGCGGCTCTTGGATTACGGATCATGCCTGTGGCCCCCGCTGGGGCGGCGGGTCATTGCGGCCGTCCTGGAGCGGCCACAGGGGGAGCGGCTGCCACCCTTTGGTCTCGGGCTGAGCGGAAGCGAGCTCCTGCGGCGGGTGGTGGCGCCGGTCGTCCAGGCACTACGCCACTTCCACGAGAGGGGTTTGACACATCGGGCGGTGCGTCCGGACAACATGTTCTGGGCAGACCCTCGACGGCAGGCCGTGGTGCTTGGGGAGTGCGTCACCGCGCCGCCCGGTTACGATCAGCCGACGGCGTTCGAAACCATCGAGAACGGCCTTGCGCACCCGGCCGGCCGCAGCGAGGGAACGGTTGCGGACGATCTGTACGCGCTCGGCGTCAGCATTCTCCGGCTCAGTCATCGCTCCCCTCTCCCGGTCGGGTCGGAGACCCCCGACAGCCTCCTCATCCGAAAGCTCGAGCTGGGGTCGGCGGTCGCTTTGATTGGAGACTCTCATCCGCCGCCCGAACTGATGCCGCTGCTGCGGGGTCTGCTGTGCGACGAGACGGATCAGCGCTGGAGCTTGGAAGCTGTGGAGTCGTGGCTGCGCAACGACCGCATGCTGCTGCCGCGCCCGGCGGCACCCAGGCTCGCGGCACGACCCTATCGGCTCGGCGAAGGCCAGTACCGGACGGCGCGTTCGCTGGCTCTCGGTCTGTGGCGGGCGGGGCCGAAGGGGGCGGCCGACATTCGGAGCGGCGCCGTGGAGCAGTGGCTGCGGAGCAGCCTACGAGATGAAGCGACGGCCGAGGCGATACAGAACATGCGGCGGTCGTTCGGCCGCTTCGGAGGGCGCAGCCGGCGCGTCGACGACGCCCTCGTCGCCCGTGCCTGCATACTGCTCGATCCAGGGGGCCCGGTCCGGTTCGGCAGGCTGTGCGCCATGCCCGACGGCCTCGGAACCGCCCTTTACGCCTCGATGGCCCAAGGGGGATCCGCGAACGATTTTTCCGACCTGCTCGAAGCGGGAATCCCGGCCTGGCTCCCGGCGTCGCGACTGCGCACATTGGCGGCGTTCGAGGGCTGGGTGGACCGGATGCACAGCCATCTCCGTCGGCCGGGGCTCGGATCCGGCCTCGAGCGATGCCTGTACGAGATGAACCCCGACCAGCCCTGCTTGGGCCAGGCGGTCGGAGCCGAATGCGTATCCGATCTGGAGGAAATGATTGCAGTCCTCGAGGACGGCGCCCGACAGGCCGATTTCGTGACCTCACCGCTGGATCTTCATGCGGCCGCGTTCTTGATGTCCCGGCTCGGCCGGCGTTCCCCCGCTGTTGCCGCCGCGATTGTACGCGACGCTGCGACGACCGAACGCCCACTCCTGGAGCTTCGCCTCCTTGCCGCCGTGCAACAGGCCGTCGGAGATCCGCCGCTGCCTCTGCTCGGCCGCTGGTTGGCGCACCGGGTCGCACCCGTCGTCGGCCGCCTGCACAATCGCCGGCAGCGCGAGCGGCTCGCAACGGCCGTGGAGCGCCGCAAGGAGAGCGGTCACCTTGCCGATCTCCTGGAGATCCTCGACGATCGCGCACTGTGGCAAGCCGACGAGGCAGGGTTCGCGGCAGCGCGCCGACAGTTCCACGCCAACCGGATGACGGCGATCCGGCTTGAGGAAGCCCGCCCGGACCTGCTGGGCGACGCGCACGAGCAGGGACAGCAACTTGCGGCGCTCCTGTCCGTGTCGCTCGGAGCGGTCGTCGGTACCACCCTGCTCCTGCTCCAGGCGGGGTGACGCGCGGTGAACGGTCCTCCCGTCGGCGAAAGTGGCCCGGCGTCCTTGCCGAGACTGGCAAGGGCATCGCTGCTCGGATCGAGCGTCCGCGCCCTGGCGTCGACGCTGGCGATAGCCCTTATCGTGCCGTTGGCCATCCTGGCACCGGCCATGACACTGCTGATCGCGGTCGGGCTTCTACCGACGGTCGTCGCGTGGGTAACGCGGCGACCGGAGCAACGATATCTCGTGCAGACGGTCGGGGCGATGAACGTGGCGGCGGTCGTTCCGGCGGCGTTCCAATTGGCCGATTCCGGACCGTCGTCGCCCGGCCCGGCCGGGGTTCTCCTCGATCCGGTGGTCTGGGCCGGCCTCTATGGTGCCGCCGCGACCGGGTGGGGGATCTATCTTACCGTGCCCCCTTTGGTGCAGTCATTTACCCGCCGCTCAATCGACCGGCAGCTCCGCGTCATCGAGAACCGCCAGCGCGAACTGGTACGGGAATGGGGTACCGAGGTCGAGATCGGCGGAGTCCAGAAGCAGGATTGAGGCCGGGTCGTTCCGCTCACGCCGCCGGCTCGGCCGCCGCCCCCTCCAGCCGTTCCTTCACGAGCGCATTGCGTACGGCCTTCTGCAGCTTCTCGAAGGCTCTCACCTCGATCTGCCGGACGCGCTCTCGCGAGATCCCGTAGTGCTGACTCAGGTCCTCCAGCGTCGAGGGGCTCTCCTTCAGCCGGCGTTCGCTGAGAATAAAGCGTTCGCGATCGTTGAGGTGCCGCATGGCATCGGCCAGCAATCGGCGCCGCCGGAGCAACTCCTGCCGGTCACCGAGAAGGGTCTCCTGATCCTCCGACTCGTCGACCAGCCAGTCCTGCCACTCGCCTTCCCCCTCCGTCCGCAGCGGCGCGTTCAGCGAATGGTCCGGGCTCGCGAGGCGCCGGTTCATCTGGATCACGTCCTCTTCGGGAACATTGAGCGTGGTGGCGATCTTGCGGACGTTCTCCGGCGACAGATCGCCTTCATCGATGGCCTGAAGCTGCCCCTTCAGCTTGCGCAAATTAAAGAACAGCTTCTTCTGAGCGGCCGTCGTTCCCATCTTCACGAGGGACCAGGAGTGCAGGATGTATTCCTGGATTGCCGCCCGAATCCACCACATCGCATAGGTTGCGAGCCGGAAGCCGCGATCCGGATCGAAGCGTTTGACGGCCTGCATCATCCCGACATTGCCTTCGGAAATCAGTTCGCTCAGCGGCAGGCCGTACCCGCGATAGCCCATCGCGATCTTCGCCACCAGCCGCAGGTGGCTCGTCACCAGCCGTTCCGCCGCCTCGACGTCCCCATGCTCCTTCCAGCGCTTGGCCAGCATGTATTCCTCTTCCGGCTGCAGCATGGGGAACTTCCGGATCGCCTGGAGATACCGGGACAGGTTTCCCTCGGCCGTCAGGGCCGGAACGCTGGACGGGACAGGCACCGAATTGGCCATCACACACACCTCCCCTCGAAGGCCCCAGGATAGCACGGGCCAGGGTCCTTCGACGTTAACAGGACCGAGTTTATACGGTTTCCTCAGAGCTTTTCAATGTGTTCTAAACTGGCAACCAACTCACGGAAATCATGAGGTAAATCAGCTCGAAACGTCATCCGCTCCGCGCGGGTCGGATGATCGAAGCCGAGTTCCGCCGCATGGAGCGCCTGCCGCGGGAAGGCGCGGAGTATGGCGCCCAACTGGCCGGGCACGCTTCGCGAGCCGCCATAGAGGCGGTCGCCAACAAGCGGGTGACCTCGGCTCGCCAGGTGAACCCGGATCTGGTGCGTGCGTCCGGTTTCGAGCCGGCATTCCAGCAATGCGGCGCGGCCGCCATAAGCGCGCAGCAGCCGATAACGCGTGGCCGCCGGCTTCCCGCCCTCCCGACGGACCGCCATCTTCTTCCGGTCGCGCGGACTCCGGCCGATGTTGCCTTCGATGCGTCCAGCGGGCGGCGCCGGGACGCCCCAGACCAGGGCCAGGTAAGCGCGGTCGATGCTGTGCCGCGCGAACTGCGCGGCGAGGCTTCGGTGCGCGGCGTCGGTCTTGGCGACCACCAGAAGTCCGCTGGTGTCCCTGTCGAGCCGGTGGACGATGCCCGGCCGCCGCACCCCGCCGATCCCGGACAGGCTTTCGCCGCAATGGGCGATCAGCGCGTTGACCAGGGTCGAGTCCGGGCTTCCCGGGGCGGGGTGGACGACGAGTCCGGCCGGCTTGTCGATGACCACCACCTGGTCGTCCTCGTAGACGATCGCCAGCGGCAAGGGCTGTGCAGCAGGTTCGGCCGGGGCGGCTTCGGGCACGCGGACGGTGAACCGTTGCCCGGCCTGCACACGATAGGCCGGGTCGGAGACGGGCCGACCGTCGGCGCTCACCATCCCGTCCTGCAGCAGAGCCTTCAGGCGCGTTCGCGACAGGAACTGCAGGGCCGTGCTCAGCAGGCGGTCCAGACGCTGGCCGACTGCGGACGCGTCCACAGTCACCTCATACCGCTCGACTTCCTCCGACATTCCGCTGACGCGTCCGCTGCGTTTCGGCTTTCTCCAAGGCGCGGTATGCTTTCGGCGAATTGTGGCCGATGATGGGCCGGGTGGCCTGTCGAAACGGAAAAGGTGTGGAGTGCGGGCGCTTCAGGTTCTCGTCGTGGTCATGGGCATCCTGATCGTCGCCGGTGTAGCCGTGGTGGTGACCGTCATCGTCAAACGGGCGACCCAGGAACAGGAGGCGAAAGGCCCGCCGCCGCTCCCCGCTTTCGGGGAGGTCGACCTTACGCTCCCGGATGGGGCCAGGGTGGTCTGGGCAACCGTTGAAGCGGGACGGCTCGTTATCCATATACAGGAGGCCGGCGACGCAGCCCGGTTCGAGGTCGTCGATCTGGCGACCGGCAACCGGCTCGGTGCGGTACAGGTCGGCAGCGACGCGGCGCGCTGAGCCTGCCCTTGATCGCCTGTCCAATTTCTGCCATATGTCGCGCGCCGCGCATGGGGCCCCTTCGTCTAGCGGTCTAGGACGCCAGCCTCTCACGTTGGAAACACGGGTTCGAGTCCCGTAGGGGTCACCAATGCTCGCCCGATCTCCCGACTCCCGGAACATCGCGAAAGCCGAACAGTGCCCGGAGAACGGGGCCGCAGCGCCGAATGCCGGTGCGGCCCGGCCCGGTATCGCGCGCCTGCGCTCCTAGAGCAGCGTCAGGCCGGCGCCGCCGGCCGCCAGCAGGATCACGACGATCCATGGCTGCACGCTCCAGACGGTCAGGAGGACGAAGCCGGTCAGGGCGAGCGCGAAATCGTAGGACGTAAGGATCGCGCTTGCCCAGACCGGGTCGTAGAGCGCCGCACCGAGCAGGCCGACGACGGCGGCGTTCGTCCCGCGCAGCGCGGCCTGCGCGGCCGGGTGCCTGCGGAAGGCGTCCCAGAAGGGGAGGGCGCCGACGACTAGGATGAGGCCCGGCAGAAACAGGGCGACGAGGCAGATCACCGCACCCGCGACGCCGTTCGGCTCCGGACCCATGACGACACCGAGATAGGCCGCAAAGGTGAACAGCGGCCCCGGCACGGCCTGGGCCGCGCCATAGCCGGCGAGGAAGGCATCGACGCTCACCCACCCCGGTCCGACGACCTCCGCCTCCAGCAGGGGCAGCACCACGTGTCCTCCACCGAACACGAGCGCGCCCGCGCGGTAAAAGGCGTCGACGAGCGCCAGCGCCTGCAGCGGCAGCGCCGTGGCGGCCGGCGGCAACGCGAACAGAAGCCCGAGAAACAGCAGCAGCAGCGCGGCGCCCATGCGCCTGGACACCGGGAAGGTCAGATGCCCGGCAACCGGAGCCGGGACATCGCGACACAGCAGCAGCCCCGCCAGACCGCCGAGGACGATCGCGCCGACCTGTCCCGGCGAACCGCCGACGAAGACTACGATCAGCACCGCGGCGACAGCGATGCCGGCGCGCCGCCGATCCGGGCAGAGGGTGCGCGCCATCCCCCAAACCGCCTGCGCCACGACGGAGACGGCAACCACCTTCAAGCCGTGGAGCAGACCGGCGCCGACCGGCCCCTCGAAGACTCCGACCCCGATCGCGAAGAGGACGAGCAGCACGGCCGACGGCAGCGTGAACGCCACCCATGCCGCAAGGGCGCCAAGCAGACCGGCTCGCAACAGCCCCAGGGCGAAACCGACTTGGCTGCTCGCCGGCCCCGGCAGGAACTGACAAAGCGCCACGATGTCGGCATAGCCGGCTTCGTCGATCCAACGGCGGCGGACGACCAACTCGTCGCGATAGTAGCCGAGATGGGCAATCGGGCCGCCGAAGGAGGTCAGCCCGAGCTTAATGAACGCGGCGAAGACCTCGCCTGGCGACCCGCGCGGGGGCACTGTAGTAGTCACGACGGTGTCGCTATCCGCCACGCGCGCACGGCTCCTCTGCAGGGCGTTCCCGGATAGGCAGGCCGGGCATGCCGCGCGGTAAGCCCTTTACCGGTCATGCCCCGCGGACAGCGGCTCCTCCCGTCCGGAGGACGGTGCCGCGGCGCCCGGTGGGGCTGCTTCATTCCTGGTCGCGCACCTCACCCGTTGCACAGGCGACCACGAAGGCGGCCCCGGCGCGACGGGGCGGGATGGACAGTTTGCCGCGGAGTTGCTGGACCAGGGCCGCAACTAGACGCATTCCCAGGCTTGCCCGCAGCAGCCTATCGAAATCCGCCGGCAGGCCGATCCCCTCGTCCTCGACCGTGAGGCGGAGATGGCCAGGCTCTGCGGTTACCAGTGCCACCCGGATCACGCCTTTGGTCTCACCCGGATAGGCATATTTCAGGGCGTTGGTCAGGAGTTCGTTCAGCACGAGCGCCAGCGGGATCGCACGGTCGGTCGGGATTTCCAGGGGCTCCGTGTCGACCACCACCTTGGCCGTCGGCCCTCCCAGACCCGCCGAACGGGCGATCTCGGTGCAGAGTTCGGTGACGAACTGCCCCAGATCAACCGAGCGGAACCGCCCGGTCTGATAGAGCCGCTCGTGCACCCGGGCCACCATGCCGACCCGGTCCCGGGCCTCGACCAGATGACGGCGGATCGCTTCGGGCATGTCGGCGCGCGCCTGCAGGCCGAGCAGACTTGAAACGAGCTGGAGGCTGTTCTTGACCCGGTGATTCACCTCCCGCAGGAGCACGTCCTTCTGCTCCAGCAGCCGTTCGTGCACGCGCAGGGCGGACGCCAGTTCTTCCTCGGTCTGCCTGCGCGTCGTGACATCGCGGCAGGCGCCGGTGAAAAACAGCGGTCGCCCATCGTCGCCTGGGATGATCTCGGCCTGATCGGCAAGCCAGCGCACTGCACCATCGGGCGTGACGATGCGGAACTCCGCCGTAAACGTCTCGCCGGTATCGATACACTCCTGCATCCTGGTGCGCAGTGCGTCACGATCCTCCGGATGGACCCGGTCCAGAAAGTCCTGGGCGCAGCGGACCGGCGTATCGCGGTCCAAACCGAAAAGACCTCGGAGGTTGTCGTCGCATTCGAAGATGTCCTGACGGACGTTCCAACGAAACGTGCCGATCCGGGATGCCCAGAGGGCAGCCCACAGTCTCTCCTGTTCCTGCGTGAGCTGCCGGACCGCGTGTCTTTGTTCGGTCAGGTCGCGGACCATCACCAGCGCGCCGACGACCCGTTCCCGCGTGTCGTGCACGGGCGCGACGGTCAGCATGACCTCGACCGGGCTGCCGTCGCTGCGACGGTGTGAGGCTTCGGCGACACCGGCGGCTCCGCCGTCTTCGAGCCTCGCGAGCATCGTCGTCAGCGGGCCCCCGTCCTCCTCGCCCAGCAGCGCCGCGACGGGGCGGCTACGCGCCTCGGCGGCACTGTAGCCGTAGATGCGCTCCGCGGCCGGGTTCCAGCCTGCGACCGTGCCGTCCGGCCGCACGCGGATCATGGCATCGAACGAAGACTCGGCGGCTGCTTTGTACCAGTCCCGCTCGGCTGGTTCCATCGGCCCGTCGTGTCCACAGCAGACATCGATGAGGCAAGCTACCCGCCGATCGCAAGTCGGGTCAACGCGTTGTGATGCGGCGAGCGCGCCGCGCCCGCGACCGCCCCACCGAGCAATGAAGCGATCCCGACCGGGCTACGGCGCGCCGTATGCCTGCGCTATGGCGACCCTGGACCGATGATGGTCGGTTGCCGCCCGCGATGGCGGCTCCGGGGCCGTCTCGGACGGTCAGGGCTCGTCGGATTCGATCCGCGACCGAATGTCCGGAGTCGAACGCGATGCCCAGAAAACCGTGACGCCGAACAGAACCATGCCGCCAATCGCGAGCAACAGATAGGCCACTTCGCCGCCTGTCATGACACCCCTCCCGGTGAGATTTCGGCAAGGGCGCCACGCGCGGCGCGGGGCTGCTTTGATTTATGTCAATTTCGGAGCGGATGGGCGTCGGCCACAACCTGAAAGGAGCTGATCGCTACTGCTCGATCCGGCACACATTGCCGCCGACTTCGACGACCGAGCCTTCCTCGGCGAGGATCTCCACCAAGGTACCGTCGCAGGGCGCCTCCACTTCGAGCGTGGCCTTCTCGGTTTCGATCTCGTAGAGGATGTCGCCCTGCTTGAACCGGCTCCCGGGCTGCATCCGCCAGCTCGTGATCGTGCCTTCCTCCATGTTCATGCTGATGCGCGGGAGCTTCAGCGTGACCTTCATCTTCTCGCTCCTCAGCCCTGCATGACCTGGCGGACGGCTTGGGCGACGCGGTCGGCGTCCGGCACCACCAGCTTTTCGAGCGGCGGCGAGTAGGGGATCGCGACGTTCGGTACGGTCACGCGCAGCACCGGCGCCTTGAGCTGCCGGAAAGCCTTCTCCACGGCGATCGCCGCAATATGACTGGCGGCGCTGCACGCATCGCGCGACTCGTCGACGATCACGAGCCGTCCGGTGCGGGCCACGGAGGCGAGGATAGCCTGTTCGTCGAGCGGGTAGACCGTGCGCGGGTCGACCACTTCCGCCTCGATGCCATCGCGGGCCAGGTCCTCGGCCGCCCGCAGCGCCGGGCGGACCATGCTTCCGATCGCCACGAGGGTCACGTCGCGACCGGGGCGCTTCACGTCGGCGACGCCGAGCGGAATGGCATAGTCCTCGTCCGGGACCTCGCCGCTTTCGCCGCCTCGTCCGGCCGCCTGAAGAAAGATCACCGGATTGTCGTCCCGGATCGCCGCCTTGAGGAGCCCCTTGGCGTCGGCCGGCGAGCCGGGCAGCACCACCTTGACGCCGCCCAGATTCATGAACATCGGATGCATCGCGTCGGAATGCTGCGCCGCGGAGGAGCGGCCGCCGCCGAAGACGCCCATATAGACGATCGGCAGCTTGATCTGGCCGCCGGTCATGTAGCGCAGCTTTGCCGCCTGGTTGGCGATCGCGTCCATGCCGGTGTAGAGGAAATTACCGTACATCATGTGGCAGATGACGCGGTAGCCGGCCGCCGCGGCGCCGACGGCCATGCCGGTCATCACGTTCTCGCAGATCGGCGTATTGCGCACCCGGTCGGGGCCGAAGCGCTCATAGAGACCGCGCGTATCGCCCATTACGCTGATCTGCACGTCCTCGCCGAACAGGATCACTTTGGAATCGCGGTCCATCTCCTCGGCGAGCGCCTCGTTGATGGCGTTGATCATGCGCTTGCGTGCCATCGCTCGTCCCTTTTTCAGGCGAACATGAACTGCCGCGCCTGCTCGGGCGCCGGCCAGGGGCTGTCGGAGGCGAAGGCGACCGCCTCCGCCACGGTGCGCTCGACGCCGGAGACGATCGCCGCCAGCTCGTCGTCGTCGGCGATGCCGTTCCCGGTCAGATAGCTGGCGAAGCGCGGCAGGGGATCGCGCGCTATCCAGGCCGCCACCTCCTCCTCGCTGCGGTAGGGCTTGGTCAGGAACGTGACCTCGGCTTCGACGTGGCCCCTTTGCCGGTACGTCCGGCACTCGAGCAGGCTGGGCCCGTCGCCCGCCCGGGCGCGACGCACCGCGGCGTGCGTAGCCTGCCAGACGGCGATCACGTCGTTGCCGTCCACCGTCGCGGACGGCACGCCGAACGGTTTGGCGCGGTCAGCGATCTCGCCGCTGGTCACGGTCGCGGTCGGTGAGAATTCGGAGAAGCCGTTGTTCTCGCAGATGAGGATCAGCGGCAGCTTCCAGAGCGCGGCGACGTTCAGCGCCTCCATCAGCACGCCCTGATTGGACGCCCCGTCGCCGAAGAAGCAGACGGCCACCGCTCTCTTCTTGTCGAGCTGTGCCGCGAGCGCGGCTCCGACGGTGAGCCCGATACCGCCGCCGACAATGCCGTTGGCACCCATGATGCCGCGACCGAAATCGGCGACGTGCATCGAGCCGCCCATACCGCGGCAGATTCCGGTCGAGCGGCCGTACACCTCCGCGATCATGGCCTTGGGATCGCCGCCCTTCGCAATGAAATGGCCGTGGCCGCGATGGGTGCTGGCGATCCAGTCGGTATCGGCGAGATGGGCGCAGGCGCCGACAGCAATCGCTTCCTCGCCGATATAGAGGTGGACGGGGCCGGGCAATTCGCCACGTTTGAAGTCTTCACCGAGGCGCTCCTCGATCCGGCGGATGAGGTTCATCTTCCGGTACATTTCGAGAAGCTCGTCCTTGGAGAGATTGCTCGGACTCGCCGATTCGGCCATCACGAAACTCCCTTTGGCTGATCCGGTCATTGTGGGCCGGGCAGCGGCCCCGACGCAACCCGCCCGAGCCGAATCGGTACTGCGAGCGCGCTGGGGCCGGCCGGCGGCGTTCCGGTTTGTCGCCCGCCGCCGGGAACCGACCTTTCCCTGCACGGGTTGCAAGTCTACCGATCGGCGACCGGCCGTTGACGGCGGCCGCGCCCGCGCCGGTCCAATGCATTCCCGGAAGGGCCGCACATGGCTGATACCGCCTCCGACATTCTTCTCGACACGATTGCCGACTGGGGCGTCGACGTCGTGTTCGGGCTGCCGGGCGACGGCATCAACGGCATCATGGAGGCATTGCGCAAGCGTCAGGACCGAATGCGCTTCGTCCAGGTCCGCCACGAGGAGTCGGCGGCGTTCATGGCCTGCGGCTACGCCAAGTGGACCGGCCGGCTCGGTTGCTGCCTCGCCACGTCGGGACCCGGCGGAATCCATCTGCTGAACGGACTCTACGACGCCAAGCTCGACGGTGCGCCGGTGCTGGCGATCACCGGGCTGCACTATCACGACCTCCTGGACACTTACAGCCAGCAGGATGTCGACCTCGACAAGCTGTTCATGGACGTGTGCGTCTACAACTCTCGCGTGATGGGGCCCGCTCACGTCCGCAACGTGGCCGAGCTCGCCTGCCGGACGGCGCTCGCCCGCCGTGGGGTGGCGCATCTCACCATGCCGGTCGATCTGCAGGACCAGCCGTTCGACGGCGCGAGGGCCTCGCCGCGCAACGTACCCGGCCACACCTCCGATGTTTGGGCAAAGCGCGCGGCGTTGCCGCACGAGGACGATCTGCACCGCGCAGCGGACGTCCTCAATGCCGGCAGCAAGGTGACGATCCTGGCCGGGCGCGGCGCGATCGGCGCCGCCGACGAACTGGAGAAGATCGCCGATCTGTTGGCCGCACCCATCGGCAAGCCGCTGCTCGGCAAGATGGCGGTTCCGGACGACAGTCCCTACACGACCGGCTCAGTGGGGTTGCTCGGGACCGCGCCGTCACAGGACGCGCTCGAGGGGTGCGACACGCTGCTGATCGCCGGCAGCAGCTTCCCCTATATCGAGTACTACCCCGCGCCGGGCCAAGCGCGCTGCGTCCAGATCGACCTCGACCCGACCCGTATCGGCCTGCGCTATCCCACCGAAGTCGGGCTGGTCGGCGATGCGAGACTCACGCTGGCGGCATTGATCCCGCTGCTGCAGCGCAAGACCAACCGCTCGTTCCTCGAACAGGCGCAGAGCGGGATGCGGGACTGGTGGCAGCTCATGGAGGAGCGGGGTACCCGCCGGGATACGCCGATGAAGCCGCAGGTGGTCGCTTGGGAGCTCGGCAAGCGGCTCCGCTCCGACGCCATCTTCGCGTGCGACTCCGGCACGATCGCCACCTGGTATGCGCGCCAGATGCCGGTCCGACGCGGGCAGATGTGCACGCTCTCGGGTAATCTCGCGACCATGGCCTGCGGCCTGCCTTACGCCGTGGCGGCGCAGATCGCCTATCCCGACCGGCAGGTCGTGGCGCTGGTCGGTGACGGCGGCTTCACGATGCTCATGGGGGATCTCGCGACCTGCGTGAAGTACGAGCTGCCGGTCAAGATCGTGGTCGTGAAGAACAACTCGCTCGGACAGATCAAGTGGGAGCAGATGGTTTTCCTGGGCAACCCGGAATTCGGCTGCGATCTGCACCCGATCGACTTCGCCGCCTTTGCGCGCGCGGTCGGGGCGAAGGGCTACACGATCGACGATCCGGCGAAATGCGGTGCGGTCCTCGATCAGGCGCTGAACGAACCCGGCCCGACCGTGATCGAAGCGGTGGTCGATCCGCACGAGCCGCCGATGCCGCCCAAGATCAAGGCGAAGCAGGCACTCCACTTCGCGGAGTCGCTGGCGCGCGGAACGCCGCATCGTGGCAAGATCGCGCTGACCGCGTTGTCGAACCGCATCCGCGAGATGATCTGACCGCCCGACCGTATTGTCGCGGGGACGCGCGCATCCCCGGCCGCGGTGACAGCCCGTCGCATTCCGGCCGACGGCCCGCAATCCGCACGGAATCCGAACGCACCCACGCGTGGGACGCGACGTTCCTCGTGCGCGCGATGGCGCACGCTGGTGCTGCCACCGGCCTCCGGAAGCACCGGCGCTGCTCCGAGGTTCATCCAACCGGCCGTAGGAGTGACCGGACATGAAGGCGAAGCTGATTCACGACGGGCCACAGCGGACCTATGCGCTGGTGTTCGAGAAGGGGGACGAGGCCGTCGCCGGCCTCGCGCGCCTCGCCGAGAAGGAGGGCTTGGGGGCCAGCCGTTTTACGGGCCTGGGCGCGTTCAGCGGCGCCGTGCTCGGCTTCTTCGACTGGGACAGGAAGGACTATGACCGCATCGCGGTCGACGAGCAGGTCGAGGTCGTCGCACTTATCGGCGACATCACGCGCGAGGAGAGCGGCGGACCGCAGGTGCATCCGCACGCCGTCCTGTCGCGGCGGGACGGAACGGCGCTTGGCGGGCACCTGCTTGAGGCCCGTGTCCGGCCGACTCTGGAGGTGATCGTGACCGAGTCTCCGGCGCATCTGTGCCGCAGGCGCGATCCCGATACTGGCTTGGCCCTGATCACGCTGTAGGAGTTGGTTCCGTCGGTGGCATCAGTCGGCATGAGCGCGCCGGGCCGATACATCCCCGATCCGCCTTGCCGCCACATACGGGCACGGCATAGAGTCCCCTCCGGCAGGATCGGCGAGGGGAGGCCATGCGCTTCGGGATTTCGTTTCCGCACTCGGAGATCGGCGCCGATCCCGGGGTCATCCGCGAATTCGTGCAGGCGGCCGAGGAGGCCGGCTACGACTACATCAACGTCCTCGACCATGTGCTCGGTGCACGGATTCCGAGCGGTCCCGATTGGTCGCGGTTCTATACGCGTGACCGGCTGTTCCATGAGCCCCTGGTCCTCATGGGGTTCATCGCTGGCGTTACACAGCGAATCGAGCTCGCCACCGCGATCATCATCCTGCCGCAGCGACAGACCGCGCTGGCGGCGAAGCAGGCGGCCGAGGTCGACGTGCTGTCCGGAGGACGGCTGCGCTTCGGGGTCGGGCTCGGCTGGAACGCCGTGGAATTCGAGGCGCTCGGGCAGAATTTTCGTGATCGCGGCCGGCGCATCGAGGAGCAGATCGAGGTTCTGCGCACGCTCTGGACCCGCGAGACCGTCGATTTCGACGGAAAATGGCACCGGATCACGGATGCCGGCATCAACCCGCTTCCGGTCCAGCGGCCCATCCCGATCTGGTTCGGCGCTTTCGCCGATCCCGCGATCCGGCGCGCGGCGCGTCTCGGCGACGGCTGGTTCCTCAATCCGCGGCTGCCACCGGGGGACGAAGCGAAGCGGCAGATCGCGCTGTTCCGGGATGCGGCGCGCACGGCGGGGCGCGACCCCGATACGCTGCCGCTCGATGCGACCGTTCACGCTTCCGAGGGTCCGGAGGAGGGGTGGCGCGAGCGGGTTCGGCAGTGGCGCGACCTTGGCATATCGCACGTTACGCTGCGCCTGATGGATTGCGGCCTGCCGTCCGTGGCCGCGCATCTCGATGCCATGCGCCGCTTCCGCCGTTCGGTCGCCGATTTCGCGGAATCCTGAACACCGTTTTCGAAGTTCGGAGAGAGTCGATGAAATTCTACAATTCGGTCGGGCCAAATCCGCGTGTCGTGCGCATGTTCATGGCCGAGAAAGGGATCGAGATTCCCCGCGAGGAGATCGACATCCGGGCCGGCGAGAACCGGCGCGAGCCCTATCTCGCGATCAATCCCAGCGGGCAGTGCCCGGCGTTGCAGCTCGACGACGGCCGCGTCATCGCCGAGATCACCGCGATCTGCGAATACCTGGAGGACAAGTTCCCCGAGAAGCCGCTGATCGGAACGACGCCCGAGGAGAAGGCCGAGACGCGGATGTGGACGCGTCGGGTCGACCTGAACATCGTCGAGCCGATGGCGAACGGTTTCCGCTTCGCCGAGGGGCTCAAGATGTTCAAGGACCGCATTCACTGCATCCCGCACGCGGCGGACGACCTCAAGGCCATTGCGCAGGAACGGCTGGGCTGGCTCGACGGGTTGATGGAGGGCAAGCCCTACATCGCGGGGGACCGGTTCACCCTGGCCGACGTGCTGCTGTTCTGCTTCGTCGATTTCGCGAACAATGTCGGCCAACCGCTGAATCGCGACCGCAAGAACATCGCCGCCTGGTACGATCGCGTGAAGGCCCGCCCGAGCGCTGCGGCGTAGGGTCCGGCCCGGCCCCGGCGGGACGCCGATGCTGGTTCCCGCCGGCGGCGCTCTCGGCTACCCTCATGCGGGCGGAATCCGGAGGGGCGCGATGGCGGAACTTCCCGATGGCCTCATCGTCGTGGTCAAGCGCGACTGCCCCACCTGTGCCATGCTGGGCCCGGTCTATCGGGAACTGCACGGGGCCGGCGGCCTGACCGTGCTCTCCCAGGACGACCCCGGGTTCCCCGAGGACGTTCCGGACGTCCAGGACGACCGTGATCTCGAACGCTCCTGGCGCCTCGAAGTGGAAACCGTGCCGACGTTGATCCGGCGGGCCGGCGGGCGCGAGATCGCACGGGCGGTGGGCTGGGTGCGCGACGAGTGGCGCAGCCTGTCCGGCATCGACCGGCTCGGCGAGGACCTGCCCGCGTGGCGCCCCGGTTGCGGCTCGCGCACGACCCTGCCGGGTATCGCGGAGGCGCTGGCGGTGCGGTTCGGGACTGCCCGCTTCGCCTCCCGGCGGATCGAGGTCGGCGAGTGGGACGACCCGATCGAGGCCTGCTACGACCGCGGCTGGAGCGACGGCCTGCCGGTGGTGCCGCCGACCCCGGCGCGGGTTCTCCGCATGCTCCAGGGCACGACCCGCGCGCCCGATGAAGTGGTCGGCCGCATTCCGCCGGATCTCGCCCCTTGCACGGTGGAAAAGGTCGCCGTCAATGCGGTCATGGCAGGCTGCAAGCCCGAATACCTGCCGGTCGTGCTCGCCGCCGTTGAGGCCGCGCTGATCCCGGAGTTCGCGATGCACGGCCTGCTGTGCACGACCTACTTTTCGGGGCCGGTCGTCGTGGTCAACGGCCCCGTCGCGCGGGCCATCGGCATGAACTGGGGCGGGAATGCGCTGGGGCAGGGGAACCGCGCCAACGCCACGATCGGCCGTGCGCTGCAGCTCGTCATCCGCAATGTCGGCGGCGGGATCCCGGGTGGCATCGACCGGGCGACGCTCGGCCAGCCCGGCAAGTACACCTTCTGCTTCGCCGAGGACGAGACCGACCCGGAGTGGGAGCCGCTTTCGGTCGCACGCGGCTTCCCGCGGGGCGTCTCGACCGTGACGCTCTTCGCCGGCGATGGCGTGCTGGCCAATTTCGACCAGACCTCGCGCACGCCGGAATCGCTGGTGCGCTCGTTGGCGATGTCGCTCTGGGCGATTGGTCACCCAAAGAAGATCCAGACCCACGACGCCATGCTGGTCCTGTCGCCCGAGCATTACCGCGTCTTCCGCGACGCCGGTTGGGACCGGCGGCGCATCCAGGAAGCCTTCGACGAGGTGCTGCGGCGGCCGGGTGCCGAGCTCGTCCGCGGGGCCGGCGGAGTCGCCGAAGGCGTGCCGGCCGAACAGGCGGACGGTCTGTTGACGAAGTTCCGTCCCGGCGGCCTGCATATCGTCCGCGCCGGCGGCGCCGCCGGACTGATGTCCGGGATCATCGGCGGCTGGGCGTCCGGCGAACGGGGCAGCGTACCCGTAACGAAGGAGGTGAGGTCATGAGGGAACCGGTCGTCCTGCTCGATCCGACCGCCGAATCGACGCCGGCGGAGCGCCAGCGTCGGCCGCCGCCGGCATCGCTCGACGGTCGCGTGATCGCGCTGCTCGATATCGGCAAGGCGCGGGGCAACGTCTTTTTGGACCGGCTCGAGATGCGGCTCACGGAACGCGGGCTTGCCGTCCGCCGCTATGCGAAACCGACCAATACCAAGGTCGCGCCCGTGGCGCTCGCGCAGCAGATCGCCAGCGAATGCCACGTCGTCGTCGAAGCGCTGTCCGATTGAGGCTCTTGCACGTCGTGCAGTTTGCATGACATCGCAGACCTCGACGATCGCGGCATCCCGGGTGTGATGGTGGCGACCACCGCCTTCCGCGAAGCGGCGGCGGCGCAGGCGCGCTCACTGGGATTCGAGCCGGCCATCGTATTCGTGCCGCATCCGATCCAGGATCGGACGGACGCGGAAATTCAGGCGATTGCCGATGCTGCGGTAGACCCGCTGCTGGTCGCGCTGAGATCCGGCGAATAACCGGAAAGGGCGCGCAGCACGAGCAAGAAAGTCGGCTGCCCGCGGGAACTTACGTTTTTTGGCATCGTTACGTCCCGACGAGATGTCGTGGGGGACGAACGTTGAAGGTGCTGATCACCGGCGGCGCCGGTTTCATCGGGTCGCATCTTACGGACGACCTGCTGCGGACCGGCTACTCGGTTCGCATCCTCGACAGCCTGTCACCGCAGGTGCACGGCGCGGACGGTCGGCGGCCCGAATATCTCGCCCCCGACGCCGAACTGATCGTCGGCGACATCCGCTCTCCGGACGCCGTGAAGCGGGCGCTGGAGGGGGTGGACGCCGTCTGCCATCTGGCCGCTGCGGTCGGCGTTGGCCAGAGCATGTACCGGATCGGGGATTATGTCGGGGCGAACGAGCAGGGCACCGCCGTCCTGCTTCAATGCCTCGTCGAACGGCCGGTGCAGCGGCTCGTCGTCGCCTCCTCGATGAGCGTTTACGGCGAGGGGCTCTATGCCGGGCACGCCGGTGAGCGCATCGAGGATGCGGAACGGACGGCCGAGCAGCTCAAGCGGGGCGATTGGGAGCTGGGCGACGCCGATGGCTGTGCGCTGGAGCCCCTACCGACGCCCGAGAACAAGCGGCCGAACCTCGCCTCGATCTATGCCCTCAACAAATACGCGCAGGAGCGCATGTGCCTGATCGCCGGACGGGCCTACGGCATACCGACGACGGCGCTTCGCTTCTTCAACGTCTACGGCACGCGCCAGGCGCTCTCCAACCCCTATACCGGCGTGCTCGCGATCTTCGCGGCGCGGCTCCTGAACGACCGCCCGCCGCTGATCTTCGAGGATGGCCAGCAGCGCCGGGACTTCGTCCATGTTCGCGATGTCGCCCGGGCCTGCCGCCTCGCCCTTGAGGCCCCGGCGGCGGCCGGCCGGGTTCTCAACGTCGGCAGCGGCCGCAGCCACACGATCGTCGAGATCGCCGAGACCCTCGCGCGCACCCTGGGTAAGGGTATCGCACCGGAGGTGACCGGCCGCTACCGCGTCGGGGACATTCGCCATTGCTTCGCCGACATGAGCCTGGCCCGCACGGTACTGGGCTTCGAGCCCCGAATCGGGTTCGAGGAGGGGCTAACCGAGCTTGCGGACTGGCTTTCGGCACAGATCGCGGTCGATCGCGTGGATCAGGCGACCGACGAGCTGGCCCGGCGGGGGCTGGTGGCATGACGGCGGCCGGCGCGGCGGACCGGCCGATCCTGATCACCGGCGGCGCGGGTTTCGTCGGCGCCAATCTCGCGGATCGGCTCGCCGGAAGCGGCCGTACCGTCCTGATCTACGACAGCCTTGCCCGACCCGGGGTCGAGAAGAACCTGCGCTGGCTCCGGGAGCGGCACGGCAACCGGATCGGTGTCGAGCGTGCGGACGTGCGCGACCGCGCATGTCTCGCCGAGGCGGTCGCCCGCGCGGGGCAGGTGTTCCACCTTGCCGCGCAAGTCGCCGTGACGACGAGCGTGTCCGACCCGATCGGCGATTTCGAAGTCAATCTCCGGGGCACGCTGAACCTGTTGGAAGCGCTGCGCGCCACACCGGCGCCGCTGGTGTTCGCATCTACCAACAAGGTCTATGGCAAGCTGGCGGACATCGCGCTCAAGGAAGAGGCGATGCGTCATGTGCCGGCCGATCCGGCGGTCAGGGCGGCCGGTATCGCCGAGGGACAGCCGCTCGATTTCTATAGTCCCTACGGCTGCTCCAAGGGTGCGGCCGACCAGTACGTACTGGACTATGCCCGGGTCTACGGGCTCGACACGGTCGTGTTTCGGATGAGTTGTCTCTACGGACCACGGCAGTTCGGGACCGAGGATCAGGGCTGGGTTGCGCATTTCCTGATCTCGGCAATTCAGGGCCGGCCGATCACCATTTTCGGCGACGGCCGGCAGGTGCGCGACATCCTGTTCGTCCAGGACGTGGTGGAGGCGTTCCTGCTGGCGCAGCGCTGCATGCCCGAGATCCGGGGACAGGCGTTCAACATCGGCGGCGGACCCAGCAATGCGGTGAGTCTGCGCGAGCTGCTGGATCTGATCGGCCGCCTCAACGGCCGCCCGCCGACGGTGCGGTTCGGCCCGTGGCGGCCGGGGGACCAGCTCTACTACGTCTCCGACACCCGACGCTTCGCTGCCGCGACCGGCTGGTGCGCCACGGTTGCGGTGGAGGAGGGGGTGGGGCGACTCTTCGACTGGCTGCGAGGCGGATATGCCCCGGCCGAGCGACCCGCATCGGCGGGAGTGCCGGTATGAGATTCGCGCTGATCAATCCGAACTGGAGTTTCGAGGGCAGCATCTATTTCGGCTGCCGGGAGCCGCATCTCCCGCTCGAGCTGGGCTATGCCAAGGCTCTCCTCGAACGCCGGGGGCACCAGGCCATAATCGTAGACGGCCACCTGTTCGACCGGGAGGACGCGGCGATCGTGGCGGAGGTGGCATCCTTCGCCCCCGATTTCACGGTCGTCACCACCGCGCCGACCTATCTCTTCTGGCGCTGCGCCCCGCCCGAGCTGCGCGTCCCGCAACAATTGCTCGCGGCGCTGCGGCCGGTCGCCGGCCGGACCGTCGCCGTCGGCCCGCACGGCTCCACGACGCCGCGCGCCGCGCTCCGCAAGCTCGGCGTCGATGTCGTGATCATGGGCGAATGCGAGGACATAGTGCCGCGCCTGGTAGAGGAGGACTGGGCGAGGATCCCGTCCATTTGCTGGCGCCGCGACGGCCAGATCCGGGTTCAGGGCAGCCCGAACGCCACCGCATTCGCCGATCTGCCGGCTCTCGAGTGGCCGGACGAATGGGTGGGCCGGCACCGTCACCACCATCACCGCTTCGACGCGGAACCGGCCCGCCCCGGTGCCGAGGTCGAGGCGTCGCGCGGCTGCCCCTATCGCTGCTCGTTCTGCGCCAAGGAGAATTTTCGGGACAAGTACCGCCGCCGCGACCTCGGCGTGTTGCTGGCCGAGATCGACCGGCTGCAGCGCCAGGGCGTAGAGTATCTCTACTTTGTCGATGAGATTTTTCTCCCGAACCGGCCTCTGCTCGAAGCGCTGGTCGGGCGCGGCCTGAGCTTTGGCGTGCAGACCCGGATCGACCTCTGGAAGCGGGAGATGATCGAGCTCCTGGGGACCGCCGGTTGCGTCTCGATCGAGGCAGGAGTGGAGAGCATTACGCCCGAGGGCCGCGACGCCCTCGACAAGAACTGCCGCGTCACCACCGACGACCTCACCGAACGCCTGTTGTTCGCAAAGCGCCACGTGCCGTTCGTTCAGGCGAACCTGATCGCCTCGCCTCACGACGATCGCGACGCGACCCGGCGCTGGCGGGACCATGTCCGTGCGCACGGCGTCTGGGCCAACGACCCGGTACCGCTGTTTCCCTATCCGGGGTCGCCCGACTACCGGAAGCTCTGGGGGCTGCCCGACGATCATGCCTGGGAGCGGGCGCTCGACTACTATCTGGACGCCTTCGTCGACTTCAGCGACCTCCAGAACGAGCGTCCGCTACCGTTGGCGGCGCTCGAGCGGGCGGCGGCCGGGTGACGGCGCCGGGCTCCATCCTTCCGCGCCGAATCCTGATGACCGCCGACACGGTCGGCGGCGTCTGGCCCTATGCGCTGCAGCTCGGGGCGGGACTTGCCGACCGCGGCATCACGACGGTGCTCGCGACGATGGGGCGGCCACCGGATTGCAGCCAGCGGGCCGCCGCCGCGGCGGTGCCCGGCCTGCTCCTCGAGGTGGGCCCGTTCGCGCTGGAATGGATGCCGGGGGCGGAGGCGGACCTCGAGGCAGCGGGCGAATGGCTGCGCGCACTCGAACGCCGCTACCGGCCGGACCTGGTGCATCTCAACGGCTACGCGCATGCAACCCTGCCCTGGCGCGCACCCTCGGTTGTCGTCGCCCACTCCTGCGTGCAGACCTGGTGGCGTGCCGTCTGGGGCGAGCCGGCCCCGGCGGAATGGGACGATTATACGCGCCGCGTCGCCGCGGGCCTCGCCGCCGCCGGCGCGGTGGTGGCGCCCAGCGCCGCCTTCTTGGGCATGCTGGAGGAGGTCTACGGGCATCTTCCGCAGGCCCGTGTGATCCACAACGGGTGCAGCTCCCGAGAGGCGCCGTGCCGGCGCAAGGAGTCGTTCATTCTCGCCGCCGGCCGCCTGTGGGACGAGGCCAAGAACGATGCGACGCTCGGTGCTACCGTGGCGGAGCTGCCCTGGCCGGCCCACGACGCAGGCGACGCCGTTCGGCCAGACGGCAGAACCGTCGATCTGGACGGCGTCCAAGCTCTCGGCCCGCTCGACCCCGAAGCGCTTGCGGACCGGATGGCGCGCGCCGCCATCTTCGTCTCGCCCGCACGCTACGAGCCGTTCGGTCTGGCGGTTCTGGAGGCGGCGCAGCAGGGCTGTGCGCTCCTGCTCGCCGACATTCCGACCTTCCGGGAGCTCTGGCGCGACGCCGCCTTGTTCGTACCGCCGGGCGATCCCGACCGCATCCGGGACCTGCTTCGGGGCCTGATCGGGGACCCTGCCCGTCGTGCTCGGCTCGGCGCGGCGGCGCGGCGGCGTGCTGCGGACTATTCGGCCGCGCGGATGACAGAGGGCTATCTCGCGCTCTACGCCGAGCTGGCCGCCACCTCGGGCGCGGCGCCGCGCTCGGCGCGTCGGAGGCGGGCCGCGTGAAGATCGTCCTCTTCTACCACTCTCTGGTTTCCGACTGGAACCACGGCAATGCCCATTTCCTTCGGGGGGTGGTGCGCGAGCTGCAGCGGCGGGGACACGAGGTCGCCGTCTATGAGCCCGAGGACGGCTGGAGTCGCCGAAATCTGCTCGCCGAGCAAGGGGAGGACGCGCTGGCCCGCTTCGCGGCCGCGTTCCCGGGCCTGTCATCGCAGCTTTACACGCTCGACCGCTTGGACCTCGATGCGGCGCTGGACGGCGCCGATCTGGTCATGGTGCACGAGTGGAACCCGCCGGCGCTGGTCGCGCGTATCGGCGCGCATCGCGCGCACGGCGGACGGTACCAGCTATTGTTCCACGATACCCACCATCGCGCCGTCAGCGCCGAGGCGGAGATCGCCACCTTCCGGCTCGACGCCTATGACGGCGTGCTCGCCTTCGGCGAGGTGCTGCGCCAAGCCTATCTCCGACAAGGGTGGGCGCGCCGGGCTTGGACCTGGCACGAGGCCGCCGATACGGCCCTGTTCCGGCCGGTTTCCGATACCGAGCAGGACCGTGACCTGGTTTGGATCGGGAATTGGGGCGACGGTGAGCGGACGGCCGAGCTGCACACCCTCCTGCTGGAGCCGGTGCGACGCCTGGGGCTCACGGCGCGGGTCCACGGCGTCCGCTACCCGCCCGAGGCGCGGCGCGCGCTGCAGGCGGCGGGAATCGAGTTTGCCGGCTGGTTGCCGAACGACAGGGTCCCTTCGGTCTTCGCACGCCACCGCGTGACCATCCATGTCCCGCGCCGTCCCTATGTCGAGGCCTTGCCCGGCATCCCCACCATCCGCGTCTTCGAAGCGCTGGCATGCGGCATCCCGCTCGTCTCCGCCTGGTGGGACGATGCCGAGGGCCTGTTTCGGCCGGGCGAGGACTTCCTGGTCGCCCGCAACGGCCCGGAGATGGAGCGGCATCTTGCCGCCGTCCTGCGCGATCGGGCGCTCGCTGCCGAACTGCGCGACCGCGGCCTCGCCGCAATCGCGGCGCGACACACCTGCCGGCATCGGGTCGACGAGCTCCTCGCCATCTGCGCCGGGCTCGGCTGCGCCGGGGTCGGTTCGCCTGACCTGCTGGCTGCGAGGATCTGATGCAGATCGCCTTCTTCGGCTCGAGCCTCCTCTCCGCTTACTGGAACGGCGCGGCAACCTACTACCGGGGCCTGCTCCGGGCACTGGCCGAGCGCGGGCACCGGATCACCTTCTACGAACCCGACGCTTTCGGCCGCCAAGCCCATCGAGATATCGCCCCACCCGACTGGGCACGTGTCGTCGTCTATGCGCCGACCGAGGATGCGATGCACGCTGCCGTCGAGGAGGCGAGCCACGCCGATCTGCTGGTCAAGGCGAGCGGCGTCGGCGTGCTGGATGCCGAGCTGGAGGCGGCGGTGGTCGCGGCCCGCCGCCCGGGCGCGCTTGCTGTCTTCTGGGACGTCGACGCGCCGGCAACGCTGGACGAGATCGGGCGCGATCCCGCGCACCGTCTCCGCCTGCTGGTGCCGCGCTACGATCTGGTGATGACTTACGGCGGCGGGAACCCGGTGGTGGAGGCCTATCGCAGCGTCGGCGCCCGCGACTGCGTACCCGTCTACAATGCGCTCGATCCCTCGACCCACTATCCGGTTCCGCGACGTGCGGAATTCGCCGCCGATCTGACCTTTCTCGGCAACCGTCTTCCGGACCGGGAGGCGCGGGTGGAGGAGTTTTTCCTGCGGCCAGCGGCGGCCCTGCCGCAGCGCCGCTTTCTGATCGGCGGAAACGGCTGGGAGGACAAGCCGATGCCGCCCAATGTGCGGCAGCTCGGGCACGTCTACACCTCCGACCACAATGCGGTGAACTGCTCGGCGCTCGCCGTGCTGAACATCAACCGCGAGAGCATGGCGCGCTACGGCTTCTCACCGCCGACGCGAATCTTCGAGGCGGCCGGGGCGGGCGCCTGCATCCTCTCCGACGCTTGGGAGGGCATCGAGCTCTTCCTCGAACCCGGGCGGGAAGTTCTCACCGCCCGTGACGACGCGGAGGTAAGGGAGCACCTGGCGGCCCTCGATACGGCCAGTAGCCGGGCGATCGGCGCCGCGGCCCGGCGCCGGATCATGGCCGAGCATACCTACGCGCATCGCGCCGCGCTCGTGGAAGCGGTCCTCGCCGGGCAGGCGCCGGCGCATGCCGGGGCAGGCGAACCGGCGCGAAAGGCAGGCTGACGTGCCGCTATCGCTCGTCTTCCTCGGCCTGTCGATCACCTCGTCCTGGGGCAACGGGCACGCGACCACCTATCGCAGCCTTCTACGCGCGCTCGCTGCCCGCGGCCACACGATCACTTTCCTCGAGCGGGACGTGCCTTGGTACGCCGCGCACCGCGATCTGCCGGCGCCGCGCTATTGCCGGATGGTCCTCTATTCCGACTTGCAGGAGCTGCGGCAGCACCATGCCGGGCCAGTGCGGAGGGCGGACGCGGTGGTGATCGGGTCCTATGTCCCGGACGGCGCAGCGGTCGCGCGATGGGCGATCGAGACGGCCGGCGGCGTGACGGCCTTCTACGACATCGACACGCCGGTGACCCTCGCGAAGCTCGCCCGCGGCGACCATGAGTATCTCTCGCCTGCGCTGATTCCGGAGTTCGATCTCTATCTGTCCTTCACCGGCGGGCCGACACTACCGCGGCTGGAGCGCGACTACGGGGCCCGCCGGGCACGGGCGCTCTACTGTTCTGTGGACGACGAGGACTACCACCCCCTCCCGCTGGAGCCGGTCTGGGATCTGGGCTATCTCGGCACGTACAGCCCGGACCGGCAGCCGAAGCTCGAGCGGCTACTCGTCGAGCCTGCGCGCATCTGGCGCGGCGGGCGATTCGTGGTGGCCGGCCCGCAATATCCTCCCGGGATCGGGTGGCCGTCCAATGTCGAACGGATCGAGCATTTGCCGCCGAACGAGCATCGGGCCTTCTACAACCGGCAGCGCTTCACATTGAACCTGACCCGCGCTGACATGGTCGCCTCGGGCTGGTCCCCCAGCGTCCGCCTGTTCGAGGCAGCGGCCTGCGGCGCGCCGATTATCAGCGACGCCTGGCCCGGTATCGACACGCTGTTCGAACCGGGGACGGAGATTCTGATCGCGAGGTCGGCCGAGGAGGTCCTGACGGTGGTCCGGGGCCTGTCGGAACAGCGTCGCAGGGCCGTCGGCGCGGCGGCGCGGCGGCGTGTGCTTTCGGCGCATACGGCATCGCATCGCGCTGCTGAGTTCGAGGCGTTCATTGATGAAGCGAGGAACCAGAAGGTGAATCATAAGTTTACCTGCCAACAAAGCTCGTCGGGGAACCGCTGATCGCCACGTCGCTGCGGAGTCCGTGGGGCCCGTGCGCTCCGAGCATGTTCTCCGCCAGTCGCTCGCGACGTCCTGAGCAGGCTCAGCCTGCGAGGAGCAGCTCATGAGCAAGCAGGCCAGCAAGAAAATTCTCGTCACCGGCGGCGCCGGCTTCGTCGGCTCGCACTTGTGCGAGAGGCTGTTGGGCCGCGGCGATACCGTGATCTGCCTCGACAATTATTTCACCGGCACGACGCGCAACATCCATCACCTTCTGGGCAACCCGCGGTTCGAGGTGCTAAGGCACGACGTGACCGAACCCTTCGATCTGCAGGTCGACGAGATTTACAATCTCGCCTGCCCGGCCTCTCCGATGCAGTATCAGTACGACCCGGTCTTCACGATGAAGACGAGCGTATTGGGGGCGTTGAACCTGCTGGAGCTGGCGCGGAGATGGGGCGCACGCATCCTCCAGGCTTCCACCAGCGAGGTCTACGGCGATCCGGAGGTGCATCCGCAGCCCGAGGGCTATTGGGGACACGTTAACCCGATCGGGCTGCGCGCCTGCTACGACGAAGGCAAGCGCTGTGCCGAGACCTTGTTCTTCGACTATCACCGCCGGTACGGGCTCGACATCAAGATCGCGCGGATCTTCAACACCTACGGCCCGCGCATGCATCACAATGACGGGCGGATCGTCTCGAACTTCGTGGTTCAGGCCCTCAAGGGAGAGCCGATCACCGTCTACGGCGACGGAACCCAGACCCGCTCGTTCTGCTATGTCGGTGATCTCGTCGAGGCGCTGATCGCGCTGATGGGGTGCGACGGTCGCGTGACCGGCCCCATCAATCTCGGCAACCCCGCGGAGGTGCGCGTGCTCGATCTCGCCCGCGTGGTGAAGGAGATGACGGGGTCCAGCTCGCCTCTCGAGTTCCGTCCGCTCCCGGCCGACGACCCGCGCCGGCGGCGGCCGGACATCCATTGCGCCCAGGCCATTCTCCGCTGGACGCCCCGCGTCGACTTGCGCGCCGGATTGGCGCATACCATCCGCCATTTCCAGCAGTGGCTGGCGCTCGGCGAAGGCGCTTCCGAGCCGACACTGCTGCTGAACCAGCCGCGTGCCGCAGTTGCGAATGGGACCAGGATGCCGATCGCCTGAAGCCGCCGCCGGCCGCAAGGCACCGTGTGCGGTCCGTGACGGGATTGAAGATAGGAAACTAATAATAATATTGAGTCCCGGTGCGGCGATGACCGGGGGAGGCGGGAGGACGGCCGGGGGCGGCGCAAGCAGGTCGGAGGTGTCGGGGGGCTTCCTCTGTCGCCGAGATCGGAACCGAGATCCTGTGGGGCACAGTCCGAGGGGAGGAGCCCGACCCCCATGAGACCCCCATCAACCCCCATAGATCCCCATCGGCTGCGCGGCAGGGTGCTCTGCGAGCCCGGTTCGCGGTACGCGACTCGGAATGCGGTTGCGAGACGACCGGGGCCGTTCCAGAATGGGCGCAACGAGAGACCGACGGCGCCGGCCCCGGGTCCAGTCCGATCGGCCGCATGGGAGGATGATGCTGCGCGTGTCCGCTCTTCACGCCGCGACTGCGCCCGGTCGTCCCGATGTCGGTTGACCGGCCCGGAAACGCGGCTTCGGTGGCACCGTACCCCGGCGCGGCGGTCCGGCAGGCCTCCATGCCGCTCCTGGTCGTTCGCGACGTCGCCGTGCGATTCGGCGGCATCGTGGCGCTCGACGGGATCTCCTTCGAGATCGCACGTGGGGAGATCTTGGGGCTGATCGGTCCCAACGGCGCCGGCAAGACGACATTGTTCAATTGCCTCAGCCGCCTCTATACGCCGAACGAGGGCGAGATCCTGTTTGAAGGGCGGTCGATTCTCGACCGCCAGCCGCACCGGATCGCCGATATCGGGATCGGCCGGACGTTTCAGAATCTTGCCCTGTTCCGGACGCTGACCGTCCTGCAGAACGTGATGATTGGTGGCCACGCGCGCACGCGCAGCGACTATCTGAGCGACGCATTGCAGCTGCCCTGGGTCCGCAGGTCCGAGCGCGAGATCGAACGCTCCGCCTGGGAACTGATCGAGTATCTCGAATTGACTGAGGTCGCTAGTCACCCGGTAGCGGGCCTGCCGTTCGGAACGCAGAAGCGGGTGGAGTTGGCACGCGCGCTCGCGACGCGGCCGAGCCTGCTGCTGCTGGACGAGCCCGCGGGGGGACTGAACCATGAGGAGGTTGCCGAACTCGGCCGGCTGATCCGTCAGATCCGCGACGACCGGGACACGACCGTGCTCCTGGTCGAGCATCACATGAGCCTGGTCATGTCGGTTTCGGACAAGGTCGTTGCGCTCGATTTCGGGCGGAAGATCGCCGAGGGTACGCCGGCTGAAGTGCAGCGCGACCCGGAGGTCATCCGCGCCTATCTTGGAACCGACGCGCAATGAGCGCCCTGCTGGAAGTGCAGGGTCTGCGCGCCTTCTACGGCCAGACGCAGGCGCTCCACGGCCTCGACTTCGCGGTGGAGGAGGGTGGGATCACGGCCCTGCTCGGCGCCAACGGGGCGGGGAAGACAACGACGCTGCGCGCCGTCTGCGGCATGGTCCGGGCCGCGGGCGCGGTCGCCTTCGATGGCCGCCCCGTGCTGGGCCGGGCCACGGAGGACATCGTGCGTCTCGGCATCGCCCACGTACCGGAGGGCCGGGGAACCTTCGTCCGGCTGACGGTAGAGGAGAACCTTCAGCTGGGTGCAATGAGCCGCCGCGATCGGGCCGGAATCGCCGACGACACGGAGATGGTCTACCACCACTTCCCGCGCCTGAAGGAGCGGCGGAGCCAGCAGGCCGGCACCCTTTCCGGCGGTGAGCAGCAGATGCTGGCGGTCGGTCGGGCGCTGATGCTGCGACCGCGCCTGATGCTGCTCGATGAGCCGTCCTTCGGACTGGCGCCGCTGCTCGTTCAGGAGCTTTTCCAGATCCTGCGGGAAATCAACCGGGCACAGCGGGTGAGCATGCTGCTCGTCGAGCAGAACGCAACGCTGGCGCTGGACCTTGCCGATCACGCCTACCTGCTCGAGACGGGTCGCGTGGTCATGGGCGGCCCCTCGCAGTCGATCCGCGAGGACGAGAGCGTTCGACGCTCCTACCTCGGATATTAAGGCGGAGGCGGTATGGAGCTGTTTCTCCAGCAGATCCTGGCCGGGCTGGCGACGGGAGGCATTTACGCCTCGATGGCGCTCGCCGTGGTAATGATCTACCAGGCGATTGACCACTTCAATTTCGCCCAGGGCGAAATGGCGATGTTCTCCACCTTCATCGCCTGGCAGCTCATCACCTGGGGAACACCGTACTGGATCGCCTTCCTCCTGACGATCGGCATTTCCTTTATCGGCGGTATTCTGATCGAGAGAATAGTCTTCAAACCGATCCACGACGCCCCGGTGCTGAGCCACATTGTCGTGTTTATCGCGCTGTTCTCGATCTTCAACAGCCTCGCGGGTTTCATCTGGGAGTATACGATCAAGGCTTTCCCGAGCCCGTTTCCGCCCGAGCCGTTGTTCGGTGAGACATTGATCAGCACGCACGAGGCCGGGATGATTGCCGTCACTTTCGTGATGCTGGCCTTGCTCTACCTTTTCTTCCGCTACACCCGTATCGGGCTCGCCATGCGCGCCGCGGCACAGAACCCGGAATCGGCGCGGCTGGTCGGCGTGCGTGTCGGCTGGATGGTGGCGCTCGGATGGGGAATGGCGGCGGCGATCGGTGCCGTTGCGGGCATGATGATCGCGCCGATCGTCTTTCTCGAGCCGAACATGATGCTGGGCGTACTGCTCTACGGCTTCGCGGGCGCGGTGGTCGGGGGCCTCAACAGTCCCGGCGGCGCGGTGGTCGGGGGCTTCATGGTCGGGGTGGTCGAGAACCTGGCCGGAACGTTCATTCCCTACGTGGGCAGCGAGCTCAAGCTGACCATCGCGCTTATCCTGATCGTCGCCGTGCTGATGGTCCGGCCGAGCGGCTTGTTCGGCCGCACCGCCGTGACACGGGTCTAGATCGATGGCGCCGAAGGACAGCGTGCCGATGAAGCCGGCGGCGGACCCGGCCGGCTTTGCCGGATTGTCGGAGTCGGCATGGCGCCGGATCCTGATCGCCGCGGCCGTGGCCGCCGCGATGGTGCTGCCCTTCCTGTTCGGCAACTTCACCGTCTTCCAGCTCACGCAGGTGATGGTCTATGCCATCGCCATTCTCGGCCTGAACCTGCTGACCGGGTTCAATGGTCAGTTCTCGCTCGGCCATAGCGCCTTCTACGCGATCGGCGCGTACACGACCGCGATCCTGATGGATCAATGGGAGGTCGCCTATTACTGGACGCTGCCGGCGGCCGGTGTGACGTGCTTCGTGGTCGGGTTCCTGTTCGGCCTGCCGGCTTTGCGGCTCGAGGGGCTTTACCTCGCACTGGCCACGTTCGCGCTGGCGGTCGCGACGCCGCAGATCCTGAAGTTCGGGCCGCTCGAACCTTGGACCGGCGGCGTGCAGGGCATCGTCATCCTCAAGCCCGATGCGCCGTTCGGCCTGCCGCTCAGCCAGGATCAGTGGCTCTACTTCTTTACGCTGGCGGTGTTGCTGGTGATGTTCGCCTGCGCCGCGAACCTCGTTCGCAGCCGTACGGGTCGCGCGATGATGGCGATCCGGGACAACCCGATCGCGGCTAAGTCGATGGGGATCAACACCGCCCTGTACAAGTCCCTGACCTTCGGGGTGAGTGCGCTGTATACGGGTGTCGCCGGTGCCCTCGGCGCGATCGTCATCCAGTTCGTGGCGCCCGACAGCTTCACCTTCTTTCTATCGGTCAGCTTCCTGGTCGGCCTGGTGGTCGGCGGCGTCGCCTCGATTCCGGGAGCCATTTTCGGTGCAGCCTTCGTCCTCTTCGTTCCGAACTTCGCCGAAGAGATCTCGAAGGGCCTGGCATGGGCCGTCTATGGCGTCATGCTCATCCTGCTGATCTACGTGATGCCGTCCGGCGCCGCCGGATTCGTCCGCTGGGTCTATGAGCGGCTCGTACGGAGACAATAAGTGGGATCCAACGCGCATTCGGGAGGAAGCAATGCGATTGGCACGACGGTTCTTCCTGTCCCTGACGGCAATTGCGGGAGCGGCGCTGCTTGCGTCCGGTGTCACCGCGCAGGAGAAGAGATACGGCCCCGGCGCCAGCGATACCGAGATCAAGATCGGGAACATCATGCCGTATAGCGGCCCCGCCTCCGCCTACGGCACCATCGGCAAGACGGAGGCCGCCTACTTCCGGATGCTCAACGAGAAGGGCGGCATCAACGGGCGCAAGATCAACTTCATCTCCTACGACGACGCCTACAGCCCGCCTAAGACGGTCGAGCAAGCGCGCAAACTGGTGGAGAGCGACGAGGTCCTTCTGATCTTCCAACCGCTCGGCACACCGACGAATTCGGCCATTCACAAATACATGAATGCGAAGAAGGTGCCGCAACTGTTCGTCGCGACGGGGGCCACCAAGTGGGGACAACCGGAAAAGTTCCCTTGGACCATGGGATGGCAGCCGAACTATCAGAGCGAGGGACGGATCTACGCCAAATACATCCTGGAGAACCATCCGGACGGCAAGATCGGCATCCTCTATCAGAACGATGATTACGGAAAGGACTATGTCAAAGGCCTGAAGGACGGCCTCGGTGACAAGGCGGAGAAGATGATCGTCGCCGAGCTGCCCTATGAGACTGCCGACCCGACGGTCGATTCGCAGATCATCAATCTCAAGGCGTCCGGGGCGGATATTTTCTACAATGTGACCACGCCGAAATTCGCCGCGCAGGCAATCCGCAAGGCCGGCGAGATCGGTTGGAAGCCGGTACACTTCCTGAACAGCGTCTCGAACTCGGTGGGCGCGGTCCTGACGCCGGCCGGGCTGGAGAACGCCAAGGGAATTCTGTCAGTCTTCTACCATAAGGACCCGACCGATCCGCAGTGGCAGGACGATCCGGCCTACAAGGAGTGGTCGGCGTTCATGGATAAGTACTATCCCGACGGTGACAAGAAGAGCACCTTCACCGTCTTCGGGTATCTCGTTTCGCAGACGCTGGAGCAGGTCTTACGGCAGGCAGGCGACGATTTGACTCGTGAGAACATCATGAAGCAAGCCGCCAATCTCCGGGATCTCCAGCTCGGCATGATGCTTCCGGGGATCAAGATCAATACCGGCCCGAACGACTATTTCCCAATCGAGCAGGAGCAAATGGCTCGCTTCGACGGCGAGAAGTGGGAACTGTTCGGGCCCGTCGTCAGCGGGGAGATCGGCAGCTGACATTCGGCGGTCGCGATCACCGCCGGTGCGAAGGCAGGGGACCCGGGCAGCGCGCCGGGTCCCCGCAGCGTCGACGCCGCCGCGGACCGCGCTGTCCCCGCGGCGATGCGATCGATATGTGCGCCACTCGCATGGCCTGCCGGAGTGCTTCGGCAGAACCGCGCGATGCCCTTTCGGGCAACGCCCGTCCGTAGCATTATCCCGCCCGTCGCAAGCCGGCACCGACGGCGGGAGAATGCAGTATGTACGAGCTCTTGAAGGGATTGCGCGTCGTCGAAGGCTCGGCCTTCGTGGCGGCGCCGCTGGGCGGCATGACGCTGGCCCAGCTCGGGGCGGACGTGATCCGGTTCGATGCGCTGGAAGGCGGACTCGATGCGGACCGCTGGCCCGTGACGCGCGATGGCGCCAGCCTTTACTGGGCCGGGCTGAACAAGGGGAAGCGATCGATTGCGGTCGATCTGAAGTCGCCGCGCGGGCGCGAGATCATCGCTGCCCTGATCACTGCGCCGGGGCCGGATGCGGGCATCTTTCTCACCAACCTGCCGGTGCGTGGCTGGCTCGGATACGAGGAACTGCGCAAGCGACGCGCGGATCTCATCATGCTGGCCATTCTCGGGACGAGGACCGGCGCACCGCAGGTCGACTACACCGTGAACGCGGCCGTCGGATTTCCGATGGTGACCGGCCCGGCCGACCATGACGGGCCGGTCAACCAGGTGCTCCCGGCGTGGGACGTGGCGACGGGGCTTACCGCCGCAACCGGTCTCCTGGCGGCGGAACGGCGTCGGCGACAAACGGGCGAGGGGCAGTTCGTCCGCCTGCCGTTACTCGATGTCGCCCTCGCGACCACAGGCACGCTCGGCTATATCGGCGAAGTTGAGATCAACGGCGAGGAGCGGGAGCGGCTCGGCAACCATATCTACGGGACCTTTGGCCACGACTTCAGAACCGCCGATGGCCGGCACATCATGGTGTGCATTTTCACGACCCGGCAGCTCCACGCGCTGAAGGCGGCGACCGGGCTGGCCGACCGTTTCGCCGAGATCGAAGCCCGATTGGGCGTGAATCTCGAGAATGAAGGGGACCGGTTTCGGGCACGGGCTGCGCTCGTCGAAGCAATTGCGCCCTGGGTTGCTGAACGGAGCCTTGAAACGGTGCGGCAGGCATTCGATTCGGCCAATGTGCTTTGGGGACCTTATCAGACCTTCCGGCAGCTCGTCGAAGAGGATCGGGCCTCGGTAAGGGAGAATCCACTTTTCGCCGAAATCGAGCAGCCGGGCATCGGCCGCTACCCGGTCCCCGGCACGCCGCTCGACTTCGTCGGGCTGCAGCGCCTTCCTCCGCGCCCGGCGCCGCGACTGGGGGAGCATACGGACGAGATCCTCGCCGACCTGCTGGGACTGCCGAGCCACGAAATCGGCGCGTTGCACGATCAGCGCATCGTGGCCGGGCCGAAGCGGGAGTAGGGCGCAGCGACCCTGCCGTCCCGGCCCCAAGCGCCTGATTAACCGACCGCCTTAGCCGGCCTTTAACCGATTTCCCCCAAATTCGATCCGTATGCCGTTTGGGGTGATCGATCACGGGAACCGTTCGGGGGCGGAGTTGGTGCTGGCGTCGTGCCAATGTGACCCGGCCCGACGCACGAGAGCGCCATCCTGCGATCGCACGAGCGCTGGCAGGCGCCTTCGACCCGTCGAACGCCCCGTTGCCGATCGAACCGTTCGGACAAATCGGGGCGCGTGCAGCATGGTCGGGGCCTGACGATGAGGATGAGCGTAACGGAACCCCGGGGCCCGCTCGTTGGCGATAGATCCGGCGCCACGGTCGTCGAGTTCGCCTTGGTGCTTCCGGTTCTGATGGCCGTGATACTGGTCGTGCTGGAGTTCGGAATGATGCTGACCGCGCAGGGGCTTCTCGACTCCGCGGCGCTGCAGGTCTCGCGGCTCGGGACAACCGGATTCGCGCCGGACGGGTCTTCGCGCGAAGATTACATCCGGCAGTTCGTCAGCTCCCAGGCTTTCGGGCTTCTCCAGCCCGAGAAGCTGTCTATTTCGGCAACATCCTACACGAGCTTTTCCGATATCGACCAGCCGGACAAAGGGGTGCCTGGGTTCGGCGGTCCGGATGCTGTCGTCGTCTATCGGCTGACCTATCCCTGGGACGGGGTCACACCGTTGATCGGGAAGTTCTTCGGCGACGCCGGGATGAGCCTTACGGCGAGCCTTGCGGTTCGCAACGAGCCGTTTGGCACAATCAACTGACGCGGTGGGAGGCGCAAATGTCGTACCGGCTCTCTGTGCCTCGGTTCCGCTGTATCGAGGATCGGCGCGGCATCGCCGCGGCCGAGCTTGCCATCCTGGCACCGGTCGTGATCGTCCTCATGATGGGAGTCGGCGAACTCGGACAGCGTCTTCTGATCAATCAACGGCTAAGTACGGCAGCGTCTCGCATCGGCGACCTGATCACGCACGAGACCAGTCTGACGGCGAACAGGCTCGCGACAGTATTCGATGCAGCCAGCCGGCTGATTAACCAGGACGACTTTGCGAACGACGGAACCGTGATCATTACCGGTATCGGCGGCGAACCCGGAGGTGTGCGCCGCGTGCTCTGGCAGGAGCGTGGAACCGGAACGCTCGATGAGCAGAGCCGGATCGGCACGCCGGGGCAGGTCGCGAACTTGCCGGCCGACCTCACAATCGCTGCCGGTCGAACCGTGGTCGCCGTCGAAATCTTCTATCACCGGCAAAGCCTTTTCGGGTTCATGCTGCCTAACGACACGATCGTGAAGACCAGCATTCACCGCGGCCGGACGGGCGAACTTCCGGCGATCGCTCCGGATACGTGAGAGAACGGCAGCGGTGGAAGTCGCGGAGATCTCGGCGGAAGTCGCGATGACGATCGGATGCCACCCGTCGCCAGCCTGGCTCGGAGAACGCCGCAGGTACATCGGCGCGCAGCGGCTGCCGGGGGAGACCGGAATCTGCCGTCCGGCTCGCTCCATCAACCTCGGGTAGCGAACACATTCCGCGATCGCCAGTTCAAGCCCGCCGCCTCGGGTACCCGGGCGTTTCGTGCCAGGGTGGCGATCGGTTCTTCGATCAATCGTGCGCCTGCGGGACGATCGGCGCAGCATGGCCGTCATCGACTTTGCGCTGAGGCTTCTGGTGATGATGGTCCTCGTCGTCGTCGCCGCCCCGGGGCGACACCCCGCTGCTCGACCAGAGGCCGAGTTCTGCGGCTACCCGAACGAGTTCCGCGGCTGCCCGACATGGTCGCCTGACAGGGCAGATGCGTCCGGCGCGCGGTTCGCTGGCCGGGATCCTTAGCGCGGAGCCGGTAGTCGTCGGACGCCATGGGGTCGAGAATGACGTCGCCGTAATCCCGTGCGCCATCGGACAGGACGATGCCGGGCGTCCGACCATGGTGCGGCAGTGGCGGGGATCAGGGGTGCTCGAAGAGCCGAGCGGGATCCGACCAAATCCGGTGGGCGTGCTGCGATTTCTGGTGGCTTCGGTGCTGTGCCCGTGCCGATCGTCCTGGCGGTGGAGACGCGCGAGCGGCATCGGCTGAGTCCGCGCGAGGGCCTCGAAATTGGTCTGGTGCGCCGGCAGGCCTGATCGTGCCACGTCGTGGCGGTCCCGCCAGCCTGTCCGTGGATCGATCCAGCTCTGCCTTTGCGGCGGACGCTTGGCGCGCTCCGGCTCAAGGGTCAACGGAGTCACCCGGGAAGCGGCCTGGATGAGAAGCTGTGTTCCGTCTCTTGGACGGCGACGAATTCATGATACGTCGAAATAAGGTCGCGGCCAGGTTTAGCACGGATGGTCGGCGCAATTGGCGTAAGCCATCATTTGTACGCGCAATCTCTGCGGTCGCCCGGAGTTTTCGGGTCGATGAGTGGGACAGCTACATCGCCCGTTTACGGGTTGTTCATCGGCTGCGCCTAGCTTGGACAGTGTTCCCCTCAACCTAGGAGACGAGGAATGGTCACCACTTTTCGGAAGCTGCTGCGGGACGAGAGCGGCGCCACCGCGATCGAGTACGGCCTGATCGCCGCGCTCATCGCGGTCGCGCTGATCGTCGGCTTGCAGTCGCTCGGCAACGGCATCAACGACCAGTTCAACGAGATCACGGAAGCGCTGACGGGTTCCGGCGCCGGCGGTTGATAGGACTCGGTCGCCACAGCAACACCGTTCCCGGTGCGGCACGCTGGTCGGGCGAATCGCGAAGAGGCGATCGCCCGGTCCAGGTGCCGCACCATGGTTTTTTGACTACCGGGTTCCTCAATTGCTTGGTGCCTCGGTCGGCATTCTTGGAGATCACATTTCGCATTTAGACAAACCCGGGGGTCATGGGGTGTTTGAATGAAAGCGGTTCACCGGTTTTTCACTACTTTCCGATAAATCCGACGAGGTTGGCGGTTACGGCTTCGTCTCCACGAGGATGCGCACCCGCCGGCCGCTCCGGACACTTGGCTGGGACTCGCGGGATGGCAGTCATACCCTGGATGGACGTGCTGCTGATACAGGCCCTTGCGGCCCTGCTCGTCTGGGCGGCCATCAGTGATCTTCGACGCTTCGTGATCCCGAACCGGGTCTCGCTCAGTATCGCGCTCCTCTATCCCGCATATGTACTGAGCGCGCCGCAGCCGGTCGATTGGCCGGTCGCACTGGCAATCGCGGTGGCCACGTTCCTCGCCGGCGCCTTTGCCTTCTCGCGCGGCTGGTTTGGCGGCGGCGACGTGAAATTGCTTGCGGCGGCGTCGCTGTGGGCGGGGCCGGTGCTGCTTCCCACCCTGTTGTTCGTCACCGGAGTCACCGGCGGACTGCTGGGGATCGTTGCGCTCGCCAAGCCCTGCCTGGCCCGGATCACATCCGGATGGCGTGTCACCGCGCCAGCATCGTCTCCGGCCTGCGTGCCGTCGCGCACGAACATTCCGTATGGCGTCGCAATCTCCGCCGGTGGGTGCGTTGTGGCGCTGCAATTACTACTGGCCCGCTGAAGGCGCCGGTCAAGGAGATTTCAGGCATGTCCGCGCGTGTAGCCATCCTGGCATTCATCGCCTTCATCTCGGCTATCGGCACCACAATGATGGTACGGAGCTGGGTCGCCTCGGAGCGTGCCGCGGCCGCGGCAGCGCCGACAATTGACGTGCCGCCGCCTCCGCCCATGCCGGAAGTGCTTGTCGCGGCCGAGGGTCTCCCCGCCGGAATGATCATCAAGCCCCAGCACGTGCGCTGGCAGGCCTGGCCCGCCGAGTCGATCGCAGAGGGCTATGCCGTGAAGGACAAGGACGGCATGCAGTCGGTGATCGGGAGTGTCGTCCGCACCGGGATCGCCTCCGGCGAGCCGATCGTAGAGAGCCGTATCGTTCGGCCGGGTGACCGCGGCTTTCTTGCCGCCATCCTGACGCCGGGCATGCGCGCGATCTCAGTACCGGTCAACGCGACCTCGGGCATCGCCGGCCTGATTTTTCCCGGTGATCGGGTGGACGTCATTCTGACTCACACAATCAACGGCGAGGGCGGTCAAGACGAGCGCGTTCGCCGGGCAAGCGAAACCGTGCTCGAGAACATCCGGGTCCTGGCGACGGATCAGCGGACCGATCACGAGGACGGCAGTGCCGGCGTGGTGGCGAAGACCGCGACGCTCGAGGTCACGCCGAAAGAGGCGGAGATACTATCCGTCGTGACGGAGCTCGGACGCCTGTCACTCAGCCTCCGCAGCATCCAGATTCCGGGGCCGACGGAAGGAGCGGCGGAGACGGCAGTAGCGGATGCCGTGGCTACTCCGGTCGTGCCGCAAGATGAGCGGACCGGCCGCAGCTATACCCTGGACAGTAACGTCAGCATGCTCCTCGACGACCCGGGCCGGAAGGGCAGGGGCTCGAAGGGCCGCCAAGTCGACGTGGTCCGCGGGAAAGACTTGCAACAGGTTACCTTCTGATGACGCGGCCCGTCGTTGCACCAGGAGCACGCGCATGAAACTTGTCAAACTTCTGGGAATCGCCCTGGCGATTGCCTTCGCTGCGATCACACTGCCGGCGCTGGCGGCACGGATCATCGATGCCAACGGCCCGACCCTCTCGCTCGAACTCCATCAGGGTAGGCTGGTGCGATTGGACCGGCCGGCCTCGAGCGTGTTCGTCGCCGACCCCGAAGTCGCCGACGTTCAGGTCAAGTCGCCCCAGATCATTTATGTCTTCGGCAAGAAGCCGGGTGAGACCTCGCTATTCGCCGTTGACGGCGATGATCGGGTGATCGCTGGAATGCCCGTTCGGGTCAACCACAATGTCGGTCGTCTCTCGGCGGCCATCCGTAACGCCATCCCTCAGGGCGGTGTGACGCTGGAGACCGTGGATGGCTCGCTGGTCATGAGCGGCACGGTCCCGTCGGCGGTGGCCGCCGAGGAGGTCCGCCGGATCGCTGCCGGGTTCGTCTCCGATGAGAACCAGCTCATCAACCGGATGAGGGTTGCGGCGCCGAACCAGGTCAATCTGAGAGTCCGGGTGGCGGAAGTGAACCGGGAGGTTACCAAGCGCTTCGGCATCAACTGGGATGCGCTGCTGAGCGTGGGCGACTTCCGCTTCGGCATCGCGCAGGGCATGTCGACCGTGCTTCCCGGCCAGCTCTTCCCCGGTGGCGCGATCGCGACGCGGACCAACGGCGTCAACAATCTGATCGGCTCGGTGAGCACGGGCGACCTCGATCTCAATGTCGTCGTGGACGCACTCGAAAGCGAAGGCGTGCTGACGGTCCTGGCCGAGCCCAACCTCGTGGCGATGTCCGGCGAGACCGCCAGCTTTCTCGCCGGCGGCGAATTTCCGATCCCGGTGCCCCAAGGCGACGACACGGTTACGATCACCTACAAGAAATTCGGTGTCAGTCTGACCTTCACGCCGACAATTCTGGCCGACGGCCGCATCAATCTGAATGTGCAGCCCGAGGTCAGCCAACTCACTGCGGCCGGGGCGGTCACCTTGAATAACTTTGTCATCCCGGCTCTCGCTACTCGCCGTGCGGAAACGACAATCGAACTCGGCAGTGGACAGAGCTTTGCCATCGCCGGTCTGTTGTCGTCGAACACCAATCAGGATCTGTCGAAGTTTCCGGGCCTCGGTGACCTGCCCGTTCTCGGTGCGCTGTTCCGGTCGGACGTCTTTCGCCGCGGTGAAACCGAGCTCGTAATCATCGTCACGCCCTATCTGGTGAAGCCGGTGCTTCCGCCAGCCCAGATGGCGCTGCCGACCGATGGCCTGGTCCCACCGAACGACGCCGAACGAATCTTCGGTGTGAGGGGCTGGCAGGACATGGGTGGCCGCCCCACCCAGCCCGCCTCCTCGGTGGAGACCATACTCGGCGCTCGGGCGGCTTCCGATCGGAACCTGGTCGCCGGTCGGCGTCTCGTCGGCCCCATGGGATTCATCCTGGAGTAGGGAATGATGTTCCGCACTAGACGCTTCTCCACGACCGTCGCAGCACTGCTGTTGGGCGCGACGCTCGGGGCCTGCTCCCGGGAGCCGCTGCATCCCGAAGCCGTGTACGTCGAGCCGAAAGTCAATCGGGTCGAATGGCGGGTCGACCGCCACCCGGTGCAGTTCGCCGTCGGCAGCGACCGCCCCGTAGCCGGTGAGCTGGCTGCGCTCGACCGCTTTCTCGCAACCTACGCCGACGCGGCGAGTGCCCAGATATTCATCGATATCGACCCTGCGGTCACCGGCCGAGAACTCGCAGCACAACGCTATGCAATCCTGCACCGTCATCTGACGGCTCGGGGCATCGTCGTCCGGCGCATGACGCACGATCCGACGGTGCAGACGGAGAGGCCGTCCGACCCGCGGGTGGCGACGGTGTATGTCGGCCGCTTCGCGGTCATCCCACCGCAATGTCCCGATTGGCGGAAGCCGTCCTCGTCCGATTTCACCAATACGCAATCGAGCAATTTCGGCTGCGCCACGGCACTCGCCTTCGGCCAGATGCTCGCCGATCCGGGAGATCTCGTTCGCAGCGAGCCGATGGGACCGGCCGACGCGGCACGAGCGGCGCTTGCCATCGAGCGCTATCGCAAGGGCGAGACGCCCGGACAGGATGGCGGAGCGGCCGGGAGCGGAGGCATGAACATCATGACCACCTCGGGAGGGAATTGATGTACGGACGCGCAATGACGGCCTCGGCCGAAGGGCCCGACGCCGATCGGGAGCCATTGAGCGCCTTTGTCGCGGACGACGTCACGCGGGAGATCATCACCCGTGTGGCCGCCGAGCGCGGCTGGCCGAACAGTTCGATCCAGGCCGGCGGTGTCTCCGCGGCCGCGCGGGCGCTCGCGATCGTGGACCCGCCCAAGGTGTTGATGGTCGATATCTCGGATTCCGACGATCCGGTCGCCGACATCAAGGCACTGATCGGCATGCTCGAAGCCGAAACCAAGGTGGTGGTCCTGGGGACCATCAATGATGTCGGCTTCTACCGGTACATGCTGTCGGTCGG